>NZ_VIRS01000006.1 GCF_006912135.1 Cryptosporangium phraense | reverse complement strand
ACATCGACGAACCGGCCGACACCGCGGTACCACGCCTGCGTCAAGCGCTCTCGGAGTGGTTCGGCGACCCGGCGCCGCCTATGACGCCTCAGACCGACACCGAGGTTCCTGGCGTCGCGCGCTGAAATGCCGAGGAGGATGGCCCGCTCTATCGGTGGCAGGAGAGCACCTCAAGGTAGGTGCGGTTCGATCAGGGTTCTTCTGCCAGCGGTTTCGAGGATTCGGTGCGGAGCTGAGCCAGCCATCGTCTAATCGGTGAGCCGTGAGACTCGGCGTGCTCGCCGGAAGGTCAGCCAAGCGACGAGGAAAAGACCGAGGCCGACGGGGAGGTCGACGTAGAAACCAGGGTCACCCGCGCCGCCACGACGAAAGTTGACCACCGCCAGGAACAGCTCCGTAACACCCATTGCCAGCCATAGGACCCCCACCAACCATTGGTACTTGCGCAGGAAGCCCATCATTAGGGCTTCCTATCATCCCCAGGGCTCTCACAACCAGCGGACGTAGCGAGACGACCATCGAAGCGGGGCGCGCCCCGGACCAGCCGCGAGAGCGCCGCGCCGCCGCAGGCAACGTGCTGTCCGAGGAAACATGAACGGCAATGCAGCGCGGCCCTGAGGGTCCGCTCCGCGGCATGACGGTGCGTTCGGTGTCAGCCTAGGTCAAGCGATCATCTGGGTCGCGTTTCCACAGGTCGTCATCGTCAGCGGGCCTCCCCGACGCGCGGACCGTTCCGATTCGGGCCTGCGTCCGACGCCCACGTGACAGGTAGGCTGGTGGCCCTGGTCGCCCAGCGGTCAGCGGCCTTCTCAGGGGGCGCGCATGTCGGCGGACACACCGTCAAGCCTGCCGGTGACGCGGTCTTCGATTCCTCGTCCGTCGAAGAGGAGATCACCGAATTCATGTGGCAGACGCTCGTCGGCTAGCGGTCGCGGTTCGCTCGCGGGCGCGAAGACGCCCGGTTCGCGGTGCAGACGAGTGAGACACCGGTGATTGCCGGTGACCGGATTCGCAGCACGCTCGACTACAGCCAGGTCACTGACCCGTTCGACTACTTTCTGTTCGTCGTCGTCGAGGGCGGCCGGGTGTTGTTGGAAAGCCCGCCGGCTCGCGCCGAGCTCACGCCTGGTGACGCGGCGCTGTGCCTGGTCGGGGTTCCGGTCGGGTTTCGACCTGCACGACATCAACCTGAGCGTGCTGCGGCTGTTTATTCAGCGGCTCGAGCGGACCGCCGAAGGGATTTCCGGTCTTCCCGGTTCGCACTTGCGGTTCGACGAGTTGACTCCGGTGTCGCCGCAGATGCACCGCTACTGGCGGGCCGTGGTCAAGACGGCCAACGGCGCTCTCATGGAGCGGCCATCGCCGCTCGGAAGTGCCCTGCTCGCCCGGGAGATGGCGCACCACGTCGCGGTGACGGCGCTGCACACCTTTCCGAATACGACGATTATCTAGCCGTACACCGCCGGGCCCGGCCTGGTGGCCCCGGCGGCCGCGCGGCGGCGGTCGCGTTCAGCGAGGCCAACACGCACCGTCCGATCGGACTGTCCGACATCCGACGCGGCCAGAACCAGTAGCCGCGCAGTGCAGAACGCGTTCCGGCGCCACTACGACACCACACCGTTGGGCTATCTCCGGCAGATCCGCTTGGACCGTGCGCGTCGCGAGTTACAGGCCGCGGATCCGTCCGCCGGCGACACCGTGGCTGCCATTGCTCTGCGCTGGGGGTTCGGCGCCCCGGGCCGGTTCTCGCACGCCTACCGGGCCCGTTACGGGCAGCCGCCGAGCCGGACCTTACGGCGGTAGACGCGCTCATTGCGCAGGGTGGCTCCCGTACGCGGGCCGACAGGCGGCAGAACCGCCCGGGACTGTCGACGCCCGACGGTGACCGTTCACCTGCGGCGGAGTGTGACCGACGGCGGGCAGCCGTAGGCGTCGCGATACGCGGCCGTGAACCGGCTGTGATCAGCGAACCCCCACCGGGCCGCGACCTTCGCCACCGTAGTAAGCGCCGGGTCGCCGGCGAGCAGGTCGCGGTGCGCGCGGTCCAGGCGCACCCGTCGCAGATACGCCATCGGCGTGGTGTCCAGATGGCGCCGGAACGCGTTCTGCAATGCGCGGACCCCGACGTGGCTGGCCTGCGCGATGTCCGCGACGCTGACGTCGACATGCGGGTTGGCTTCGATGAACGCCACGGCCCGCCGCACCGTGTGCGGAGTCGCTTCGGGCCGGTCCCGTGGCTTCTGCTCGCCGTGATCGGGGTCCCACAGCGCGACCATCGTGGCCGCGAGCAGCCGACCCGCCGACCCGAGGACCAACGGGCTGGACGCGGCTACCGCATCGACGCTGAGCGCGGTCTCCAGGAGATCGACGACGTGCTGCCAGGTACGTGCCCGGACGACGTTCAATGGTTGCGTGCTGAACCGGTGGACCACCTCGATCGCAGGCTCATCGACGATCTGGTCCAGCAAGGACAAGTCCAGGCCGACCGCATGAACATCGATACCGTGGTAGGTAATGGCGTACTCTTCGTCCGGCTGGATACCGAAGAAGACATCCCCGGGCACATAGCGGCGTTCGTCGGCTCCGGACCTTATGTCGAAGGCTTGCGGTTGAGAACCGACGATGTGCCCGATCATGACCGAATCGATCGGGTCGCCCACCAGTTGAGTGGTCATCGAGATCCGCAACGTGTCGAAATGGACACCCCCCAGGTCGCTGCGGCCCTGCACGAAATGGAAGTTGTCGGCAGATCCGTGTAACCGCAATTGGTTGTCCGAGTAGGCAGCGGCCATCACCGCACGAGCCTGCTCCGGGTCGGTGGTTTCGAACCAAGACCGTTGCGGGGCGTGCATTCGATGCTTCCTTCGTCGGATCGCTTATGGAGCTGACCCGGACACCTACGGATGCCACGCACTCACGGCTTAAGGTGTCCCGGCCGTCTCATCATGTCGGACTTGCTGACCCAGCGCTTCCCCTACCCGGCCGACCCTGCACAGTGAGAAAATGGCTCACGCGGGAGCCTCGACAATGCGGAAAGCGCCGTCTACGCGCCAGACGAGTGCCGACGTGCCGCACTACCGTCACCGCACGGCTGATCGGACGGCTCGGATTCGGCGCCGACGCGCCGGCTTGGCGGAGCATCGTCCGCGTGGCGTTCCTGCAGTAGGCGACCGGACGCATCGGCCAGGGCGCGGGAACGGGCGACGATCTCCTCCGACGCCGCCACCACCGCACGGCTCACGTCGAACAGACGCCCCGCCCTCACGTGACATGACGGACGCGCCATCGGGTCAGACGAGCCAGAACCGGCCGTCTGAGCGGCGCCCAGCCACCGCGGCGCCGCATCTCCCCACCGGCGATCAGCAGGAGCGGCGTCGCCCGGCGGACCCTCGGGAGACGGAGCCATCAACTCTCAAGCGTCGGACTGACGCCGACCAGCCGCTACCACGTCAAGCGCATCCAAAGCCGCGGCTACCACAACAAACGAATCAGAGGGAGCCGAACAGCCAAAGCCACCACGGATAAGAACAGGACCGCCATCGCTGCCGTGCAGGCCGCCCGGTTGACCGAACGGCTCGCCGCGAGCAGCGGCCCACTCAGATCGGCCTCGCGGCACGCTCGACGACGGCTCTGGCAGAACCAGATGGCGCCGTCAATGCGCCATCTGCGCAGCGGAGTCAAGCTAAACAACAGGCAAACGGTGCTAGAGAAGGAGCGCGTTGAGATACAGCCGTCGCAAACCCTGGTGCCCCAAGATCAGCCGCCACCCGTCCCACAGCTGCTGATTGAAGCCCGCGGAGAGATGGCCGCTCGGCGAACAGCCGCGCCGAGTCCGCGGGACGCGCCCGCTACATCGTTCACCGCCTCACTGCGCAGCAGAGCACAAGCTGACCCGAATCCGGATCAATCGGCACGCCTGCCGGTAACCGGACGTAGCGCCGAATGGTCCAGGTCACGCGATCCGCGTCCTCGCATTAGGACCGTCAGTGGGGCGCGAGAGAGGTGGGGGTTCGACAAGCCATTACCTCGATCCCGACCTGGCTCGAATAGGTAATGCGCTCCGCCGCTGTATCTGCGCTCCCGGCTACGGCTCATCATCAGCGCTGAAGGGCCGCCTCACCGTCCACATCGCCGTTACAACACCTTAAAACTACGCAGCCTTCTGCTGGCAATACTTCATAGCCCCCACCGAGAGGAACGGTGCCGGGGTTCGTCTTCGCCACGCGCCAGGCGCTGGCCAGTGATCTAGGCGGCGTCCTCGCCGCAGTGCTGTTCCTGGTGAACATCTCCTTCCGGCTGGGGTCCGCCGTGCCCGCTTGCGTCTACGAAGACCCGTGGGACAGTCGGCCCGGCACTTCTTCGCTCCAATGAGGCCACGCTGTCAGGAAGTCCTGACCCCACCTGCGCTTCCTGTGTGGATGGACTCGGCGGAATGGCGCCGGCCGAGTTCAGGCTGCGCCCCGCCCCTGCGAATAGAGGCCGAGCGTGGACAAGACGGTCGCGCCACCACCAGGCAACCGCCGGCCCGGCTCGGTCAGGACCGCGCCGCGGAATCGCCGTGCGGATTGAGGGAGCGGACTGCGGGTATGACCTAGCGAACCGATTCAGCCCCCCGCATCGGCTTCCCAAGACCCCGTCACCGGGCCATTCGGTGGCCGATGCTCATCCCGTTTCCGAGGAGTGCACATGGCTGAACCCGCCACCTTCCCGGCCGATCCGGCCATTCCACCCAGACCGGCAAGACCACCCAGACCGGCAATCTCACCAACACCGGCCGAGTCCACGGACCCGGTCAACGCGGCAGAATTGTCGACCGGCGATCTGGTCACCCGGATCACCACGCAGGTGTCCACGCTCGTGCGCGACGAGCTGGCGCTGGCGCGTCTCGAGCTGACGCAGAAGGGCAAGAAGGCTGGTGTCGGCGCCGGGCTGTTCGGCGGTGCGGGCATCGCCGCCCTCTACGGCGTCGGGGCTCTGCTCACCGCTGCCATCGCCGCGCTGGCCCTCGTGCTGCCGGTCTGGGCCTCGGCGCTCGTCGTCGCGGTCGTTCTGTTCCTCGCCGCCGGCGTTGTGGCACTGCTGGGCAAGAAGAACCTCTCCCAGGCCACGCCCGCGGTGCCCACAGAAGCCGTCGATGGCCTCAAAACCGACGCCCAGATCGTGAAGGAGCACGCACACCGATGACCGCTTCCCCTCCGTCCAAGCCCTCGCCCGACGCCGACACACTGCGCGCCGAGATCGCGGAGACCCGGGCCGAGCTCGGCGACACCGTCGACGCGCTCGCCGCGAAGACCGACGTATCCGGCCGCGCCCGCGCACGGGTGGCCGACACGCGTGCTCGCGCCCGGCAGGCGGCCGCCCGTGCCACGGTCACCGCCCGCGCCAAAGCCGGGCCGGTGATCGATCGGGCCCGCCCCTACACCGCCCGGGCCACCCAGGCGGCCAAGGACAGCAGCCCCCGCACCCGCGCGCTCACCGGCGCGGGCGCCGCCGCGGCCCTCCTGCTCGTCCTGGTTGGTGTGCGCCGCCGCCGGCGGGCGGCGCGGACCCGCTAGGCGTGGTACCGCCGCTGAGCTCGGTCGCGCGCTGACCGGGTCCGGCCGCCATCCCGCGTGCCGCCGAGCCGGTGGCCGAGAAATCAGAAGCAACACCACGAATCAGGCGGACGGTCACATCCGCCCGCCTGACTCATGGTGTCCTTCCCACCACCGATCCCATCGGTCCGGTGACCACATCGGCGTCCTCCCCGAACGGAGACCGGAATGGCCACGCCCGGTCAGTCCTCGACGGTCCAGACGCTGACCCGTGCCTGCAGTCCGACGGCGTGCACCAGCCGGGGGATCGAGAGCCGCGCGGCGGCGTCGAGGACCACGACGGTCGCGCCGGTGGCCGCGAGCATGGCGAGGAAGTTCAAGGCGGCGGCTCCGAAGAACGTGACCTCGCGTGTGTCGATCACGGCCCGGTCAACATGCCCCGGCAGCTATTCACCATCGTCTGCAGCTCGCTGTGCCGGTGATGGTCGACGGCCCCGGCGAGGCTGATGCGCAGCGTGCTGCCGCGCAGCTGCGACCAGTAGGCAGCAGCCTCGTGAGGATCAAGCTTGCGGGTGGTCATCGCAGCCCTCCTTTTGAGGCGGACAGGCTGCCGCACCGGCCCGGCGGAATACACCATTCACGGGTAGGTACGAACTGTTCCCGCCGCCTGTCGCGACCAGCGACCTCGAGTGGACTCCTCGCTTTGACCGCCGTGATCTAGCGCAACGACCCCACCGGCCCCCCAGTCGCCCGATCGTCGACCGCCTACGACCATTGACCGACATCGGAATCACTCATCTGGTTCGGACCGGGGGTGCTCGGCGCCGCACTGGCCGCCGACTCGTACGAGGCCGCCTCGTGCCGCGCCGAGCCGTGCCGGGCGCCATCGTCGAGAGGTCCCAGTTCGGCCAGCAGCCGGTCGAGGACGGCCAGGCCGCGGTCGAGTTCGGCCGCGGCGGCGGCCAGACCGGCCGCGTGGTCGCTGCCCGCTGTGAGCGCGTAGGCGCGGGCGAGATCCTCGTAGCGGGTGCAGAGGTCGGCGAGCATGCTCAGTCCGAGGTTCGCTGCCGCGCCGCGCAGCCGATGGGCGCGGGCCTCGGCGGTGCCGTTGTCGCCGAGATGGACCGCGGCGGTGAGCTGCACGAGCAGCTGCGGGCCGGCCGCGGTGAACGAGCGTGCCAGACCGGCGACCAGGCGGCGTTCGTCCAGCGGCGACCCGGGACCGACCAGCTCGCGCAGCCGCCCCCGGACGCTCTCCTCAAGCGGCCCGTGATCCGCAGGGCTGCCGTGCTCACTGTCGAGCCTCTCGGCGTCAGGGTGGTGGTCCAGCACGCCATCGGGTGAGACAGCGAGCTGCGCTGTGGGCCCGGACACGGTGGCCTCGGACCGAGCGGATTCGGGCGGGGCGGATTCGGGCGGGGCGAGTCCGGGCGCGGTGGATGTCGGTGTAGCGGGCGTGAGGACGGCAAGGGCGTCGCGCAGGGCGTGGACGCGGACGGGTTTGGCCAGGTAGTCGTTCATGCCCGCCGCGCGGCAGGCGGTGCGGTCTTCGACCAGGACGCTGGCGGTCATGGCGATGATGTGCGGCTGCTGCGCGGCGGGCAGGTCCGCGCGGACGCGGCGGGTGGCTTCCAGGCCGTCCATGACCGGCATCTGCACGTCCATGAGCACCACGTCGTAGGCCGCCCGCTGCAACGCGCGGAGGGCTTCCAGGCCGTTGCCGGCGGTGTCCGCGCGGTAGCCGAGCTGGCCGAGCAGCAGCTGCGCGACGCGCTGGTTCACCGGGTTGTCTTCGACCAGCAAGATCCGCAAAGCCTGCGGCTGCGGAACATCGGCCGTACCGGCCTGTCCGTTCGGCTGGGCCCGCGTGGGGAGCGAGTCGTCGGAACGACGCGGGCCGGTGGGCTGAGGATCGAGGGCCCGGGTGATGCGGTCGTGCAGGAGCGCCGCGCGGGCGGGCTTGGCCAGCACCGCGGCGAACAGGCCGTGGGCGTCAGGTCCGGGCCGCCATTGCACGCTGCTGAGCAGAATCAGCGGCAGACCGGCGGTCTCCGGATGGGCGCGCAGGTCCCGGGCCAGCGCGACACCATCCTTCCCGGGCATCTGCATGTCCAGGATCGCCACGTCGACGCGGGAACCGGCGGCGAGCAGCGCCAGCGCGTTCGCGGCGGACCCGGCTTCTAGGCAGGTCATGCCCCAGCCGGTCAGCTGCAGCGACAGCACGCGGCGGTTGGTGGCGTTGTCGTCGACGATCAACGCCGTCGCCCCGATCAGGCGCGACGGCCCCACCCCGGCCGGCGTCACGTCGGGACAGCCCGACAGCTGAGCGGTCAGGGTGAAGGTCGAGCCGGCACCGACGGTGCTGCCCAAGGCGATGTCGCCGCCCATCGCGCGGGCGAGGTTGCGGCTGATCGCCAGCCCCAGCCCGGTGCCGCCGTGGACGCGGGTGGTGGACGAGTCGACCTGCGAGAACGACCGGAACACCCGGTCCACACGGTCGGCCGGGATGCCCGGTCCGGTGTCGCGGACCGCCACGCTCAGCTGCACCGGCCCGGCCGGATCCGGGGTGAGTTGCCGGGCGTGGGTGCTGACCACGACCTCGCCGTGCTCGGTGAACTTCACTGCGTTGGACAGCAGATTCACCACGATCTGCCGCAGCCGGGTGACGTCGCCGCGCAGCATCGGCGGGCAACCGGCGTCGACGCTGCCGACCAGTTCCAAGCCTTTGCGCTCGGCCGGGAGCGCGACAAGGGCCAGCGCGCTCTCGACGCAGTCGCGGACGTCGAACGGCTCGGCTTCGAGGTCGAGTTGCCCGGATTCGATCTTGGAGAAGTCGAGGATGTCGTTGATCGTGCTGAGCAGCGCCTCACCGCTGTCGCGCACAGTGGTGACGTACTCGCGCTGGTTTTCGTCCAGGTCGGTGTCCATGAGGACGCCGGTCATGCCGATCACGGCATTGAGCGGGGTGCGGATCTCGTGGCTCATGGTGGCCAGGAACGCCGACTTCGCCTCGGCCGCGGCCACGGCCTGGTCCCGGCCGCGGCGGATCCCGCGCAGCGACGAGAGCAGCACGTAGGCGGCGAGCAGGATCGCCAAACCGGTGGCTGCGCCGACACCGTAGATCCGGTGCTCCAGATGCCGGATCCGGGCGTCGATCAGGTCCTCGACCACCGGCAGCAGCGCCCGGCTCAGCGCGGTGGTCTGGGTGATCATCGGATCGAGCAGGCCCGGTTCGACCGCGAGGGTGGCGCCGGCCGCGGCCGTCGCGAGCACGTGCGCCGATCCGGCGCGGTGGATGGCCACCGTCCGCATGGTGAGCGGCTTCAACGCCAGCAGCGCCGGGCTGCTCGTCGCGGCGAACGCTTTGGCCAGGCCGGTATTAAGCGAGTTCGTCACCACGGTGGTGCGGCCGGCCATCGCGGCCATCGCCGCCAGACCGGCGCCGCCCCCGACCTCGCCGCCCGGGGAGGTGCTCAACGCGAGGTCGATGGCCCGCAGCGGGGTGTCCAGCAGCACCGGAAGCTGCAGGATCACCGCATTCATCACGTAGTAGGTGTCCACGTCGGCGTCCAGCGCGGTACTGGGCTCCCGGACCCGGGTGATCAGCGCCAGAATCTGGTCGACCGCGCTGTTGTAAGCCGCGACCCCCGCCCGGACACCGTCGACGGCGACGGCCCGCTCGAGGGTGTCGTCGACCTTCGGCCATTGCCCGTCCAGCCCCAGCGCGTGCCCGTACCGGTCGTCGACGCGATCCACCGCGTCGACGGCCGTACGCATCGCGGTGGCGTCGGGCCGGCCCCCGAGCGCCAGGGTGTGCCGGGCGAGGGTGACCTCGGTGGCCAGGCGGCTCAACGGCACCAGATACGCCGCGCCGGCCCGCTCCAGCCGGCCCGACACCAGCCGGCCGTGCTCCACGCTCACGTAGGCGCTGCTCACCACCAGCAGCGGCAGCGTCAGCATTACCGACACCGCCGTGAGCTTCGTCCGCTCGGACACCCGGCTCAGCACAGCGGTCATCGATCGGAGCATCGATCTCATCGCTTCGCCACCCCCGGCCGCGACCCGGCCGCGACCCGGCCGCGAGACAGTTCTCAGCCATGCCATCGGCGGGCTGACCGGAAAGCTGCGCGAAGGGCGCAGGATGGTCGCCGTCCCGGACTCGTGGCCCGCTGAGCAACCGCAGCCCCATCCGGCGACAAGGGGCTCTAGGGTTTCTGCCGCATCGCACCGGCCCGGCCGGGCATCTGTTCAGGGCCGACCGTAGTCCGGGCGGCAGTCGCCGATCGACTGTCGGGTGACGGCTCGGAGCGCTCGGTGACGGGCCAGTACCGGCGTCGCCACCGCCTCGGGAGGTGGGCGCTGCGCCGTCGGCCTGGCGAGTACCCCCTATCCGCGCCAGCGCGCCGGATGTCAGGCGGTGTGGCTGCCCGGAGAGCGGGGCAGCCGCACGACCCCGAGGTAGAAGTCGTCGATGTGCTGGACGGTGGCGACGAAGTCGTCGAAGTCCACCGGCTTGGTGACGTAGGCGTTGGCGCGCAGGCCGTAGCTATCGGTGACGTCTTCGGTCACCGCGGAGGTCGAGAGCACCACTACCGGGATCGCGCGCAGCGCCGGATCGGCCTTGACCTCGCCGAGAAGCTCCCGGCCGTTCATCCGCGGCATGTTCAGATCCAGCAGAATCAGATCCGGCCGCGGCTGGGCGCTGTCGCGGAGGAACTCCAGCGCGAGGACCCCGTCGCCGGCGGTGTGCAGACGATGGTGGAGGCGCCGCTCGGCGAGCGCTTCCTCGATCAGCAGCACGTCGCCGGGGTCGTCGTCCACGATCAGCACCTCGAAGGCGCCCCCAGCCGACTTCGAGTCACGAGACACTTTCGGAACACTAGTCCACCGGCTCGGCCGAGCGCCGGGTGAATGTGCTGATGGCAACACGTTTGCCGGGCGTTCGCGCCTCGCCGTCACCGGCACCAACCGGCTGCCGGAAGATGCCGGCCGGCCGACGGACCCATCGCCGTGCAGACAGCCATCCACACGTGCGCGGCCCAGCGCCGATACCCGTCCGCCGGACGCTACTGATCTGCCCGAGGCCCTTCCCGCGAGCCGCCGGTGATTAAAGCCTGCAGCGCACATGCCGATCAGGAGAGGGTGATCCCAGTGCGCGCGGCCGGGCGCAAGACGCCCGCCGCCGTGGAAGCACCCGCGGACAGGCATGACCCGCCTCGCCACGCTCCGCCCCGACCCGCGCAGGCCCCGTCCGCGCAGGGCCGGCGGCGCCGGCGCCCGCCCCCCCGGGGCGAGTCAGAGCCTGCTGCGGTCAGCGATCGGCGGGAGAGGGCGCGGACTGGCTACGCATCGGGAGTAGGACCGTGGTGGTGACCGTTCGCCCGTCCTGCTGCACGACGAGGCTGCCTCCATGTCGCTCAGCGATGGCCCGGGACAAGACGAAACCGAGTCCGGAGGTCGTGTTGCCGGTGCCGGTCGTGTTGGCCGGGGAGAACCGTTCGAACGTCCGATCGGCGAGGTCGAGCCCGCCGGGGTCGGTGAGGGTCAGCTGTGCGGTGTTTCCGGCACGGTCGAGGTCGAGGTGGACGTCGCCGCCGCCGGGGTTGCCGGTGATGGCCGCGGTGAGCAGCTTGTCCAGCAGCTGGCGGAGCCGGTCGCGGTCCCCGTCGATGTGGAGCCGCGGAAGCAGGGTGGTGTGCAGCTGGATACCGGCGGCCTGCGCGGCCGGTCGGGCCGCGGCGATCGCGGCCGTGAGCAGCGCGGACAGGTCGACCTCGTGGATCGCCAGGGGTGTGTCGTCACGTTCCAGGGCGGTTAGGTCGAGCAGCCCTTCGACGAGCTCCCGCAGCGCGCGGCTGTTGCGGTCGATGCCGTCCAGGAGCTGGCGCTCGGTGTTGGGCCGCGGCGCGGGGTCCTCGAGCAGCAGCTGGACGTAGGTGCCGATGGTGGTCAACGGGGTCCGCATGTCGTGACCGATCAGCGCGGTGAAGTCCGCCCGCGCTTTCGACAGCGCGCTCGTGAGGTCTTCCGCGCGGCGCCGGGCCAGGAATTGCGCGATCTGCGCGGCGACGTCGCCGAGAAGACCGGTGAGGAGGAATTCGTCGTGTTCGATGGTGTCAGCGAAGCAGGTCAGAACCCCGAGGACGTCGTCGCCGTCGCGGACGGGCACGGCCAGCGCCGCGTGCAGCCCGTGTTCGGCATAGACGGATACGCGACCAGGAGTGGAGGCGCCGCCGGGAGTGGAGGCGCCGCCGGGCGCGGGTAGGGACGCGAGGTCGGGTTCCCAGATCGGGCGGCCGGTCGCCCAGACCCGGGCTGGGATCACGGGTGCGTCCCGGGTGAGGTGGACGGGGAGAAGCTCGTCGAGGTCGTAGCCCGCGGCGCTCCACCGCCCGATCCGGCGCAGCGTGTCGGTGGATGGATCGACGACCCGCAGACTCAGGTAGGGCCAGGCGAGTGTGCGCCCGACCAATGCCAACATGTCGTCCGCGAGCTCGGCCAGGGTGCCGGGCCGGTTGAGGATCTTGGCGACCGCGAGCTGGCAGTCCCGGAACCGTTCCGCGCGGCGACGGTCGGTGATGTCCTGGACGGTGGTGACCGCTCCGATCCGCTCATTGTCGCCGGCCAGGATCGCCTGTGCGCTGGCCGCGACGTAGCGGTCGGCGTGACCGTCGAGGGTCACGATCCATTCGGCGTCGCGGATCGTTTGGCCGGCCAGGGCCTTGTCCATGAGGTGATCCTCGGCGCGCGCCGGTCGCCCGTCCGGGTGGCGCAGCTGGGTGAGTGCCGCGGCCCGGGCTGCCTCCGGCGGCAGATCGGCCGGCAGGCCGTGCAGCTCGCGCATCGCGCGGTTGAACACCACCCCGCGACCGGTCTGATCCACCGCGACGACGCCTTCGCCGAGGCTGTCCAGCAGCGCCTCGGTGAATCCGCGCTGCGCGTCGGCAGCGATGTCTGCCTTCCTGGCCGCGACGTCCGCCTTCTTCACCGCGGCGTCGGCCGCGTCGGCCGCGGTGATCGCGTCCACCTGGTCGGTGACGTCGCTGAGGAACACGCACACCACCGCCGCACCGTGGCGGGCGTGCAGGGTCGACATCCGGACCCGCGCGTAGATCCGGCGACCGTCGCGGTGCCGCAGCGGCGTCACGCCGTTCACGGAGGTGGACGCGCCGGAGAGCAGGTCGGCCAGAACCGCCGGGATCGGCCGCTGCGTGTACTGGGCGCCGAGCAGCTCGTCCGCGCGCCGCCCGGCGGCCTCCGCGGCAGTGAATCCGAACATCGTCCGCGCGGCGGCGTTCCAGCCCGCGATCACCCCGGACGGGTCCAGAGTGAAAAACGCTTCAGCGACCGAGTCCAGCAACTCCACCGTGTCCAGGTCGGCCAGGGACGCTGTCCCCGTGTCCGCGGGCGCGCGGACGCCGCTGGACGCCGAGGCCTCGGCCGGACCCGGCGAATTCGCCGGGTCTGACGGCTCCACCGCTTCCTTCACCACCACGACGACCGGCACCGCCTTTTCGCGCGCTTCAGCGGCGTCACCACGGGAACCTCGACGCCACCTGGCGTCAATTATGTGCGAATTCCCAGAATCGGATGCCTTTTGGCCGTGTCGCGCGTGGCTGCGGGCACCGTCCGGGCCCGGAGGCCGACGTTCGCGACCAGTCGGCCCTCGGCGACCCGCAGCGAACGGTCCGGCGTTCTGGCGGTGAACAGCCAAATTTCCAGTGGTGATCAGTCGGGCGTTCCGGTGGCGGGAGGTCCGGACGAGAGCCGGACCCGGAAGGTGGCTCCTGGTCCGGCCGTGTCCACCAGGCCGATGGTGCCGTCGTGGGCTTCCACGATCGCCCGGACGATGGTGAGGCCGAGGCCGGTGCCGGGGATGCCGTGGGTGCGGGCGGTCGAAGCCCGGTAGAAGCGGCCGAACAGGCGTGGTCGTTCGGCCTCGGGAATGCCGATGCCGGTGTCGCTGACCGTCAGGACCATATCCCCGGCCTCCCCTGCCTTCCCGGCGTCGGCGTCGGCGTCGGCGTCGAGGCGGAGGTGGACCTGCCCGCCGTGCGGGCTGTATTTGATGCCGTTGGAGATCAGGTTGTCCAGGACCTGCCGCAGGCGCGCAGCGTCACCGTGCAGCTCGGCGCGGTCGGGGAGTGCGGTGAGCAGCTCCACGCCGGCGGTGGCGGCGGCTGTGGCCGCGGCGCTGACGGCATCGAGCACCACGGCGACCAGATCGATGGGCTCCCGGCAGATGGTGAAGCGGCCGGACTCCAGCGCGGCCAGGTCGAGCAGGTCGTTCACGATCGCCCGCAGACTGCGGGTGTTGCGGTCGATGCGTTCCAGCAGCATTCGATGATCCGGGCAACAGGCCTGGTCGTCGTCGGTGAGGATCAGTTCGGTGTAGGTCGAGATGGCCGTCAGCGGGGTGCGCATCTCGTGGCTGACCAGCGCGAGGAACTGGTCTTTGGTGCGGGCCAGATCCAGGGCGAGTTCGTCGGCGCGCCGCCGGGCCAAGAACTGCCCGATCTGCCGAGCGATGGTGCCCAGCAGCGTGGTGAGCAGTTCCTGCCCGTCCTCGAGGGTGTCGGCGAAGCAGGCCAGTACGCCCTGGACGCGGCCCGCGTCGAGCAGCGGAACCGCCAGTACGGTCCGCAACCCCTGCCGCGCGCACTCACGGCTGCGGGCCGCGGCCTCGCCGGTCGTCAAATAGCGGCTGCCGGCCAGATCCGGAACCCACAGCGGCCGCCCGGTCGCCCAGACCGACCCGACGATCCCCTCGAAACTGGTGACCGCAGGCAGCTCGACCTGCAGATCCAGTCCCGGAGCGCTCCACTGCGCGACCGGGTCGAGCTGCTCGCCCGCCCCGTCGATCAGCCACAGCTCCGCGTGCGGCCACTGCAAGCTGCGCGCCACTGCCTCCAGCACCGCCGGGGCGGCAGCCGCGACCGACACCGATTCCGCGAGCGCCCGGGCCACCTGCAGCTCACACTCGGCGAACCGTTCCGCGCGGCGGCGATCGGTGACCTCCTGCAACGCCACCACCGCCCCCACGCAGCGGCCGTCACCGTCGTGGATCGGTTTCGCCCGGGCCGCGGCGATCCGCAGGCGCTGCCCAGGGGCGGTCAGGACGACATCGGTGTTCTCCACCACCTCACCGCGCAACGCCCGGCCCAGCGGTGTGCGCTCCACCGCCAGCGGATCACCGTCCGGGCCGAGCACCGGTCTGGCCGCCAGCGACGTCGCCAAATCCTCGGAGGGCGTCCACGTGTCCGGCAGACCCCGCAGCTCACGCAACGCCCGGTTGTACAGGATCAGCCGTCCACGACTGTCGCAAGCGGCGACACCGACATCGAGGGTCTCCACCAACGCGGTCAGAAACGGATCAGACGCCGGACCGGAGGAGGCGACCGCAATCTTCCCGTGGGCGTCGTCCGTGTCGGCCACCTCGGGCACGTCCGCCGCGCCGCCTGCATCCGCCGCACCCCAAGGCGCAGCCTGACCGGCCGTCGCCCCGCTGGCCCACGCGGCCAGCCGCTCGACGGCCTCGAGCACTGAGTCCGGCCACCGCCGGGACACGGTATCGACGACATACACCGCGCCGGTGATACCCGAATCCGCCCCGCGCAGCGGCACCGCCAGCAACGCCCGAATGTCCGCGGACACCCGCAGCGGACAGCAACCCCAGCGCAGATCCGCAGACGTGTCCTCCACAACCAGCGCACCGTTCATGCGCAGCAGACACTCCGCCGGCCCGTCGGCCACACGCCACGACTCCGGCCACCCGGCGACCGCCGCCCCCGACCGGCCGACCACCCGCTCACAGCGGCCATCGATCCTTACCCATACTGCGGCCGGCGCGTCGGCCACCCGCGCGGCCAGCTCCGCCATCAACCCGGGCGGCACACCGCGCCAGGGCCCGACGGTGTCGTCAGACCAGTCCAGCGCGACTGAGTCTCGCCTCATTTCGCCTGCCGCCCGCCCCATTACCGGCTCCCACCGCCGACCAGCTGGCCCAACCCGGCCAATGACGCTAACACGACTAAACGCATGTTTCGTGTTGCCCGGCTGATTGCCGCACCGACCGCCTGCGGCAAGGCCTGGAACCTGGCGAGGAGACGCGCCCACGAAGACCGCCAGCGCACTCCTGTGCCGTATCCAGGTCTGGCCCCCGGAACGGCGGCGCAGTCCGGCAGCCGCTCGGCACGGCGACCGGTTACCGATCGGTCGATCAGTCAGTCAGGCGGTGTCGTCTATGTCGCCCGACTCCGACCAGGTACAGCCGGCGGTCCGGCAATAACTGTCGTCGCGCCGGCGGCCCTCAGTCATATCGTGCGCGAACCGCACACCGACCACCTCGGCCCGCGTGCACGCCGAATTCGCGGGATCGAGCGCAGCACCCTGCGGCCAGCGTCGCGTCTCCGCCTCGGCGGAGACGGCGATCCTAGGCTGTGCGCTGCGCGGGGTCAAGTCCGGTAAGCGGTCGTTCCCGCGCGTCGCGCTCGTACTCCCACTCGGTCACATGGCATTGGGTGCAGGTGTGTAACACCGCGCACGGCCCACGCTCGGGACCCAGTATCCACGCGCCCCAGTCATGGTCAGGCTCTTCGCGAACCGTGCGCTGCTCACCGCACCGCTGGCAGACGATCAACTCCCGCCGGGTGCAGAACCGGCTCATGAACTGCGGATACTCCTGATGCTCGAACAACACGCACATCCAGGTCCACCGGGAGGAGGCCACGACAAAATCCTAGGCCCCCGACCACGCCGACCGCTCCTCAAGGCGCCGTCCGGCCGGCTCCGCGCCACGGGGCCAGCGATCAACGCCGGACACTGACGAGGCAGCGTGTCCAGCGCTCCAAATACGCCATCCAGAAATCCCACCGCGGCGCCAGCAACCGTACGTCGTGCCATAGCGCTCGGAGCCAGGCGCCAAAGTGTCCCACCCGGTGGCCGGGCACGCCATCCGCGAACATCTGACCCGCCGGGCCTGCCGAATTGTCTCTTCCCGGGATAGTCAGCCCCTGCCCGGTCTCGGAAGGGGATCGGGACAGAGTAGGAGATACTCGCCAGTGTGGAGGCTCCGCACACACCGCGGTTGCTGAACCGGAGTTTCGATTCGGGGCCGAGGCGCACGGTCACCATCCCATCGGATCAGCGCACGAGGGGCTCACTGCGCGCCTGGGCGGTGCCGCCGGAACCGAGTCCGAGCCCGCCGACGCCGGTCCCGCCGCGGGCCCGAACGACAACCGGCGCATTCGCTCCCACCGACCGGAGACGATCCAACGGCCCAACCCATGCACCCAACCCATGCACCCAACCCATGCACCCAACCCATGCACCCAACCCATGCACCCAACCCATGCATACGCCTCTGCCACATCGGAGCATCCGCGGCCGGCACGAGTGGCCCGCTCACCTTGATCGCCCGATTGGCCGTGCCGCTGAGCCGAAACGCCGATAGCGACAGTCCGTAACGGGTGCGGCCGCACGAACGATCGGGTCATTTCCCGGGGCGGTGCTTACCGGATCGAGGGAATCGTGGTCTGTTACTCCCGCCCGTTGCGCCCGGAGGCGCCTTTCGGGCTGGGTGGGATGCGAATCATTTCAAGGGGGAAACATGGGACGGACTTTGGGCTGGAGACGTGCGGGCACGATCGCTGTAGCCGTGGGCCTGCTAGCGATCAGCCCCTTCGCGACGGCGGCGGCAGAAGCCGCGGAGCCGTCCAGCCCGCTGTGTCATACCGGAACGTGGGAGACCGGGCGAACGGCCAACCCGTGGGCCAAGGAAACACCGCGGGAGGTCGTGCGCACCGGGCCGCGTCTATACCGGGTGTACGAGCGAGAGTGGATCAGCGCCGACAGCGGCGCGAGAGTAATCGGGACACGTGTCCACCGCTGCGAGGGACACACACAGCAGAAAGCCAAATCGGTGGTGGGCTTCGGCCTAAACGAGCGCTACATGTTCGACGGCACGACGCTGGTCAGAACCTCACAAGTCGGGTGGCGGGAGGTGGTCGGATCGATCAACGACAAGTGGGCTTCGCTCGGCTACGAGCAAGGCATCGTGGGATATCCAACGAGCAACGAAACATCCACTCCCACCAAGACCGGAGCGTTCAACCACTTCAGCAAGAACGCGTCGATCTACTGGTCCCCAGCTACCGGAGCACACGAAGTCCACGGACTCATCCGCGATAAATGGGCGTCGATGGGCTGGGAACGCGGCGACATGGGCTTCCCAGTAACCGATGAGATCCGCACACCACGCAAGACCGGCGCGTTCAACCATTTCCAGGCCGGATGGTCGATCTACTGGTCTCCCGCAACAGGCGCGCACGAAGTCCACGGCCAGATTCGCGACCGCTGGGCGGCACTCGGCTGGGAGAACAGCCAGCTCGGCTTCCCGACATCAGATGAATTCGCGACCACCGATGGTGGTCGTCGCACCAACTTCCAGAACAACTGCTACATCCAGTGGTACCCGGGTCGAGGCGCGACCGCGTACTGCAACAGCATTCCACGGTTCTAGACGCGACGCGCCGCTGGCGGCCCGTCAACGGCAGCGAAGCACCTGAGATTTAACGCTTACACGTTGAAGCAAGGAGCGGGACATCGGGATTCGTCCGGCGGCTGGCGCAACTGGCGGCCACAAACGGGAGCCCGGAAACGCGCAGAGCGGCCGACCTAACACCCACGGGCCGGCCGCCCTGGTCGCATCGTGCAGTTGCCGGCAGAGCCGGGCCTTCGGTCATGTGTGCCGTTGAATACCGGCGCGGCCGGAGTTCGCCGTGCTGGATTCTGCGACGAACCGCTGGCTGCTCGCGTCAGGTAGGTGCTCGCGGGTCGGCGATGAGCTCGGTGAGGCGGGTAAGGAATGGGGGAAGCAGGTCGGGCAGCAACTCGAATTGGCCACCGGGAACGAGTATCCGTAGCCGGTTGAGCGCCGTGGTGATGAACAGGAGGGTCACCGCGAGGTGCGCGCGGGCGCTGCTGGTCGGCGCCGGATCACGCAGACCGGCGATCAGCAAGCTGCGGTTCGCGCCCAGGAGCGAGCCGATGCACCAGGCCTGGATCCCGGGCCAGGCGTCGCGGATTACCCCGGCGGCGAGGAGGTCGAGTTCGTGTTCGGCGTTCGCGCAGAGTGACTCGGCCCACTCGTGGAGGTCTTCGACGGCCTTCCACGCCGCACGTAGTTGGCTCAGAGAGGCTTCGTTGATCAGGCCGGCGAGGGCTTTCCGGATGTCACCGGCGGGCAGGAGAGTCAGGCTGTTCCCGTCGTGGATCTCGGCGAGGGCCGGGTTGTCGTCGGGGTGTTCGAGCATCGACGCGACCGGTACGGCTGCTCCGGCCGGGGCCAGCGCGCGGGCGTAACCGGCGAGGTCGATGTCGTCGAATTGGGCGGTGCCTCCCAGCACCGCGGAGACGGTCAGGTGCACATAGTCGCGGCGGGTGAACGGTTCGTCGGTGCCCGGCCCCTTGTCGAATGCGGCGATCTCCGGCGCCGCCCAGGAGAAGCCGACCGCGGCGACGCGCGCATCCAGGTCACGGATCCGCCGCGGAAGAAGCACCGGGTGATGACTCTCGCGGGCCACCGCCGCGTCGGCGACCTCGGCCACCCAGCCCTCCCGGGCCTCCGCCGAAACCTCTGGCGGGGTCTCCGGCAGGGCGAGGCTCGTCGCGGTGCTCAGCCACGCATCCCGGATTGTGGCCTCCGGGATCGGTAGCCCCGCGGCGAACGCCTCCAGCGCCACATCGGTGGGGCGGCGACCGGGCCGGGCGTGGTCGCTCAGCCACAGCACAAGGGTGAGCGCCTCGGGTGGCGTCGCCGAGGTCGTTCCCCGCCCACCGGCCGCTGCCGGCCCCCGCACGTTCGACGGCAGCAGTCCCGCGCGCCGCCACGTTGCCAACATCGCCGGCGTCACCGTGCATCCGCGGGCCGCGGCGGCAGCGATAAGCGCCACGTCGGCAGGGCTGGGCGGCTTACGGACCATGCCGCCGGAGCGTAGCCACCCTGCCAAGGCGTTTCAGCCCCGTGACCTCGCGGGGGACCCACCCGGCCGCACCCGGTGAACTGGCTCCGTAACCGGCCAGCCCCAGTTCAGGAGCGCATCCCGATGACTCACCCCGAAGCTTCCGCACCCGAGCCCACGCCCCGCCGGACAGGGCGCCGGATCCGCGGAGCGCTGGCCGCGGCGACCGCGCTGACCGCCGCCGTGGTCGGGGCCAGCAGCCCGGCCTGGGCCTCCGGCCTCTCCACGGCCGCAGCGCTCTACGCGCTCCTGCGCAACTCAGGGCGATGACAACCGTCGAGCCCGCGACCGGCCGGCCCACCAGGCGTACCTGCGGATCACGGTCGGCTCCGCACCAGGCCGTCAGAGGTACCTGACACGAACCGAAGCTCAGACGACTCGAACCGGTCCCATGCCACCCGCGCGGCCCCGGGCAAGCGGGCAGCCGACTCTTCGAGAGCTTTCGGCCTGCGGCCTTCGCCGCCTTACCCAGCTGCACCGTGGACGCTGTCCGAACGCCTCGGTTCCCACCCGTTGTCGCTCCAGCCACCTCGGCGCAGAGAAATCGTCGCCAGCCGGGCAGCCCCTCGCGATCGGCAGCCGACGAGCGGGTCACCGACGCTGGACGCCCACCGTCTGCCGGTTGTTCACCTGCCGACGATGCGGTCGAGCGGTAGCAGGGAAATACCAGCGGTGGAGAGTCCGGCCACCAGCGCCACCGGCAGTGACGTGCCGCCCCACAGTGTCAGCCCGCCCATGACCGCGCCGACGAGCAACGCGATCACGATGATCAGCGCGGAACGCATCGGCAGCAGGGATGGGGGCGTCGGGTCGGTCGTCGTACGCGTATTCACGGGTGGAACTCCTCTCGCCCCCGGTGGCTGGGGCGCTCGCGGTTGTTGTTCGGCGAGTTTCCCTAGGTCGCAACGCGACCGCCATGCGGTCGAGGTCATGGCAGAGCGGCACGGGTCTCTACTTATCGATTGACTATTCTTCCTACGAGAAGAGGTAGTGCTATGTGCCGCTCCGCCGTGACCTTCTTCGCCGTGTCGGACCAGCCGGGAGGTTCGCCGTGTCACCTGGCAAGTCGCCCCCGCGCGGCGAGATTCCTCCGGATCCGGTCCTCGACCGGCAGCGGCAGGCAGCCTGGCGAGAACGCAGCGTCGAGCGGATGCGGGCTTCACGCGAGCAACGGCTGACCCGGCTAGCGAGAAAACGTGTTGCTCTGGAGCGCGCCCGAGCCGACTACCGGACGATCGATACCGGCGATGTCCCGGAGATTCGGATCCTGCCCGGTTTCATACGATTGAGCACGATGCGACTGCGCGACTCGGCCGACGCGTGGCCCGACGAAAGCCTCGCGGTCGATGCCGGTCCTGACTACCGCGACCGGCAGGCGGCGGAGGTCGCCAGCCGACCCCCGGCGACCCGTCTGGTCCACCGGCGTTCCAACGCGCTGGCGTTCTACCTGACCGCGGTCTACGTCGCGCACCTGCGCGCCGATCCGGCACGCCCGGGGATGCGGCCGGTATTCGTCAACGACCTCGCCAATCTTCGTGGCCGGCCGGAGACCGGCCCGGCCTGGGCGTCTCTGGCCGCGCTGACCGCTCCGAGAGGGCCCCGCGCTCGGCGCGCCCAAGTCCACCGCGCGCTGGATGTGCTGGAAGCCGCAGGTCTGGTGGCTCTTCATCCGCCGGGGACCCGCTACCGATACGAGCAGTGGCAGTTGCTGCAGGAAGACGGAAGCGGCCTGCGATACCGCGTGCCGCCCGAGAGGAGCCCCACCGGGCTGAGGCTTCCCGCCGCGTTTTTCTGGAATGGCTGGCATCTGGTCTTGGAACCGGCCGAATTGGTGATGTTGCTGGCCGTCCTCGACCAGCAATGGCGGCTCAACTACGACTCAGCCCAAAGCGGACCATCACGGGCCACGGTCGCGCTCCCACGTACGGTGCGCTGGGGCCGCTACGGCATCAGCGGAGAGGTGTATCTCCACGCCCAGCAGCTCGTCGAGTTCGGGCTTCTCGAATTCTACGATCCCATGCCCCAGCGGAGGCGAGGAAAACTCCCCGCTCAAGGATCGGAAGCAAACCCCAGCCGCGAAGACTCCGATGCGGAAGCCGACGGTGGCGTGCGTAACGGGCAGCCTCCGCCGAAAGAGCCCTACCAGTTCGGCCCCGTCGCCCCGTCGACCTTCGACCGTGACCCAGTCACCGTCGTCACCGACACCCTGACCGCCTACCCGATCCCGTCACGTCTCCAGGACGACGAAGACCTCCTGTGGTCGTAGTGGCCCTTCGACTCATGTACGCGAGGACGGCAACGGCCAGCCATCGAGATCACCTAACTCCTCGGCACACAACACGGCGCTCGCCATCGCGCAGCGGCGCTCCACCCAGCCCAGGGTCCGGGGCATTTCGACTGACCATGGACGCAGGGCGTCCAGTGGGCGCCGTTCACAGCACCCCCACAGCCGGTGCTAACCCCCCAAGCCGGACTGAAGGCCGTCCGACTGGGGCCCCTTAGCCGCGTAACTGTTCAGCCGTCACATGTCCGATGGCTTCGTCAACGCGCCAGAGAGCGTGAGAGCAACGACGTGGCGCGGCGCACCGTTCGCATCGGCGACTTCGACGACTTCGAGGCAGTCCAGTAGGTGAGGTTTCGGCGCTTTCTCGGCAGGAACGAGCTTGAGAACGAGCAGGAACCCGATGCGAGGGTCAGCTACTTGATACGACGCTGCTTGGTCGAGGTAGGACTTCTTGTCAGGAACCGGCTTACGCGTCGCGTCCTTCTTAAGTTCGACGAAGAGGCTAAAGCCTGGAAAGCCGAACTCGACGTCGACCCGCCCTCCGGCTTTGTGCCGGACCTCGGAGTCCACTCCGTTGAGCTGGCCGCTGGCTCGCAGGAACTGGCGTAGGTCCTTCGCGAGATCGTCTTCGTCCGCGTCAGGGTTGTACAGGTATGGGGCCTCGCTGGCGCCGATCTGATTTCGGTCCCAGAGGAACATGACGAGGAGCTCGGTCACCAGGTTTACGCACTCGGCGATGTCGTCTACGTAGTCGACGGAGGCTCGGAGCCCCGTCATTGCCCGGTCGAGCAGTTCGTCGACGACGAGCGACCGCGAGAATGCCCTGGCTCCACTAATACGTACAGCAACTGCCTGGCGGACACGAGCTTGTGATGGCGTGTCCGGACCACTCTCTTCGAGAGAGTACCGAGGGAATGCCGTTGCGGTCTGACTAGCCGACAGGCCTCCACCTTCGGGAGGCATGCCGGCCTCCGATTTTGGGCGGTACCCGCCGGCGGGGTCTCGGAATTGTTCGGCGGCCGCGTCGCGAAGCGCGACAGCGACAGGTAGGTCGGCGATTTGGTCGGGGGTGGCTGTGCCCTCATTGCAGAGCAGCTCGAGGTGACGAACATGGTCTTGCAGGTGACGCATCAGGCCTGCTTGGTCGGCGAAGCCTGCTTCCAGGGTTGGAGCGACGATGTCGTGGATTGCTGCGCCGTCTTCGGTGCGTCGGAAGATGTGCGTGGAGCCGGTGGTGCGATAGAGGGCGACGACATCGTCGATGACTGCGGCCGCCTGGTACCAGGAAGGTTCGCTGAGGTGCTCGTATGCTTCGGACAATTGGACCGCGAGTTTGGCCCAGGCGGCGTGCGCGGCGGCTATACGCTGCCCCAACCAGTGGCTGCGCCCGGGGTCCAGGTGAAGGAGTTCCCGGACGTTGGCCTTGATTCTTCCCGGTAGGTCCGCGTCAGCGATCGAGCCAGTCACCAGCAGGTCGCGCAGCAGCAGAGCGATGTCGGCTGTGACGTGCGCATCGGGCCGATCGTCGTCTTCGAGCGCAGGCTGGAGATAGCGAACGGCGTCGTCGAGGTGTGTGAGCAGCGCCGCTTTGTCTGTGGACCGGAGCGCTAGCAGGACGGATATGCGTGAGAGCGCTAGACCCGTATCCGAATCGCTCAGTGCCGGGTCGCTGGCTGATTGGCTCGGGTCGGCGGTGCCCAGCGGTGCCTCCAGGCCCGCCACTCGGCGAGCCGCAGGAAGGAGATCCACCGCCTCGGTCCACTGTTCGATAGCAGCGACGACGGCCCTCAGGACAGCTCTGCCATAGACGGCTGGTCCGCGCCCGTCATAGGCAGCGAGCACGGCGAACAGGTCCCACCGCGGCGCCCAGTTGCCTAGCCGTAGCTGGACTGATACCTCAAGCGCATCGGCTGCACGAAGTGCCTCGCGTCGTGATGCACCGCGAGAGGGCTGTGCGCTTTGAGCCAGCAGCGGAGCAGACAGGACGCCTGCCGTGGCCACAAGCAGCTGATCGGATGCAAGTACCTGGTCGACAGTGTCTCGGAAGATCGTTGGACTCTTAGTCGCAACGATCGCCCTCGCCAGGTGGCCGGCGGCGTCCGTCGCCTGCTGCATCGAGTGCTCGGTCATGGCGGGGTCCGCCATCAGGTGAGCGACAGCGATGAGCAAAGGATGATCGACGAGCTCGGGCAGCAGCGCGATCAAATCTGTCCAGCCGCCGAAGTCGGTGAGGGTGGGGGTGCGGCCCTGGCAGCGCAAAAGGATTTGGTCGGCCGAGGCGGCGGTCCGGGAAGCAGCCGGCGCGTCGCTGTCACCGTGGGTCATCAGGACCTCCCTTCACGCGCGAAGGCGTGGATCGTCATCCGATCTGCCGCAGAACTCCTTTCACTTGCCTCTGCTACCGGGCCCGTGGGTCACATCATGGCGCGGCAGGCGATGTTTGGTGAATACCGGTGCCTGCTCGTTACCAAACAAAGTGAGTGCCGTGACCGAGACGGCATCGGTCCTCGCCGAGCAAATTCGCCAGTTCAGCGGTATGACGGGTTCCGACGAACACCTGGATATCGGCCGCCTCGGCGGCTCGATGCAGCGCTTCGATCATGCTGTCGAAGTCGTCTTCCGCCACTTCCTCGGCACCGGGTGAGTCAACGAACAGCAGCCCTGGGTGCCTGCCCACCCCGCGGCTGCGGCCCTGTCGGATGAGAGCCACGGCCGTCGCGAGCTTCAGCCTCAACTGCTCCCCGCGTTCACAAGCGCCATAGTTGTTGGTCCCGCCGCCTTGGGTAACCCTCATCCGGGCGCCGCCGTTGACCTCGACCCGGGTGAGATTAGAGAAGCCGAACTCCCGGGCGAGCGTCGTGACGTCCTCGCTGAGCTCCGCAAGCCACGTGCTCTGCGCCCTCGTCACCCAGTCAGCGGTCAGTTTCTCTGCGGCTTTGAGAACCTCGATGTCTTGGCGGATGGCATCCATCATGGCGGTGTCGGGTCCGACTGGGCCCGCTTGCGGCTTCAGGGCGTCAGCGGCGCCCTGCGCGCGGGCAAGGGCCAACTCCGCGTCTCTGCGCTCCGCGACCGCTGCTTGAGCTGCCTGGTTGGCGTCAAGTTCAGCGGAGAGACTCGCGATTTCTGTCTCGACAGCGGTGAGCTGACCTTGAAGCCTTCGCGTCTCTGCCTGCGCGTTGTTCCGGGCGGTAATAAGAGCCTCGACGCTGTTAACTGGTTCGTCGAGTTCGGCAGCGTCGTCCAGCTCGCCACGCCCGGCCACCGGGCCGGGTTCGGTCTGCTCAGGATGCAGAGCCGAGTCGCCTTCAACGAGGTGGCTGGTGTGGGCGTCGCTGGCGAGGTCGGTCGTGCATACCGAGCACGAGTGACCGGCGCTCTCCTCCGCGAAGCGTTCGGCGGTCACGGGCGTAGCGCATCGCGGGCAGACGGTCGGACGCAGCTTCTGGAAGAACCGGATGGCCTGGGCGTCCTCCTGATCGCGCAGGCGGCGTTTCATCTCCTCCGTGTACTGGCTGGACGCGAGGGTGAGCGTGGCTTGAGCAGCCCGCAGCAAACGGGAGGTATTCGCCATCTGCGTGTTCAACTCTGAAAGCCTGCTGACGGCGCGCGTCACCGCCGAGATATCGACCGTCGTTGCACTGAGCAGCTCCACCCGAGTACGAGCGGCCTCCAGCGCCCGCAATGCTTCCGCGTGCGCCACGCTCATGGCCGAGGCGTGCTGGCTCGCCGCTGACTCCAATCGGGCAAGTTCGGCCTCTGCAACGGTGAGCGCTGTCTTGGCCTCAGCCCGTGCAGCAGCCCACTCCGACCCGACGAACAGCGAAAGCAACCGGGACGGCAATCCGGCCCACTGCACGTCTCCCAGAAGGAACTGAAGGTTGTCCCCGCGTACCAGCAGCGCTCCCGCATATGTCGGCCACGTGTGCTGGGTCCGACGCCCCTCCTGCTGGCCGGCAATCGGCGGTAGCCGCAGCGCGGCCATCATCGCCGAGCCCATCACCTCTTCGAACTGGTCGTCGTCCTCGAAGACGCCGACAGTCAGTGCGGCGTCCCCCGGCTTCACGCGGGTGAGAGTTCCGGTAGGAGCGTGGTTACGAGCATGGTCGACGTCAAACATCACCTGGTAGGCGACGGTGTCGATGACCAGTTCGGCTTCGACGTGGTCGATCCACTGCCTCACCTCGTTCTTCAGATCGCATCGGCCTCGCAGAGCCCACATGAAGACCTTGATGGTGCTGGACTTACCCCGGAGGTTTTCGTCGCTTCCGATGCCGTGAAGACCCGTGGAAAGGGTCCAGTCGAAGTTGAAGGGAACTCGGGTGACCGCGTCGCGCTCGACCTTGATGCCATCGGCCGTTACACCCGTCAGAACCTTCGTTCCGGAAAATCGCAGGCGGGTGAAGCAGAGGTAGGCCGGCGAGGGGATCGCTGCCGACGCCGTCACCCGATGCTTTGCGAGCACCGCTTCCACGTCGTCCACGGGTCGTCCAGTTGCACCAGCGACCTCCTGACCGAGCCGCGTCATGCGTCCCCCACCTGATTCCCGTCCGGCGTCGTCGCCGTAGGGCCACCGACCGTCGCGACGGCCGGGCCCCTCGATTCCCTCAGGCGCCGGACCACTTGATCACCAATCGAGCCGATGGGTTCACCCCAGGTCGCTAGCGCGTACGCCTCCTGCGCGTACTGCCGTTCCTTCAGGCGGCTGCCCGAATCGTCACCCGCCACCAGGTGGACCAAGACCGCCTGGCGCGGGTACCAGTCCAACACCGCAGTAGTCGCCAGCTCATCAGCCATGGCGGCGCCGTGTTGCGTGAGGAAGAAGGAGTTCTGCAGTCGCTTCGGAGGCGCCCCTCGCCGCCGCACGAACGCCAACTCATATGTGTCAAGTAGGGCGAATGCGTCGTCTACCGATTCGTAGGCGCCGTAGAACCATTTGGGCATCGGGTAGTGATGCCAGGCCGGCTCTGGGTCGGTCAGCAACCTCTCGGCCACCTCAAGGTATGACTCGTCAATGACGTCGTTGACGACTCCTGTGATGAGCTCGTCTGCCAGATAGTCGGGGTTGCGAAGCCAGAAGTCCAAGGCCTGGAGGCGCTTCTCCGACCGAATAACCTGCACCGCGGCCTCGGGATCGCCGCCTCCCACAGCCTGGCCACAGACCCGCAGCAGGGTCAACAGCCTGATCGCGTGTTGACTTCGAGTCGCCGTGGTCGTGTCTGTCTCCAACGCGCACCCCCATCCCCGCCGTCATGGTTCCTTGCAGGAGCTCCCCAGTCCACTGTGCATTCGGGCGACGTACCTGGCTGACCAGCTGGCGGTCGCCGAGGTAGCCCGCCACCCTTCCGCTCGCCCTGCGCTCGCCGAGAGCCGGCCTAAGTCATTCCTGGGTCACCGGAGCTTCGAGAAGGGCAGCTCGCTGCAGCACGGTCGACCGTCGCGCCGAAGCAGCTGTCGTAAGCGAGTCGACCAAGGATGAGGGCTTGAGGTGCCAGCTGATCTGCGGAAACGACACGTCCCCGACATCGGAGCCGCCAAGGAGCCACCAAACGCCGTTAGGCGAGTTCCGACACTAGTTGCATTAGGCAAACCAGCAGGTCAGCGGGTGGGCCGCCTGGGGATCGAACCCAGAACCCGCGGATTAAAAGACCGACGGTTTCAATCTCCTGCGGATTTGCCCGTTCGGATGACCCTCCGACGAGCGACCTCGCAAGCTCGCCACCGCGCGTGAGCGCCGCTCCGTGTAGGGCCGACACGCTGCGCAGAGTCGTCTGGTCGCGCCGCCGCTTCCTGTGCCTGTTCAACCGGGCACTCGGCCGGGTCCGGTCGCTGATCGGTGCGGTGCTCTCTGACGGCTCGAAGTCGGCGCTGCGTCCGGCGTTCACGTCGATGGTCAGCGGTGTCATTGTGAGCGCCGGCCGCGGCGACCCTGGCGCTCACACGTTTCATTGGATGAGACGACTGCTCACCCGACGCCCGAGCAATCGCGGGACTCTCACCAGGCATATCCACTGGTAGATCGCTCACACGCGGCATGGCGGACGCACGGCGGACCGGCCGTGTGAGCGCGTGTGAGCGAGGGGGGTCGTTCGCCAGCGATCACAAACGGCGTGTAGGGGATGTGGCGCTAGTTCGGTCCGAGCGGCCGGGCCCGAGCGCTGCGCTCTCCGCGTTCTCTCTCGCCTCGAAGGCGGCGACCTCGTGCCGCATCACCCACCCCACGCCCGACGCACCGCGCCGGCTGGTCCTGCGGATCCCGGCGACACCGACTTGACCGGTCGGCGGACACCGAGCGTCCATGGCACTGCTCCCGTCCCCCCCAACCCCGACGCCGACCCGGCCGCCGAACCGCTGCTGACCCTGCCGCAAGTCCTCACCGAACTCGCCGTGCCCCGCTCGACCTTCTACCGATGGCGGCAACTCGGCGACGCACCACCCGCGATCCGCCTGCCCAACGGACAGCTGCGGTTCCGGCGCGCCGACCTCGACGCCTGGATCAACGCTCACACCGACCTCGTTCCGGAGACCCACACATGACCCGCCGCACACCCGGCCCACCGCCCGACCCGACGGCGACCACGTCGTTCCAGGTCCGATTCCAGAAACTGCAGTTCCTCTCCCCGAAACCCCGCAAGAACCCCAACACCACGAAGCCGCCGGCGAAAGGCCGGTGGCGGGTGCGGTGGACCGTCGACGGACGCGAATTCCACGAATCGTTCCGCGACAAAACCCCCGCCGGGTACTACCTGACCGACCTCGAAACCGCCTACCGCAAAGGCGAGCCGTTCGACACCCACACCGGGCTGCCCGCCAGCATGGCCCGCGCGAAATCCACCACAACCTGGCTCGCGCACGCCCGGGACTACACGCTGCTGCAGTGGCCCCGGCTCTCGCCCAACGGGCGGCGTTCGCAGGCCGAGGGCCTGACCACGGTCACCATGGCGCTGCTCGACCGGCGCCGCCGCGGCGCCCCACCGGACGCCGAGTGCCGCCGCGCGCTAATGCGCTTCGCGTTCCGGCCCGAAACCGCATGGACCGAACAACCACCGCCGGACGCGGTGGTCGCGCTCGCCTGGCTCGAAACCGCGTCCCTGCCCGTGCATGTCCTGAGCAACCCCGCGACCGTGCGCAGCGTCCTGGACGCCTGTGCTCGCAAGCTCGACGGGACCCCGTCCGCGGCCAGCGTCATCACCCGCAAACGCGCCGCCCTCTCCGGCGCCTGCGGCTACGCCCTCGAACGCGGCCTGCTCACCACCCCACCCCTGAAATCCGTCCGCTGGCGCCCGCCCGCAGTCGCCGACGCCATCGACCGCCGCATCGTCCCCACCCCACAGCAAGTCCGCGACCTGCTCGCCGCGCTCGAGCAGATCGGGCCGTGGGCCGAACGGCTGCAGACGTTCTTCGCCACCCTCTACTACGCCGCGCTGCGCCCCTCGGAGGCCGTCGCGCTGCGAGAGAACACCTGCCACCTGCCCGATTCCGGATGGGGGTGGCTCGACCTGCTCGGCAGCGAAGCCAAAGCCGGATCCGCCTGGACCGACACCGGCCGGCCCCGCCAGGCTCGCGGCCTGAAACACCGGCCCGCCACCGAGACCCGGCGGGTCCCGATCCCGCCGATCCTCGTCACCATGCTGCGCGACCACCTCAAACGCTACGGGGCCGGTCTGGACGGGCGCGTGTTCACCAATATGCGCGGCAACCCCCTGCAGGACTCCGGCTACGGCCGAGCCTTACACCTCGCCCGCGCCATCGCCTTCACCCCCGACGAAGCCGCATCCCCCGTCGCGCGCCGGGCCTACGACTTCCGGCACGGCGGCATCACCGTCTGGATCACCAACGGCCTGCCCATCACCGAAGCCGCCCGCCGCGCCGGACAAGGCATCGACGTCCTCATGCGCGTCTACGCCGGCTTCCTGCTCATCGCGTACACCACCGCCGAAAACGCCATCAGCGACGCCTTCGACCCTGACTCGGCCCCCGGCGACGCGTCGCCGATCGACCGCGATCCCACCACCGGGCCGGACACCGATCCGGGTCCGCGGTCGCGACACGACCGGCGGGACGCGGCTTGAAACATCCGAAATAGACAGTCGCCACGTATATTCGCAGGTGACGACACCTACCCCAAGGAACACGTCATGACGCGCTATGCGCTCAACACCGACCGCGGTGAACTCATCGCGACCTGGGACACCGGCCACGGACCCGTCTTCACACCTGTCACCACGTCACAGGCACTCACCCGCATCCAAGACACCGACCCCACCCTCATCGGCCTACACGTCACCGACCTCGCCAGCGCGCTCACGCTCCTCTCCACCCGGCTCTGGCGCCTCTACACCCAGCCGGCCAGCGCCGCGCCCACCACCGAGGTCAACACCGAAGGGTGGCGGCGCGAGCAATCCCGGAAGGCGTTCGCCACCGTCGTGCCCACGCTCACCAGCCCGCACCTGCCCGACGACCCGTACTCCGGCAGCCCGGTGATCACAACATCGCTCGACCCGGTCGAAGAGGCCGCCCACCGGGCCGGGCGCGCGCTCTACTACCTCGGCGACCAGACGGTCACCGACGCCGTCGCCGCCGACGTGCGGGCCGAGCTCGACGCCGTCGAACGTGCCGAGCGCGGAGATCTGACCGGCCGCGCCGCGCAAGCGGTGAAACTGAGCCGCGCCGGCTTCTCGCCCGTGCAGGTCGCCGCCGCTCACGACATCCTCACCGCCGACCCGCTCCGCCCCGCCGGGCTGCACCACCTGGACCCCGCCTCGGCCGCGGTCGCCGCCGCGCACTGGCTCTGGGCCGCCGCCCGCGTCACCGCCGACACCACCGAGAGCGACTCCACCGACATCCTCGTCGACGCCAACCAGATCGAAGCGCTGCCCTACGAGTCCCCGACCCAGGTCCTCATCGACATGGAAGACGGCGAGAGCCCTGCCGCGATGGTGGTGACCGAACTGATCAGCGACGCCATGGACATCGCCGAAGGCCACACCCGCATCGCCGACGAACTCATCGACCGCCTCGGCGACGAACCCGAGGACCCCGAGGACCTAATCGATGGCTTTCGCCGGCTTACCCCGCTCGACCCTCGGCGGCCCGCGCCCGATCTCCTCGAGGATCTCCTGGCCGGTATCCACGGCTGCTGGCTGGTCTACGAAGACAACGCCGACTTCCGCGACCCGGATATCGCTGAGGACGAACCCGACGAGAAACTGGCCATGGTCCGGGACACGCGGAGAAAGACCTTTGTCCTGGCGCTCACCGACTTCGCAGTAACAGAACGTCACCGCATCGGTCTCTAGCCGCAGCTTTCACTTTCAGCTATTAGTCGGACCGGCGCGAAGGCGGAGTGGGCCGAATCGGGCATGTCAGTGGATGGCGGTGAACCGGAGGCGGTGGTGGGCTGGCTTCTCGATCTCGTCGACGACCGCGATGGCGAGGTCGTTGGCCGAGATCGTTGAGTTCCCGGCAGCGTCCTTGAGCAGGATGTCGCCGCCGAGCACGTAGGCGCCCTTCGACGGAGTGTCGAGCCACGACCCGAAGTCGCGCGGCGGGCTGATGTAAAACCAGTCGAGGGTCTCCGGGCTCGCCTTGAGCATTTCGAGGACGTGGAGTCCGCTCTCGACCTCGGGCTTCTGCTCGTCGGTGAAGACGTGACTGAAGACGTCCCAAAATCGTTGGCCACCCTCCTCGATCAGCAGCGATGACATACCACCGACGTGACCGAGGCGAGTCGGCGTTCCGGCAAGGCGGTGGATGAGATCCTCGACGATTCCCTCAAGCTTGCCGGCCATGTCCCCTCGTGGTGAGAGAGCGACGATGATTACATCCCGGTCCGCGAGCACCTCGTCGAGGACTGCCGCGTCGAGTGCTGAGCCCGCGACGTACTGGACGTTCGTGACCGGACTACCGACGCTGCCACGGCTCAGAGACGTAACTTCGTGTCCGCGCTTCGCGGCTTCGGCAACGATGCCGGCGCCGGCATATCCGCTGCCGCCAAGAACTGTAATTCGCGCCACTTTCCGTCCCTTCATTCTCCTGCGGTGACTGGATTACCGTAGGTCGCATTGGCTGCCCGAGGAAGTACGCACTTTGCGGTAAGAGAGGAACGCCGAGGTGACTGTCGGCCGATGTGGTCCCGATCAGCTTGACTGTCCGACGCGCCGCTTGCTTGATCGCATCGGCGACCGCTGGACGGTGTTGATCGTGGAGGCGTTGGATTCCGGGCCGCAGCGCTTCTCCGCTCTGGCTATGCGGGTCGGCGGCATCTCGCAGAAGATGCTGACGCAGACTCTTCGCGCGCTCGAGCAGGACGGGTTGGTCACACGTACGGTGTATCCAGTAGTTCCACCGCGCGTGGAGTATGAGCTGACACTGCTGGGCCGATCACTCCAGGGGCCGCTCCGGGCGCTTGAAGAGTGGGCCGTGGAGAATCTGGATGCGGTGAGCGCGCATCAGAGCGCTGCCGACAACGCCCCGGCGTAGCCGGCGGCAGCAGCTTAGAGGTGGAGTGGCGAGGCTATACCCGGAAGCGATTGACCAGTGCCTGCAGGTCCGCGGACATTCTGGCCAGTTCGTCGGCAGAGCGCTGAGTCTCTATGACGGTAGCGCTCGTAGTCTGCGCGGCCGCCGCAACGCCGGAAATGTTCTGCGCGATGCTGCTCGACCCGGTGGACGCCTCCATGATCGACCGGCTCATTTCCTGTGTCGTGGCGGTCTGCTCCTCCACGGCGCTGGCGATCGTCATCTGATAGTCGTTGATCTGGGCAATGATGCCCGAGATCTGCTCGATCGCGGTGACCGCGGAGTCAGTGTCGGCCTGAATAGCCTCGACCCGCCTCGAGATGTCCTCGGTCGCTTTCGCCGTCTCCTGCGCGAGGTCCTTGACCTCGTTCGCGACGACCGCGAACCCTTTACCCGCCTCGCCGGCACGCGCGGCCTCAATCGTGGCGTTGAGCGCTAGCAGGTTCGTCTGCTCCGCGATCGATGTGATGACCTTGACGACGTTGCCGATCTCGATCGACGACTCTCCGAGCTTGGCGACCGTCGCATTCGTCGCGGCCGCCGCAGTGACCGCTTGAGAGGCCACTCCGGCCGCGTCGTTGGCCGACTGGGAGATCTCCCTGATCGCTGAGCCCATCTCTTCGGTGCCGGCCGACACCGTCTGCACACTGCGCGACACGTCCTCGGCTGCCGAGGCCAGCACGCTGGTCTGCGAGGACGTCTCCTGCGCGTTGCCGGAGATCGCGTCTGCTGAGGCCGAGAGCTGCTGGGAGGAGTCGGCGAGGGCTCGCGCTGAATTCGACAGCGCGGCCACGGTCTGTCGGATCGACTCTGTCGCGCGATTCACCGCGACGGCCATCAACCCCACCTCGTCCCGGCCGACCGCGTCGGCCTGCCGGGTCAGGTCGCCGTCGGCGACCGCATCGAGCACTTCCCGCACCCCGGACAGGCGCCGGGAGACGCTCCGGCCGACCAGTATCGCCAGGGTCAGGGCCACGAGAAGTCCGACGGTCAGGAGTACCGCAGTCAGCGTCTTGGCGGCGACGGCTTGGTTGTGCGCCACGGCGCTGGCCTGTTCTGCTTGTGTGCGCTCCAGTGTCATTAGCGTGTCCACGGCACTATTCATCGTGTCTTCTGCTTTGTTCCACGCAGCGATCTGCGCGGTGACACTCGCCGGGATGCTGACACCAGCTGGCGCTGGCTGCTGGAATGTAAGCAAGTTGACCAGTGCTTTGTATTGTGTCCACGCGCCGCTGAAGGCTTTGACCTGCGTTCTCCAGGTCACCGAGGAATCTGGGGTCGCGACGTAGGCGTCGCCAGCGTCGTCGACTGCTTTCTGCGCGGCCAGGACTTGGGATTTGAATCCGGCCTGCTGTGTCCCGGTTGTGACCTGATAAAGGTACAGCGACCGATACATGTCCGACATACCGCCACGTAGCACGACGAGATTATTCAGCCGGGCGATATTAGTGCTCTTCAACCCCTGGATGCGGTCATCGAGGCTCCCTAGCCGTGACCATGCCCCTCCACCGATGACCAGGGCCACCAGCGCGACCACCGCTACGGTCAACACGATCTTCGTTCCGACTCGAAGATCGGTGAGCCGTGACGCGACCCCCCGCGACGACGTTGGCTGGGCCATCATCCACCACCTCGGCATCGCGCCCGGCCCCTTTAGAGCGGACTCCCCGAGAAATATCGGCACGAACTACCGTGTGCTTGAGCAGATCGGAGGCATCCGCCCGCGTCACGCAGGTCACATCCCGCCGGCGAGCGAACACGCGTCGGGGGTGCCGCGGATGATCAGGCTTTCACCCGACCTTGCTGGACCAAGGTGGACTCGGTCGGTCCGGTGTCGGATAGCTCCTTCTCCGGGAGCAGGAGCGCCAGCACGATGCCGATCACGAACAGCGGTACGAGGTACAGGAAGACCGGCGTCAACGCGTTCTGGTAGGCCGCGACGACAGCGGCCTGGACGGCGTCCGGCAGCGAGTGGACCAGGGCTGGAGTCAGCGCATCGGTGTTGCCGACAGCCCGCGTCGCTTCCGCGTCCAGGCGGGTCGCCAGCTGGTCGGCGAGTCGATGTGTGAAGACCGCTCCGACGGCTGCTGTGCCGAGCGTGGCTCCGATCTCGCGGAAGAAGTTGTTCGCCGAGGTCGCGGTGCCGACATCGGAGGCCGGGAAGTCGTTCTGCACAGCCAGTACGAGGTTTTGAATGACTAGGCCCATGCCGGCGCCGACCAAGCCGACGTACACGCACACCAGAGCCAGCGGGCTGTCAACCTCAAGGGTGGAGAGCAGGAATGCGGCAAGAGTAATCAATGCGGCGCCCAGGATCGGATAGATCTTGTACCGGCCGGTGCGGCTGATCAGCTGGCCGGAGGGCATCGCCGTCGCGATGATGCCGATGACCATGGGGATCAGCAGCAACCCGGATTCGGTCGCGCTGACGCCGTAGACCATCTGCAGGTAGGTCGGTAGGTAGCCGATCACCGCGAACATGCCGACGCCGACGACGATCATGCCGACCAGCGTCGCGATGTTGAAGATCCGACTGCGGAAGACCCGCAGAGGCAGTAACGGCTCTGCCGCGGTGTGCTGCGACAGCAGGAAGAGCACCCATGCGGCGATGCCCCCCGCAGCCGTGCCCAGCAGTACTGGGTCGGTCCAGCCGTACTCGGTGCCACCCCAGTCCGCGACCAGAACCGTGCAGCTGACCGCGGCCGCCATCAGCACGAACCCGCGGTAATCGAGCTTCACGGAACTGGCCCTGCGCGGTAGCCGCAGGACGACCGCGCAGACCCCGAGCGCGAGCAGGCCGACCGGAAGGTTGATCCAGAACGCCCAGCGCCACCCGATTCCGTCGGTGAACCAGCCACCAAGCAGCGGGCCAACTACCGCCGACAGTCCGAAGACCGCTCCGATCGGCGCCATGTATTTGGCTCGCTGCCGCGCCGGCACGAGATCGGCGATAATTGCCTGGGAGGTGATCATCAAGCCGCCGCCGCCCAGCCCCTGGATGCCGCGGCCGATGATCAGCATCGCCATGTCCTGCGATGCGCCAGCCACCGCCGAGCCGATCAAGAAGATCGAGATGCCGGCCAGGAAAAGCGCCTTACGGCCGATCAGGTCGCCGAGCCGGCCGTAGACGGGCATCGCGATCGTCGCGGCCAAGATGTAGGCAGTGGTGACCCACGCCATGTGGGAGACACCGGACAGTTCACCGACGATCGTCGGTAGAGCCGTGGCGACGATGGTCTGGTCGAGGGACGCGAGCAGCATCGTCAGCATCAAGCCGGCGAAGATCAATCCGAAGCGTGGCGGGATCGCTGACGCCTCATCCGGTGTGTGGGCAGGCGGCGTCGGGTGGCTCATGCAAGGGTCTCCTGGTGGTGCGAAGCCTGCGTCCGGTCAGGTCGCGAGAACGGCGTGGAGCAGCGCGACCGCGCGCTCGACGTGGGGAACCGGTGAATCAGCAGCGGGCTGTTCGCTGAGCGACCAGCGCTGAAGGCCGGTTCGCACAGCAGTCAGAGCGATCGCCGCGAGGAGGGTAGGTGTCTCGTCCTCGGGGCGGCATCCCAGGCGGCGGGCGACCACCGAGGCCACCTCCCGCTCGAACCCGTTGAAGTCCGCGAGGAGCAACGCGAGCACCGCGGGGTGCTCGTAGGCCAGTGCGAAGACCTGCCGAAGATCGTCACGATCGGGCATGTGGGCCTCGACCTCGGCCAGGAGCAGGCGGCTCAGATCCCGGAGCACCTGCGCGGGCTCGACGGACGTTCCGGCAAGGAACTCCGCTACGGCCTCGGCGGGGAGCTCACCAGGCCCTGAGACGACGGCGTGCTCCTTGCTCTGGAAGTAGTTGAAGAATGTCCTCCGAGACACGCCCGCTTCAGCGCTGATCTGGTCGACGGTGATCTGGTCCAGCCCGTGCTCGGCCGCCAGCCGCAAAACCGCGGTGTGAATCTCGCGGTGTGTCATCTGCCGGCGCCGGGTCCGCAAATCCTCGACCATGTGCCGATCATTGCACACTGAGCAGAACATGCACACCGCGCAAGCGACTGCCGCGCAGAAAGCCAGAGAGGTGGCGGGCGAGCCCGCCACCTCTCTGGCTAGAAAATGGCTATCCGACCGTGACGACGACTCGCTGGTAGTGCTTCAGTGGTGGCGCTCCGCCATCACTGACCTCGAGAATCAGATGGATCGCATCGCCCGGCTTTGCGTCGGCCGGCACCGTGAACGACGCATCCCGGCTGTTCGCGCCGGTGAGAGTGATCGCACCCGCGTAGCTGTCGGCGTCGGTGTATTGCCACCAACGGTAGGACAGCGCGCCGCCGTCCGGGTCAGTTCCCCGGCCGTGAAGCACCACCTTCGCGCCTGGCTTGCGGCGAAGGTCGGTCCCTTCGGCGACCGCGGCGCGCGGGTTGTGGTTGGCCCCGGAGTATCGGGCGGAGACTCCCCAGCTCGCGCGGGCGGCGAAGTCGTTCTGGAGATCAGCGACCCAGCGCGTCTGCGGATACGCCCGGTCGGCGTTTCCGGTCGTGGGGTTGACGTCAGAGGTGTCGATCCAGCCGGAGGCGCTCGGGGCGAACCGTCCGCCCCAGCCGCCGAACGTCGGGTTTTCAGACGACCGCAAGCCGTTGAAGTCGAGGAGGTACAGGAAGGAGGGTGAGTCACCTTCGGAGATGAAGTCGTGGACGGCGTAGTCAGTGTTCGCGTCCGGCTGCCAGCGAGTGTTCTCGTCGTCGCCGGGAGTCGGCTTGCCGTCTCGGTAGGTCCGGTATTCCGCGAGCAGCGAACCCTTGCCGGTCAGCAGACTCTGTTCCATGAACGGCGCGCGCAGGTACGGCTGGTTGGCGGCCGGTACCTGCCGCGTCCAGAGGTAGGCGAAGCTCCAGAACTGGCTCTGATTGTCGATGATCTTGATGTTCGGCCAGTTCGGCTTGATATAGCCACTCAGCGTGTCATCCTGATTCAGGATGTTGTAAATGACGACTTTCTTGTTGACTTTCTGCTGGATCGCCGACCAGCGAGCGGTGCCCTGATACTGCTCCTGGATCGATTTCAGCGCCCGCGCCGCGGTGTTGTTGCCACCCCAGGCGAGGAGGTAAAGAGGACTGGAATCATCGTCGAGGATCGCTTTACGGATCAGTTCGGATCCGGCGGTCACCTTCGCCATCTCGCCGACATTCTCGACGTTGCCGACCTTGTACACCGACCGGAGACGCTCGGGACTCGGGTAGCCATCCGCGTGTTTCCGCAGGTTAGGATAGACCGTGGCGTACTTGTCGAGGTACGAGCTCACCCACTTGGTGCCGGTCCAGCGGTACGGCGCCACCTGGGCACCATCCCCTGCCCAGTGGTACTTGGAGCTGGTGTAGACGACTCCGGCAATGTTGAACTCGTTCGAGTAATAGAGCAGCCGGATGAACGAATCCATGTCGTCAACTTCACCGTCCTGCATGACGATGATTCGTGGCTTCTTCGAGCCCGCGCCGGAATTGCCGGCCGTGGTAGCGACTGCCGGGTCTACCGGTGCAACGGCAGCAGTGATCACTATCGCGGATCCGATCAATGCAGCGATCATGCGATTCCGAATACGCATACTTCTCCCGCCATTGGGATCGCCGAATACGGCATAGAAGTGCAAATCCTGTTCGGCATTCAGGGGTTCACAAGTTACGGCCAGCGTCGTTTCGGCGTCAAGATCGATATCTATTCACCGAGTTTGAATAGATATCGGGGACGGGCCAGACAGGCCCTAGTGGTCGGAGTGCACCTTCGATGACGTCGCGGCGGGGGCCAGCCCTCGCAGAACGACGTCGAGAATTTCGTCGGCCGCCGCCACGTCCAGCGGTCCCAACTTGAGGAGCATGCGCTGGTAGAGCGGAGAATAGATGAGTTCGGCCGCTACCTCGGGGCTGACATCCGATCGCATGGCGCCCTCAGCCATGCAGCGACGGACCAGACCTAGCACCGTCTCGTGTCGGTCGTCCCAGAATCGCTCGCGGAACTCGCGCAACGTTGCTTCGTCGTACTGGCACTCGGCGATGAGCTGCGTGACCAGCCGACCCTCGGGGCCGGCGTAGATACGGGTCACCGAGCGCAGGTGTTCACGAAGCGCGTCGAGCGGCGGGAGCGTCTCGTCGACGGTTGTCTGCACCAGGTGGTTGTCGATGAAGGAGTCGATGACCAGCGCCGCCTTGCTGGGCCACCACCGGTAGATGGTCATCTTGCCCACGCCGGCGCGCCTGGCTATCGCTTCGATGGAGAGTTTCTGTAACGAGACGGATTGAGGCCCGTCGGCATCCAGAAGCTCCATCGTCGCTTGCAGCAGAGCCCGGCGGCTGGTTTCGCTCCGCACCGCCATGGCACCGAACAATACCGAGACCCGGCCTGCCGCACGCACAGCGACCTAAACCAGACGCCGCGCGACACCGGTCCGCCGCTTTCACACGAATGACTAGTTTAGGAAAATTACGGTTGATATCGAGCAACTTCGCACCCGAAAGCGCCCCGCCGGAACGCGCAACCCTCGACGGATACGATACGGATCGTTTAGCATCCGAAGCGCCTCATCGAGGCCGCAGGAGCTCCCCAGCAGACGCCCGGGCTGCGAGGACACGCCTGCCACACCGGTCCGACGTCAAAGGAGACGCGTGGTGACTGCCATCCAGCCGTGGAGCGGAAAGCACCGAACGCGCGGGCGAGCGACGAGCGGCGGCTGACGCCCGCACCCGCGACGACTCGTGGCCACCTCCCACGCCCGCGGCGGGCTCCGACCGACCCACTCGCCGATACATCCAGGTCGGCTTCATCCGTCGCAATATGTACGCGCCGATCGCTCGAGATGACGGACCCACCATTCCCCGAACGGACCAGGAGAAGGATTAATGGCGAAAATCACGTACAACCATCCGGATGGATCAACGTATGCGGTCAACGCCAACGATCCGGTCTCCGTCATGCTCGCCGCCCTAGTCAATAATGTTCCGGGAATTGTTGGCGAGTGCGGCGGAAACGCTATGTGCGCCACATGTCACGTTTACGTGCGCAGCGACTACCTCGACCGTCTGCCGACAATGAGCGACGACGAGGACGAAATGCTTGACGGCGCTGCGGCGCAGCGGACCGAGCGCAGCAGGCTCGGATGTCAAATCGTGATCGACGACGAACTCGACGAAATCGTCGTCGATCTACCTCCCACGCAATTATGAACGACCCCGGTCATCCGACCTGCCAGGAGCCGACCACGCCAGGAGGACGAGCAATGACGACCTCAGCCGAGCCGACGCGCTCGGGACCCGCTGAAGAATTCGATCCCCATGACCCGAGCATCACCGCGGAGAACTTACACACCAGGTATGACTCTGTGCGCTCCCGGTGCCCGGTGAGCCACGGATCGAATCACGGCGGCTACTGGTTGCTGACCCGGTACGCCGACGTGCGATCCGTCGCGCTCAACTCGGCCACCTTCTCGTCGGCCAAAGGGGTTTTCCTCCCCGCGATCTCCGAGCGGCGTCTGCCGCTGCTGGAGATGGACGACCCGGAACACCAGACGTACCGCAAGATCCTCGCCCGCACGTTCAACGCGGTTACGGCCAGAAAGTGGGCGCCTCGCATCAGCGAGATCGTCAACGGGCTGGTCGACGACTTCATCGACGACGGCCGCGCCGACCTCATCAGCCAGTTCGCCGAGCCGCTCCCGCTGACCGTGATCGGCGAGGTGTTCGGGCTCAGCCCCGAAGACCGCACCCGGGTGCGGAACGATGCCTTCGAGTTCCTCGCCTGCGCGAGTGGATCCCCGGACGCGGCACTCGCGCTGGACCGGATGCTCGGTCGCTGGGAAGAGCTCGTCGAACGGCGCCGCCAGCAACCGGCCGACGACCTGATTACCACGCTCGTCCAAGCCGACTTCGGTGAATGGGACGGCTCCACCGCGATGATCGCCCGCATCATGTTCACCCTTTCCTTCGGTGGCCATGACACGACGATTCTGGTCCTGGGAAGCATGATGTTGCATCTCGCCCGCAACCCGGACCAGCGGCGGGAACTTATCGGCGACCCAGAGCTGATTCCGTCGGCCGTCGACGAATTGCTCCGCCTCTATGCGCCGCTGCACAATTTCCGGCGCGACGCGACCGCCGACACCACCATCGCCGAAACCGCGATCAAGGCCGGAGAGCCCGTTCTTCTCGGCTGGGGCGCAGCCAACCGGGATCCGGAGAAGTTCCCCAATCCGCACCGGGCTGACTTCACCCGCGCGAACGCTCGTGAACACGTCACGTTCGGCGCCGGAACCCATGCCTGCATCGGGCAGTACCTGGCCAAGACCGAACTGCAGACCGCGCTGCGGATTCTGCTGGACCGCATCGGCGAATACGAACTCGACGGCGAGCCGACGGTCACTGGACTGACCGGCGGAGGCCACCACCATGGCGTGGAACGGCTGCCGGTCCGCTTCACGCCGCGCTGACCGTGCCGCCACCTCACCGATTCTCCGGGAGTTAATGCATGAACGATGTACGGAGCGGCGGCCTCGGCGTCCTGCCCCTCGTAGGCAAAGTCGCGGTGGTGACCGGCGCGAGCAGCGGCATCGGCGCGGCCACCGCCCATCGCCTGGCCGAGCAGGGCGCGTCGGTTGTGGTGGGCTACCACCACGGAGCCGACCGGGCCGCCGGTGTGGTCGCGGCCCTCCCCGGGAACGGCCACCGGCACGAGCCGATACCGATCGAGGACTCCGCCCGGCTAACTGAGGTAGCCCAGCTCGTCGAACGCGAATATGGCCGATGCGACGTGCTGGTCAACTCTGCCGGCGTGACGCAGAAGATCGCCCACAGTGACCTCGATGCGTTGGACGATGAGCTCTTCGACTCCCTGCTGCGGATCAACGTCCGTGGCCCCTTCGCCACTGTCCGGGCGTTCGCGCCGCTGCTGGCAGCGACCGGAGACGGCATCGTGGTCAACGTGTCCTCGATCTCGGGGACAACCGGTTCGGGTAGCAACATCGCCTACTGCGCGGCGAAAGCGGCGTTGGACAACCTCACCCTGTCGCTGGGCCGAGCCCTCGGGCCTGCGGTACGGGTGCTCGGTGTGGCGCCGGCCGCCGTAGACACCGGGTTCGTGCCCGGCCGGGGCAGCGACGCGGTGCTGGCTCAAGCGCGCACCACGCCGCTGCAGGTCGTCGTACATCCCGACGACGTCGCGGTCAGCATCATCGGCGCCGTGACGCACTTCCGTGTCTCGACCGGCACGACGCTGGTCATCGACGGCGGCAAGCACCTATGACATCGGCAACGTTACCGCTGGGCATTTTCTCCGTCGGCGATGCTGAGCCCCGTGTCGGTACCAAGGTAGGTAGCCAGGTGCTCGACCTCGCGCCCGCTCTGGGCGACGCGGTGTTCGACGCCCCTACGCTGAACCCGTTCCTCGCCCGCGGGCACGAGTTCTGGTCCAGCACACGCGCACGGTTGCTCGATCTCGTGCCGGCCGGGCTGCTCGATCGGTACCTCATCCCGCTCAGCGACGTACAGACACACCTCCCGATCGACGTCGCAGACTTCGTGGACTTCTTCTCCTCGCTGGAACACGCGAGCAACGCCGGGCGCATCCTCCGGCCAGGCGAGGAACCGCTCAAACCCAACTGGCGGCATCTGCCAGTCGGCTACCACGGCCGCGCGGGAACCGTGGTCGTGGACGGCACTCCGATCCACCGGCCGCGAGGCCAGTACAAGATCGGAGCCGGCGGCGAGCCGCAGTACGCACCCACCGTGAAGCTGGACGTCGAAGTAGAACTCGGATTCGTCGTCGGCGAGGGTTCGCTGCTCGGCTCCACAGTTTCCGTCGACGAGTTCGAACAGCACGTATTCGGTGCAGTGCTGCTGCTGGACTGGAGCGCACGCGACATCCAAGCGTGGGAGTACGTGCCCCTCGGACCATTCCTCGGCAAGTCGTTCGCCACCACCATCAGCCCCTGGGTGATACCGCTCGACGCGCTGTCGGCGGCCAAGATCGCACCCACCCCGCAAGAGCCGATGCCGCTGCCGCACCTGCAGGGCACTGCACCGTTCTCCTATGACATCGCGCTGGAACTGCGCCTGAATGGTCACGTCGTCTCCACGCCGGAGTTCGCGTCGATGTACTGGACGCCGGCCCAACAGCTCGCGCACATGACGTCCAACGGCGCGTCGCTGCGCACAGGTGATCTCTACGGGACCGGCACCGTCTCGTCGTGGGACGAGTCGGGATTCGGCAGTTTCCTGGAGCTGACGTGGAACGGCGAGCGACCCCTCACGCTGCCGGACGGGACGGCGCGGGGTTTTCTCCTCGACCACGACGAGATCACCGTTTCGGCCACGGCGCCGGCCGCGGACGGCGGGCTCGTCGACTTCGGCTCGGTCTGCGGGCGCATCCTGCCCGCCACGTCCTGAAAGCAGGTGCGTATGACTCGAACACACACTGCGACCGACCTGCGGTATCTCGCGGGCTTCGGCAATCATCATGTGACCGAAGCGATCCCCGGCGCGCTTCCCCCGGGGCGTAACTCGCCGCAGCGGGCACCACTGGGCTTGTACGCCGAGCAGCTCAGCGGAACGGCCTTCACCGCGCCTCGCAACACCAACCGGCGCACGTGGGTCTATCGGCTCGTCCCGTCCGCGGCGCACGGCAAATTCATTCCGATCGCCTCGGGCAGCGTGCGTGCCGCGCCACTCCGGGAAGTACCGCTAGACCCCAACCGGCTGCGCTGGGATCCGATGCCTTTCCCGCCGGGCGAGGCCGACTTCGTCGACGGGTTGTTCACCATCGGCGCCAACGGCGACGTGGAGGCGCAGACCGGAGTAGCGATCCACCAGTACGCGGCCTCGAAATCGATGGTCGACCGGTACTTCGTCGACGCGGACGGCGAAATGCTCCTCGTTCCCGAGGCAGGCGCCCTCCTGCTCCGCACCGAACTGGGCATCCTGCATGTGAAGCCGGGTGAAATCGCCGTCGTGCCCCGCGGAATCCGCTGGCGCGTCGAGCTGCCCGACGGCCGGGCACGCGGCTATGTCCTGGAGAACTACGGGGCGATGCTGACGCTGCCGGAGCTCGGACCGATCGGCGCCAACGGACTGGCCAACCACCGCGACTTTCTCGCGCCCGAGGCCGCGTTCGAGGATGTCACCGGTGCCGTCGAAGTGGTGCAGAAGTACGGCGGCACGCTCTGGTCAGCTGAATACGACCACTCGCCGCTGGACGTCGTGGCCTGGCACGGCAATTACACGCCCTACAAGTACGACCTCGCGAACTTCATGGTCGTCGGAACCGTCAGCTTCGACCACCCTGACCCATCCATCTACACGGTCCTGACCTCGCCCAGCGAGGTCCCCGGGACGGCGAATGCGGACTTCGTCATCTTCGCGCCGCGGTGGCTGGTCGGCGAGAACACGTTCCGGCCGCCCTGGTACCACCGCAACATCATGACCGAGTACATGGGCCTCGTCCACGGCGTCTATGACGCGAAGGCCGAGGGGTTCCTGCCCGGTGGGGCGAGCCTGCACAACTCGTTCACCTCGCACGGCCCCGATGAGGCCACCTACCGGCAGGCCAGTACCCGCGCTCTGGTTCCTCAGAAGATCGACGACACGCTCGCGTTCATGTTCGAAACCCGCCTTCCGCTGCGCCTCACCTCCGCCGCTGCAAGCGCGGCGCATCTGCAGCCGAACTACGACGCCGTCTGGCACGGCATCACGAAGAACTTCAGCAGCTGAGCACGGCACTACCGGAGGGAGGCCAGGGGCACATGGACAAACTCGACGCTGTCCCGGCCTTCTCTCTCCGGCAGCTGACCTACTTCCTCGTGGCTGCCGAAGAAGGCACCATCAGCAGCGCCGCCGCGCGCCTGCACGTCTCCCAGTCCGCCATCTCGCTGGCCATCACCGAACTGGAACGTGCCCTCAAAGTCCAGCTGTGCGTGCGCCGGAAAGCCCACGGCATCACCCTCACCCCCAGTGGGACCCAGGTCCTGCACCACGCCCGCGCGCTGCTACGCCACGCGACGGAATTGCAAGCCGAGAGCGCCGGCTCTCCGGACGAGCTTTCCGGCCGCCTAGCCATGGGCTGCTACCCGACACTCGCGCCGACCGTCCTGCCCCATCTGCTCCACGGCTTCAGCACGCGGCACCCGCGGGTGACCGTCGACTTCACCGAAGGCGCCCAGGACGCTCTGCAACAGTCACTACTCACCGGCGAACTCGACCTCGCGGTGCTCTACGACATGGAGATCCAGCCGGAGATCGTCCAGGTGGAGCTGTATCGGCGGGCCCCCCACGTCGTGCTGCCCGCCGCGCACCCGCTCGCCGCGCTGAACGAGGTCGCGCTACGCGACCTCGCCGACGAACCGATGATCCTGCTGGACTCCTCACCCAGCTCCCACCACACACTGCGGATGTGCGCTGACGCCGGCATCAAACCCCTGGTGCGACACCGCACCAGCAGCTTCGAGACCGCCCGGTCTCTGGTCGGTCGCGGGCTGGGGTATGCGGTCCAGATCCAGCGTCCGGCCAACGACCGCACCTACGAGGGTCTGCCCGTGGTGCACAGAGCCATCGCCGAACTCCGCGGATACGAGGTCGCGGTGTTGCTCGCCTGGCCCCGCCACACGCGGTTGAGTCGGCGGGCCGCGAGTCTGATCGCGTTCTGCCAGGAGACGCTCTCCGACGACGTCCCTATCTGAGTTTTTCTGCGGTATCACCCCGGTTACCTGCGCTTTTCCCACGTGGTTGGGCGAGTCACAGTGAGTTGATCCCCTCGACCGATCGGAAGCTCCCATGGCCCAGGTCATCGACGACTTCGCCCAGACGATCCAGCTCGACCAGCTCTGGTCGGACCCGTATCCGATCTACCGCCGGCTGCGTGCCACGCAGCCGGTCGCCTGGGTCCCGGCGGCCAACCGCTACCTGGTGACACGGCACGCGGATATCGCCTACCTCGAGAAGCACCCGGACATCTTCAGCGCAGCGGAGTCCCCGTCTCTGATGACCCGGGTCATGGGCCACACGATGCTGCGCAAGGACGGCGCGGAGCACCTGCGCGAGCGGAAGGCCGCCGAACCTGCCGTCCGCCCCCGCATCGTCAAGCAGCGCTGGACCCCGGTGTTCCAGCGCATCGCCGACGAACTCATCGACGGATTCCTCGAGCGCGGCGAAGCTGACCTGTTCACCGATTACGCCGCCCCGCTGGCCGCGAGGTCGCTGGCCGCGGTGCTCGGCCTCGCCGAGGTAGCCGGGGCCGATCTCGAAGAATGGTCGCAGGCCATGATGGACGGCAACGGCAACTACGGCGACGACCCCGCGGTGTGGCAGCGCGCCGACGCGGCGGCCCGAGGCGTCGAGAACGCCGTGGACGCGGCGATCGAGCGCCTGACCGCTCACCCGGACGACTCGGTCATCTCGGCGATGCTGCACGCCGAGGATCCGCTCAGTCACCAGTCGATCCGCGACAACCTGAAGATGTTCATCGGCGGTGGCTTGAACGAACCGCGCGACGCCACCCTCGTCGGTACCTATGCACTGCTAACCCACCCCGAACAACGTGCTGCCGTGGATGCGGACCCGGGCCGCTTCAAAGACGTCTTCGAGGAGACCGTGCGCTGGGTGGCGCCGATCGGCATGTACCCGCGTCAGACCACGGTCGAGACCGAGTTAGGTGGCGTGATTCTTCCCGCCGGTGCGCGGCTGGGCATCGTCCTCGCGTCGGCGAACCGCGACGAGTCTGTCTTCACCGACCCGGACGCGTTCGACATCAACCGCACCAACCGTGTGCACCTGGCCTTCGGCGGTGGACCGCACTATTGCCTTGGCACCTGGATCGGGCGCGCTCAGGTGGGCGCGGTGTCGATGCCGACGTTGCTGCGTCGGCTGCCGAATCTCCGCCTCGACGAGACCGTGCCGGTCCGATGGGGCGGCTGGGTCTTCCGCGGTCTGCTGAACCTGCCCGTTCGCTGGGACGCGTGAGGACGGCTATGCCCAAGATCACCTTCGTCCAACCCGACGGCACCGAAAGCGCACTGGACGTCGACGCCGGCACCACGGTAATGATGGCCGCGCTGGCCGCCTCCGTCGAGGGCATCCTCGCCGAATGCGGTGGCAACGCAATGTGCGCCACCTGCCACGTCGTCGTCGTCGACCCGACACGCCCCGGACTACCGCCGGTCAGCGACGACGAAGACGAGATGCTGGACTGCACCGCCAGTCCCCGCAAAGAAGGCAGCCGCCTCAGCTGCCAACTGCCCGTCACCGAAGAACTCGACGGCCTGGTCGTCCGGCTCCCCGAGGAGCAGATGTGACCACCGTCATCGCCGGCGCGGGCCAGGCCGGAGTCCAGGTCGCCGCATCACTGCGGCAGACCGGATACGCCGAACGCATCCTGCTCATCGGCGACGAACCGGTCCTGCCCTACCAGCGGCCGCCGCTGTCGAAGTCCTACCTGCTCGGCACCACGACCCAGGACTCGCTCAACCTCCGGCCGCAAACCTTCTACGAAGCCCAATCCATCGACCTGCTCACCGGGGTCCAGGTCAGTGGTGTTGACCTGACCACCACGCGGGCCGAACTCGACGACGGTACGCATCTGCACTGGGATCACCTGGTGCTGGCCACCGGTGCGCGGCCGCGGCAGCTTGGCATCCCCGGAGAGACCCTCGCCGGGGTCTTCCCGTTGCGCTCGCTCCACCACGCCCAGCACCTCGCGGAGCAGATCCGGTCCGCGCGCGAGGTCGTGGTCATCGGCGGTGGATTCATCGGGCTGGAGATCGCCTCGGCGCTCGGCGCCACCATCGCGGTCACCGTCCTGGAAGGCGCCTCACGGCTGATGGGCCGGGCGGTCACCGTCCCCACCTCGGACTACTTCGCCGAACAGCACACCGCACGAGGCGCGCAGCTGCGTTTCGGCGTGACCGCCACCGAAATTCTCGGTGCAGGTGGACGGGTGACCGGCGTGCGCGCATCCGACGGCCGCGTGTATGCCGCGGATCTCGTCGTGGTCGGCGCCGGAGTCGTCCCGGACACCACACTGGCCGAGAAGGCCGGACTCGCGACCGACAACGGGATCGTCGTCGACGCGAGCCTTCGCACCAGCCATCCGCAGGTCTTCGCCATCGGCGACTGCGCACGTTTCCCCGACGCCGGCACTGGGCGGCTCCAGCGCCTGGAGTCCGTGCAGAACGCCACCGGCCACGCGGACCACGTAGCCCGGGAAATCACCGGCACCCCGGGCATCTACCAGGATCTGCCATGGTTCTGGAGCGACCAGAAGGGTCTCCGCCTTCAGATAGCAGGGCTGGCGACCGGGCACGATTCCACAGCCGTGCTCGGTGAGCCGGCATCCGGAAAATTCTCGGTGGTCGCCTTCCGCGCTGGCCGGCTCATCGCCGTGGAGTCGATCAACCGGCCAGCCGACTACCAGGCCGCGCGCAAGCTCCTCGCTAGCGCAACGTGGTTGTCCCAGGACGACGTCACCGCCGCCGGCTTCACGCTGAAGGCCGCCGCCCTCGACCTCGCCACCCGCTGACCGAGGCCCCCGATTTCACCTTCCATATCACGAGAACTGGAGCTTTGACGCATGGCGCAGAAGGTCAACGCGGTCGTCGCACTGGGCAAGGGGCAGCCGGTCACGGTCGAAACGATCCTGGTCCCCGACCCCGGACCCGGTGAAGCCGTCGTGAAGGTCCACGCCTGCGGTGTCTGCCACACCGACCTGCACTACCGCGAAGGCGGCATCAACGACGACTTCCCGTTCCTGCTCGGCCACGAAGCGGCCGGAGTCGTGGAAGCGATCGGCGAAGGCGTCACCGGCATCACGCCGGGCGACTTCGTCGTACTGAACTGGCGCGCAGTCTGTGGCGACTGCCGGGCCTGCCGCAAGGGCAGGCCCTGGTACTGCTTCAACACCCACAACGCCACCAAGAAGATGACGCTGCTCTCCGGCCAGGAACTCGCCCCGGCGCTGGGCATCGGGGCGTTCGCCGAGAAGACGCTCGTGGCCGCCGGTCAGTGCACGAAAGTCAACCCTGCGGTATCGCCGCAGGTCGCCGGCCTGCTCGGCTGCGGCGTCATGGCCGGCATCGGCGCGGCAATCAATACCGGTGGAGTGACCCGCGGCGACTCGGTCGCGGTCATCGGCTGCGGCGGTGTCGGCGACGCCGCCATCGCCGGCGCCCAATTGGCCGGCGCGGGAACGATCATCGCCGTCGACACCGACGACCGGAAACTGGCTTGGGCCCGCGATTTCGGTGCCACTCACACCGTGAACGCCAAGACCTCCGACGTCGTCGAGACGATCAAAGACCTCACCGGCGGCTTCGGCGCCGACGTCGTCATCGACGCCGTCGGGCGTCCCGAAACCTGGGAACAAGCCTTCTTCGCCCGCGACCTGGCCGGCACCGTCGTGCTCGTCGGCGTCCCCACCCCGGAGATGACCGCCCCCGCCCTCCCTTTGCTGGAGTACTTCGGCCGCGGTGGCGCGCTCAAGTCCTCCTGGTACGGCGACTGCCTGCCCTCGCGCGACTTCCCCACGCTGGTCGACCTGCACCTGCAGGGCCGCCTCCCGCTCGACAAATTCGTCACCGAGGAGATCCGCCTCGACGCCGTCGAAACGGCATTCGCCAAGATGCACCAGGGTGACGTGCTGCGCTCGGTGGTGGTCTTCTGATGACCGGCATCGACCGCCTCGTCACCAGGGGAACGTTCTCGCTCGACGGCGGCACCTGGGACGTCGAGAACAACGTGTGGATCATCGGCGACGACTCCGAGGTCATCGTCATCGATCCCGCGCACGACGCGGATGCGATCGTCGAACGCATCGCCGGACGACGGGTCGCCGGCATCGCGTGCACCCATGCCCACGACGACCACATCAACCAAGCGCCTCGGCTCGCCGAGCTCGTGGATGCGCCGATCCTGTTGCACCCACACGACCTCGATCTCTGGGCGCTAACCCACCCGAACCACAAGCCCGACAGCGAGCTGTACTCCGGGCAATGGCTCCGTGCTGGAAGCATCGACGTGGAAGTGCTCTTCACCCCCGGCCACTCACGGGGGTCGATCTGCCTCCACGCTCCTGAGCTGGGCCGAGTCTTCACCGGCGACACCCTGTTCCAGGGCGGCCCCGGCGCGACCGGCCGATCGTTCTCGTCATTCGACTCGATCATCCACTCGATCGCCGACACGCTCTTGCCCCTGCCACCGGAGACCGTGGTGCACACCGGGCACGGCTCGGACACCTCTATCGGGGCAGAGGCTCCGCGACTGGGTGCCTGGATTGATCGCGGTCACTGACCGGCTTTCCTTGCACGACAGGGCGCGCCCATCACCGAGTGATGGGCGCGCCCTGTCGTCATAGCTGCTTAGAACGGCTTCGACAGATCCGCCACCGCGCGCTCGCGGATCACGTGCAGCTCCGCCGGAGACGCCTGACGGTTGACCTGCGCGTCGAGCATTTCCCTGCTGGCGGCCACCGCGTTGCTGGTGCGCTCGAACCGTCGTTCCTCGAACGCCGCGAGGGCCGCGTCCAGCGACTCGGTCCGCGCCAGCTCCTGGCCGAGGACCAAGCCGTCCTCCAGCCCGAGGACACCGCCGGCGCCGAGGTTCGCCGCCAACGTGTGCACGGCGTCGCCGATCAGGACGATCCGGCCCTTGTGCCAGGGTCGGGGGTGGTGGTGCATCAGGTAGGGGCGGGCGATCACCGGATCGTCATCGGAGACGACGGACAACAGCTCGCGCACGTAGGGCGCGTCGAACTGGCCCAGGATCTCGCGGAAAAGCTGCCGTGCTTCGTCCGTGCCGACGTGGCGGTTCTCCATGTCGACGCCCGTGGCGATGTAGACCAACCCACCGTGTAACGGGTGGATGACGACCGGGACACTCTCCTCGCTGACGTAGAACCCGACCGGCCCGGTTGGCGCGTCCGGCTTCACCCAGCGGAGGCTCATGTTGCCGGAGTAGTCGATCTGGGCGGTATCGCCGAAAAGGTGCTGGCGCGTTTCCGAGGCGGTGCCGTCGGCACCGACCACGAGGTCGTAGTGGTCGGAGGTGCCGTCGCTGAAGGTGACCGCGACCGTCTCGCCTTCATCATTGAGGCTGCTCACCGCCAGCCCTCGGTCGATCACGGCGCCGTGGGCCTCCGCTTGGCCGGAGAGGATCCGCGCGATGACGGGTCGATAGATGATGATGTAGGAGGGCATTCCGTCGCTTCGGACCGGCAGCTGCGGCAGGCGCCGGGCGTCGCCGGACGAGTCATACATTCGGCTGAAGACCGAATCCAGATAGCCGACCGTTCCCTCGGCGATGCAGGCGTCCAGGACGCCGAGTTCTGCGAGCGCGTCGGGCCCCCGATAGAGCATGGAGATCGCCGCGCCGACCGCCAAGGAGGTGGAGCGTTCGACGACGCGGACGTTGTCGCCGGCGCGGGCGATCGAGACCGCCGCTCCCAGGCCAGCGATGCCGGCACCGATAATCAAGACTTTGCGCATGTTCTGACCGCTCTTTCCGTGCCTACGCCAATGTAAGCAGCGCCACCGCCGCGTTCTTTGAACGAGGTAGTTCGCTGGCAAAAGCTTCAATCAAGTCAGTGAGGTATTGCGGGATCGGTCTGACCGATCACATCCACTCGGTCTGCCAGCTCTCCGGAGCCTGCGGACCCCACATGTTCATGTGGAACCAGGGTTCTTGCGTGGCCAGCTGCGGCGGGTCGTCCAAGCCGACGGACTCCATCGGGCCGGTGATTTCCAACCGGTTCTTGAATGGATCCCGGACGTAGAGGAAGAGCATTTTGCCCTCGTGGTGCTTGCCCGGTCCGTACTCCGCGGGTGCCTTCTCGATGGCGAGGTGATCGAGGAACCGCCAGAACTCGACTTCGTTGAGCTCGAGCGCGACGTGGTGGATGCCCGGTTCGCCGGTGAGAATCGCGAGCTGGTGGTGCCGGTCGTTGACACGGAGGAACTGGATGAAGAAGCCGTCGGAGTCCGGCAGTGGCACGTAGGTACTGACCTTGAAACCCAGGATCTCCAGGAACTCGGAGAGTCCCCGCACGTCCGTGGTTCGGAGCTGCACGTGGCTGGGGCGCACGTCGAGCGCCCCAGCGCGGTATTCGCCGGCGATCGGCTGATCCGCGCCCTGGTCCTCGGCGAGGATGATTTCCAACGAGTGACCGGTCGGAATGGTGACCCGCAGCGCGTCGGTCGCTCCCGTGCGGGTGTCACCGATGGACGGCGAGTACTTAACGCCGACCTCGTCCAGCCGGGCGGTGATGTACTCGAAAGCGGTCCGGTTCACCGCCCGGTAGCTGACGTACTCCAGGCCGGTGCCACCCGCGGCAAGACCGAGGACTGTCCGGCCAGTGACCGGGCTGGCCAGATAGACGCGGTCGGCTCGCCGTTCCACCTCGACCAAGCCGAGAACGCGCCGGTACCATTCCAGGCCTACCTCGAGGTCGGGAACCCGGATAACCGAGTGGTCCAGGCCGGTGAGTAACTGCGCGGCGGTTTCTTCAGTCATTACGCTTGCCTCCTGCGGAAGATTTCGGGGCAACGCCGAGAGCAGATGCACTACTCATTCGAAAACCGGCAGGCCGTAGTACGGCTTACGACCGTCGGTCTCCTCGGCGATCACGCGGTGATGCTGGCTTCCGAGTCCGGTGATCGCGATATCGACCTCGTCGCCGGGCACCAGGAACTGACCGTGGACGCCTCCGTTGCCGGGCGGCGAGCCCATCATCAGCACGTCGCCGGCCAGCACCGGTAACCGCTCGGATGCGTATGCCAGGTACTCGGCAGGGCTAAAGATCATGTCTCCAGCTGGCCAGTCCTGTTTGATCTCACCGTTCACGTGCAGGGTGATCTGCAGGTCGTTGAGGTCACCGACGAACTGCCGGGGTACCACGTACGGGCCGATCTGCTTGAACGTGGGCGGCTGCTTAGCGATCCAGTCGGCGTTCCACTTGATGTCGCTGCGGCTGAACAGATCACCGGTGTGCATGTCATTGCCGATCGCGTAACCGGCAATGAATGTGGACGCCTCGTCTGGCGTCAGATATCGCGGCGAGCCACCGGCCAGCACAGCGGTCAGCTCCGCTTCCCAGTCGTGTGCCTTGCCGACGGAGGGCAGCACGATGTCGTCGTCGGAGCCGACCAGCGAGCCGAACGTGGCGAGCCAGATGAACGGCATGCCCTGGGCGCGCTTGTCGGTGACGAAGGCGAGGTTGCGCTGGTAGAAGTCGTCGTCGGACTCCCCAGGCAGCCGCTCCTTCTGGTAAGCGCCTTCGTTGAATGTGTACATCTCCGCAGCGTGCTGCCGGTAGTTCGATCCGGCGCAAAAGATCTGCGGCCGGTCGGTCGGTGGGAGGAAGCGGTAGCCGTCGAGCGAGTCGGCGACCTGCTTCGCTGTCCGGCTCAGGTCGTCCAGCGCCTCGAACGATCGGTCCCAGTCCTGGTAGATGCTCGGCGTGTCGGGGAAGCGGTCGCTGAGGTCGACGAGCTCACCGGCGGGCCGAATCAGCGCATTGAAGCTGCGCTGCCCGTCCGTGACCCGCCCGATCGCGAAGGTGCCTTCCCGGAGGCCGGTGGTGGCGTTGATTTCGGTCAATTCTTGATCCTCCCGTAACTCACGGAGTCGTTAGGTGCCGCTGATCCAGCAGCGGTCACCTCGTCGTGTGTGCCGACCGCGCTGCGGTCAGGGCACCCGGTCGGCGAGTAGGCCTGCGGCCCGCAGCGGCCGCAGATCGACCAATTCAGTGGCGCGAGGAGCGTCGGGAAGGGCCAGTCCGACGTCGCGGCGCATCCTCTCCAGGAGCATCAAGCCCTGCGAGGAGGGTTCCAACGTGGCCGGAATCGAGGCGAACACGGCAGCGACCGCGGCAGGCCCGAGGCCGATGTCGCGCAGTTCTGTCTCGACCTCAGCTCGAGGACCCTCGGATAGCCATCGGTTGGCCGCATCCAGCGCCCGTAAATAGGCGGCGACCTCGTCCAGCCGGGAGGAGACGACGGAGCGGTCGGCCACCACCCCGAACCCTGGATACGACCTGGTCAGGTCTTGAATACGCAGGGCCACGGTCATCCCGTGCTCCAGGCCGAGCTCGTCGAGGGGAGGCGAGAGCAGCGACGCGTCAACACTGCCTTCGGAGAGCGCCGAGAAGCGCTCGCGCACGCCACCGACCTCGACCACCTCATACCTGGCCGCCGGCAGTCCGAGCCGCGCCAACATCGAGTACGCAACGATCGCGAACCCGTTGGCCGGGGCATCGACTGCCAGACGGACGCGTGTGGCGCCAGCGACGGACGAGAGTCCGGGCCGGAGCATCAGCACGAGGTCGGTCGTCGTCTCGATTTGAGCGATCACGGCGAGGTCGGATCCAGCGGCGTTCCACGCGAAGAGGTTGTCGGTCGACGTAATTCCGACGTCCGCACGGTTGGCGTCCAGGTCCTGCCGCTGAGCAGCGGAGGAGACCACCGGCACCGTTGTCGCCTCGACGCCGTACTGTGCGAACAGACTGCGGCGGCGAGCCACCTCGGCCGCGGTGGGAACCAGGAAGACCGATTGACGCATCTCAACACTCCTCGTCGCGCGCCGAAGCATCGCCTGGTAGTCCCGAAACGGTTGGCGACTCACGCGGAGCCGCCGGGGCGCGCCGATCGCCCAAGGCGTCGAACTCTCGGCCGCCGCTGCGTCAGCGCGGCAGCGGAGGCCCGGCCATGAAGATTGCGGGAAGCCCGAGATGGGGGAACCGGGCCGATTGCGCTGGTGTAGTTGCCTGCCCGGTGTGACGCCGGGCACGTCCGACTTACGGATGCCTCAAGCTATACGATACGGCCCGTACAGTAAAGAGGTCTGCTCGCCGTTCTCGCAGCGCCACGCCTCCCCGCCCTGAGCTGCTAGGCAGAGGCGTCATTCGACGTCAGTTACGGTCACTTCATGGCCGTACGCAGCGAATCGAGCCGCCGGGCGATCCTCGACGCCACCCTGAGCCTGCTCGGCGACCAGCCACCAGGGCCCGTCACGCTGCAGAAACTGTCCATCGAGCGCATCGCGCGCGAAGCCGGCGTCAGCAAGATGACGATCTACCGGTGGTGGCCTAACAAAGCGGCTCTCGTCATCGAGACGTTCCTGGACAATCACATCGCGCAGACCGCAGTGCCGGACGAGGGTCGAGCGCTCGATGCCCTCCGGGTGCACCTCGCGTCACTCGCCAAGGTCTACGACGGGCCAGAAGGCCGTTTGATGACCCAGCTGATCGCCGAGTGCCAGTACGATCCCGCCACCCTGCACGAGTTCAAGACCCGCTTCCGCGAGGGGCGTGCGGCCGCCGTCGCACAGCTCATCCAGCGCGCCATCGATGAGGGCGACCTTCGCTCGGACGTCACGCCGGACGAAGTGGCGGAGATCCTCTACGCCCCGATCTACTTCCGGCTGCTGTTCCGCAACGCCCCGCTGAACGCCGACGCGACCGACCGCCTCTTCGAGGTGGCACTGGCCGGCCTGGCGGCGACGCGAACGCATCGGGTCGCCGACGCGCGCAGCGCAGACCGACGTGTCCGCTCCACCCGCGAGAGCGCCTAGCCCACGTTCCCGCACGCCGCTCGCCGACGCCGTCCGGCGAGCGACCAGCCGTTACCGCGGCCGCCGTCGAGCACCTAGCAGACGTGCGCTCCGAGATTCGCTCGGCGCCTTCTGCATCCGTTGACAAGTTCGGTCCGAGGCGTATCGTATCGAATGCGCGAGAGGCCGATGATCTTCACGTCTCCGCTCGTCTGCACGGCAACGTCCGCTGATCGGTCGGCTTGCCGCGGTCGAAGCGCGTCTGCGCGGCCAAGGTCGAGGACCCGGCCGCCAGCCAGAGAGCCGTCAACGGAGAGGGCCCCGATGTGATGCCGCTGCCCGAGCCCACCCCCGATACCCAGCGCTACTGGGACGGGGCTGCGGCAGGCGAACTGTGGATTCAGCGCTGCTTATCCACCGGCCGTTTCTTCTTCTATCCGCGCCACTCATCTCCGTTCGTCATCGGCGGTGCCGTCGAGTGGATCAGGGCGTCCGGCCGGGCGCACCTCTACTCGTACAACATCGTCCACCGCCCGGCGCCCGCGTTCGCGGACCGAGGCCCTTACGCGCTCGCCGTCGTGGAGCTGGAGGAAGGACCCCGGATGATGACCAACATCGTCGGGGTTGCGAACACACCGGAGAACCTCCAGCTCGATATGCCACTCGAGGTGGCCTTCGAGGCGCGTGGCGAGCTGGCGTTACCGGTCTTCCGCCCCGCCGAGAAGGATCGGCGATGACGCGCGGCCCCGTCGCCATCGTCGGCGCGGCCGAGAGCGAGCGCATCGGGATCGTCCCGGACATGTCCGCGCTGGAATTGAACGCGGATGCCTCGGCGCGCGCCATCAAGGACGCCGGCTTGGACCGCTCGGACATCGATGGTGTGGCCAGCACGGGTCCGTTCGCCACCGAGCTTGCGTACTCCCTCGGCCTGACGCCACGGTGGATCGACAACACCAGCGTCGGTGGATGCTCCTACTTCTTGCACCTGCGCCACGCCGCTGCCGCGATCGCTAGCGGACTGGCAACGACTGTGCTGATCTCCCACGGAGAATCCGGGCGGTCACAGGTGGGTTCCGATCCGCTCGTGTTCCCGCCGAGCAGCCCGATGGGGCAATTCGAGATCCCGTACGGGGTCGCCGGCTTCGCGAGCACGTTCACGATCACCGGGCTCCGGTTCATGAAGGAGCGCGATGTCAACCACGAACAGCTCGCGGCCGTTCCGGTTGCCCAGCGCAGGTGGGCCGCCGCGAACCCCCGGGCATTCGCGCGTGATCCGCTCACGGTGGACGACGTCCTCCGCTCACCCCTGATCGCCTACCCCTTCCACCGGCTCGAGTGCTGCCTGGTCACCGACGGGGGCGGCGCTCTCGTCGTGACCTCGGCGGAACGTGCGGCCGACCTCCGGCAGCCGCCGGTGTATGTCCTGGGCACCGGCGAGGCCATGGAACACACGATCGTGTCGCAGATGGCCGACTTCACCTCGTCGGCCGCGTTCCGGCGGTCCGGTGGGATGGCGTTTGCCGAAGCTCAGCTCAGGCCGTCGGACATCGATCATCTAATGATCTACGACGCCTTCGCGCATGTGCCGCTCTACGGCCTGGAAGATCTCGGGTTCGTCGGCCGGGGAGAAGCCGGCGCGTTCGTCGCGGACGGCCACACCTCCCCCGGGGGTTCGCTGCCGATGAACACCAACGGCGGCGGCTTGTCCTACACCCACACCGGCCAGTACGGCATGTTCGCCCTGCAGGAGTCGGTGCGCCAGGTCCGCGGCGAAGCCGCGGCACAGGTTCCGGGCGTCGAGGTGAGTTTCGCCCAAGGCGTCGGCGGCGCCTTCCAGTACGCGGGATCGGCCGTGCTGGCACGTCGGCTGTCCTGACCACGCCCCGTCCCTCCCCGGCGTAACTGGTTCCAGCCTGCAGGCCGAGCCTGCCCGGAGCCGAAAAGAAAGGACGACAGCATTGAGTGGTGACCGAGAAGTCGCAGCAACCCGTCGAGTGGTGACCGGGCACAACGCGAACGGTCGATCCGTCGTGCTCAGCGACGGTCCGGCTCCCAACGCGTGGGCATCTCCGGATGTGCCCGGGCTCACGGCGGTAGTGCCCTGGCAAACGGCCGCTGGACCGGTCTCGAATGAGCCGAGCGACGATCCGGCGCCGGCGGACCGCGAGATCGGCTTTCCCGAGGCCGGCGGCACCGTCTTGCGAGTCGCCACGTTCCCCCCGGACTCGGTGTACTCCGACGAGGCCATCGCGAAACTGTTCGCCACGATCGGCTCCGAAACCGCCCAGGCCGCGGCCGACGCCCAAGCCCGGCACTTCTGGTTCCACCGCACCGATTCACTCGACTACGCCGTCGTGCTCGATGGCGAGATCTGGCTACTGACCGACGAAGATGAGCGACGGCTTGGCCCGGGTGACGTCGTCATCCAGCGTGGAACCAGCCACGCCTGGTCCAATCGCAGTGGCTCGATCTGCCGGATGGCGTTCGTCCTCATCGGCGCCGACCCACTGTCCGGCGTCGTGCAATGAGTGACTCGGATGTGCTTTGGCGGCCCAGCGCCGCCCGCATCGAGGACAGCGAGCTGACGCGCTACCGCCGCTGGTTGGGCGGCGAGCAGGCCGCTAGCGACTACCTAGATCTGTGGCGGTGGTCCACTCACGATCCCGGTAGGTTCTGGAGCTCACTCGTCGAGTTCGAGCAGGTGCGACTGGGCGGTGCCGCCACCGGACCCGTCGCACCGACGAACATGCCGGGTGGCCGCTGGTTTCCCGGCCGGACCGTGAACTACGCCGAGCATCTCCTCCGCGAAGCACCGGACGCTGCGCTGCTCGTCGTCAACGACGACAATCAGGGCCACGTCGTCTCGCGGGACGAGCTGATCCGCCAGGTCGGCGCCCTGTCCGCCACGTTGCGCTCGGTCGGCGTGGGCCCCGGTGACCGGGTCGTCGCTGTACTCTCCAACCGCGCTGAAGCCGTCGTCGGGCTGCTGGCGGCCGCGGCGATCGGGGCGATCTGGGCGATCTGTTCACCGGAGTTCGGCGCGACCGCGATCGTGTCGCGGTTCGCGCAGCTGGAACCGAAGGTCCTGCTCGGCATCGACGGCTACCGGTACGGCGGCAAAATCCGCAGTTCCCGAGACGACATCGCGTCGATCGCGGCCCAGCTGCCCACCGTGGAGCAGATCATCTGGGTCGACTCCGACAGTCCGGGTGAGCTGATCGCCGCCGCCCGTCCGGTGCGTTCTTGGAGCGACGCAACCGCCGGCGATGCTCCACCTGAGTTCGCCGAGGTTCCTTTCGAGCATCCGCTCTGGGTGCTGTTCTCTTCCGGGACGACCGGGGTTCCCAAGGGGATCGTGCACGGGCACGGCGGCATCCTGCTCGAAACCCTGAAGATGCTCCATCTCCAGGTCGACCTGCACCGTGGCGAGCGGTTCCTCAACGTGGGCAGCACGAGCTGGGCGGTATGGAACACGCTCGTCTCCAGCCTCGGTGTTGGTGCCACGCCAGTGCTGTTCGAGGGCAGCCCTGTCTGGCCTGAGGTCGATCGGCTGTGGCAGGTGGTGGCCGAGCACGACGTCGCCGTGATGGGCCTGGGTGCCGGGTATCTCCATGCCTGTCTCAAAGCCGACGTCCGCCCGCCCAGGAGCGCGCTGCGGACCCTGCTGGTCACCGGGTCGCCGTTGTCTGCCGCCGGCTATCGGTGGGTCTACGACCGACTGGGCGACCTCTGGCTGGCGTCGATGAGTGGCGGCACCGACATCTGCTCGATCTTCGTCGGCGGTGCACCGGATTTACCCGTCCGGGCCGGCAGGCTGCAGCCACCGGCGCTAGGAGCCGCAGTGGAAGCCTGGGACCCGCACGGCCACCACCTCGTAGGCCAGCGCGGCGAACTGGTCGTCACCAGGCCGATGCCCTCGATGCCGCTGTATTTCTGGAACGACCCGGACGGTCGGCGCTACCGCGAAAGCTACTTTGACATGTTCCCGGGTATCTGGCGGCACGGCGACTACATCGAGTTCGACGAAGACGGCACCTCTTTTATCCATGGCCGGTCTGACTCGACGCTCAACCGGCAGGGCGTTCGGATGGGCCCGGGCGACATCTACCAGGTAGTCGAAGCGATCCCGGAGGTTCAGGAAGCGCTCGTCGTCGGCGTCGAACGCGGCGAGGACTACTACATGCCCCTGTTTGTCGCGGTGGCCGACGACGCCGATTTCGGGCACGTCAAGAGTCAGATTCGGGCGGCCATTCGAGCCGAGCTCTCTCCCCGGCACGTGCCGGACGAGGTCATCCAGGTGCGCGCGATCCCGCACACCCGGACCGGCAAAAAGCTCGAAGTTCCGGTGAAACGCCTCCTGCAGGGGGAGGCGCTCGCCGACGTCGTCGACCTGGGCACCGTCGACGACCCGCAACTCCTGCACGACCTGGCGACCTGACCCACACCCGACGTGCAGTCACCTGACCTGGCACACCCCCCATTGATTCCACAGAGGAGCCGCACATGAAGCTCGGTCGAATCTCCGTCCCCGGCCCCGACGGCCCCGTCGCACGGCTGGTGCGCGTCCTGCCCGAAGAGGGCCGGGTCGTCGACCTGGCCCGGGCCGAGGCGCTGCGCCTGCAGGGCCGGCACGCCGAGCCCGATGCCGCGCGTCGGCTGGCTGCCGCTGCCTTTCCCGGCAGCATGACCGCCGCTATCGCCACCGGCGATAGCCTGCTCGAGACCGCCGAAGCCGCAACCCAGCACGGCGGGGACGACGCGTCGATCCCCCTCGCCAACGTCACCTGGCTGTCGGCAGCCGACCCACGGACGCTGCGCGACGGGCTGACGTTCCTGGGTCACATCAACAACATGTTCGGCAAATGGGGAACGACCCCGCCGGAGGCGATGCTGAGCATCCCGGGCTACGCCAAACTCGCCACCGAGGGAATCATCGGCCACGAGGATGAGGTCTACTTCCCCCATTACATCAACCAGATGGACTACGAACTTGAGCTCGGATACGTCGTCGGACGGCGGGGCCGGAACCTGACTCCAGACGTCGCACGGGACTACCTATTCGGCGTCACCATCTTCAACGACTTCAGCGGCCGTGACCTGCAGACCAACGAGATGCAGATCGGCATGGGCGGTGCCAAGAGCAAGGATTTCGCCAACGGCATCGGCCCCTGGATCACCACCATCGACGAGATCGCCAACCTCGGCTCCCTCCGCGTCGAAGTCCGGGTGAACGGGGAGACCTGGTCCACGAGCAGCACCGCCAACAGTCTGTGGTCGGTCGACGAGCTGCTCGCTTACGTGTCGCTGGGCGAATACATCCTCCCCGGCGACGTCATCGGATCGGGCACGGTCGGCAACGGATCCGCTCTGGAGCTCGACCGGAAGCTCAACCCGGGTGACCTCGTCGAACTCGAGGTCGAGAGCGTGGGAATTCTGCGGAACCGGATGGGCCAGCGAGCGGACGAGACCTGGTGGCCCAGCAAGCGAGACGGTGCGCTGATCGGCCGATGACCCAACGCTGCACCGGCCCCGCCGGGCCGGTGCAGCACTCGACCATGGATGCGGTGACCAATCGATGGTGACAACACCTCCGGCTGACGACGTTGACGACCGGGGACTGGTCGTCGGACCGGCCAAGCAGTACGCGGCCGGCATCCCCGCCGTGCTGCAATCGCTGCGGCACGCAAGCCGGCAGATGAGCGCCGGAAGAACCCTGCTGACGCTCGCCCGCGTCAACCAGAAAGACGGGTTCGACTGCCCCGGCTGCGCGTGGCCCGATCCGCAGCACCGCAACTCCGCCGAGTTCTGCGAGAACGGCGCGAAAGCCGTGGCCGAGGAAGCCACCCAGCGGCGGGTCGACGCGGCATTCTTCGCCCGGCATTCGGTGACCGACCTCGCCACACGCAGCGACTACTGGCTGGGCCAGCGAGGCCGGCTCACCGAGCCGATGCTCCTCGCGGCCGGCCGCCAGCACTACGAGCCGATCTCCTGGGACGCCGCGTTCGACCTGATCGCGTCAGAGCTCGCCGCGCTAGACGATCCGAACGAGGCGTCGTTCTACACCTCGGGGCGCACCAGCAACGAAGCCGCGTTCCTGTACCAGCTTTTTGTGCGCGCGTTCGGCACCAACAATCTGCCCGATTGCTCGAACATGTGCCACGAATCGTCCGGGTCGGCGCTGGTCGAAACGCTCGGCGTCGGCAAGGGCAGCGTATCGCTGGAGGATCTCTACCGTGCGGATCTGATTTTCGTCGTCGGCCAGAACCCGGGCACGAACCATCCCCGCATGCTCTCCGCGCTGCAGAAGGCCAAAGCTGCCGGCGCGGCGATCGTGGCGGTGAACCCGCTGCCGGAGGCGGGGCTGCTGCGCTTCAAGAATCCCCAGAAGGCGTCCGGGATCATCGGCAACGGAACCGTGCTCGCCGATGAGTTCGCGCAGATCCGCATTAACGGCGACCTGGCGCTCTTCCAAGCCCTCAACCGGCTGCTCCTGGAAACCGAGGACGCACTCGACGACGACTTCATCGCCGAGCACACCCACGGGTTTCTGGCATTCGCCGCGGCCAACCGGTCGCTGGACTGGGACGACGTCTTCGAGGCCACCGGGCTCGGCCGCGCGCTGATCGAGCGGATCCACCAGCGGGTCCTCGCCTCCGAGCGGATCGTCGTCTGCTGGGCGATGGGCCTCACCCAACACAAGAATTCGGTGCCGACGATCCGGGAAGTCGTGAACTTCCTGCTGTTGCGCGGCAACGTCGGGCGCCCCGGGGCGGGTGTCTGTCCGGTCCGGGGCCACAGCAACGTCCAAGGTGACCGCACCATGGGTATCTACGAGAAACCCGCTGCGGATTTCCTCGATGCGCTCGCCAACGAGTTCGGCTTCGATCCGCCCCGGGCGCACGGTCACGACGTCGTCGAGACGATCCGGGCGATGCGCGACGGCACCGTGAAGGTGTTCATGGGGCTCGGCGGCAATTTCGTCTCCGCGACGCCGGACACTGCGGTGACCGAGGCGGCTCTGCGCGGCACCCGCCTCACCGTGCAGATCTCCACCAAGCTCAACCGCTCGCACGCGGTCACCGGCGGTCGCGCGCTGATCCTGCCGACGCTCGGTCGCACGGAAGCCGACCTGCAGGCGAGCGGACCACAGTTCGTCACGGTCGAGGACTCGATGAGCGCGGTGCATGCCTCACGCGGTCACCTCCGTCCCGCGTCGCCGCAGCTGCGGTCCGAGGTGGCCATCGTCTGCGGAATCGCCGAGCGGACTGTGCCGGGATTAGACCTTCCGTGGACCTCGTTCTCTGCCGACTACGACACGATCCGCGACCGGATCTCGCGGGTCGTGCCCGGCTTCGAGGGCTTCAACGAACGCGTCCGGACCGCCGACGGTTTCGTCCTGCCGCACGGCCCTCGCGACGCCCGGATGTTCCCCACCGTGACCGGTAAGGCGAACTTCACGGTCAACCCGCTGGAAGTCCTACGCGTCGGCCCGGGGCGCCTGCTCCTGCAGACGCTGCGATCGCACGACCAGTACAACACCACCATCTACGGGCTCGACGACCGCTACCGCGGCATCCGCGCTGGCCGCCGAGTAGTTTTCGTCCACCCCAGCGATCTCGCCGCGCTGGACATTGCCGACGGCGACCAGGTCGACCTGATCAGCGAGTACGCCGACGGTGAACGCGTCGCCCCGGGCTTTCGTGTGGTCGCGTACGACACCGCTCGGGGGTGCTGCGCGGCGTACTTCCCGGAGACGAACGTGCTGGTTCCGCTCGACAACACCGCGCAGATCAGCAACACCCCAGTTTCCAAGTCGGTCGTCATCCGCCTGCAGCGTTCACCGGCTCACTAGGGCACCGGCGAGGGCGCCGTGTGCCGGGCGGGTGCGGTTGTTGTGGGTGATGGCGCGATGTACACCCGGCGGCGGCCTTCAGCCTTCGCGCGGTAAAGCGCCTCGTCCGCGCGGGCGAGCGCCGCGTCGACTGGTTCTCTGAATTCCCAGCGGGCGATCCCCGCGGAGAAGGACTGCGAGTATGGGGTGGCCTCCTGCATCCGTTCCAGGACACGGCGAGCAATCTCCGTATCGGGCGACGGGAGCAGGACGACGAATTCTTCCCCGCCGTGGCGGGCCAGGACGTCCGTCGCCCGCAGGCACCGTCGCCATGCCTCGGCGGCCGACCGAAGGAGATCGTCGCCGGCGGCATGCCCGAACGTGTCGTTGTACAGCTTGAAGCGATCCAGATCGAGGATCGCGACGGCGGCGGCGGGCTCTTCGCCGGGTGAATCACTCGCCAGCGTCGCGGCGGCCTCGCTCCAGGAGCGACGGTTCGGCAGAGTTGTCAGCTCGTCCCGGTTAGCTTGGAGGTACAAGAGGTTCGATTGTCGTTGCACATGTCGGAGAAGCTGACCGACGCGCAGCAGCAACAGCAACACCAACAGCATCGACGCTACGGCGACCGCAATGACGGTTGCTGAACTGCGCACGGTATCGACGAGCAGTGTGACCGGCGGGAGGATCGCGGCTCCCCCCAGCATTGCGAGAGTGATCACTGAGTGCGCGGGCCGCGTGGACGCGGGTCGGCCGAGCCGTGCCGCGCTCGGGTGCGCTGCGGCAGCGGCGAGCAGGAGCATCGCGAGAGTCCATAGCGTGTTGCTCAGCCAGGCGATGAGTGAGTCGTCGGTCATTGGCCGGTTACCGGCGATGTGCAGGATCGAACCGAACCAGCTGAGAAAGGTGGCCGCGGTGAGTAGCCGAGCCGCTACGACGGTTCGCGAGCCGCCGCGCATGACGAGGACCGCGAGAGCAACCTCGAGCAGGCCTGCCCCCACGAAGGCCAGCCGGACTCCCACGTCGCCGGAGGCCGCCACAGTCAGCTCGTCGGCCGGAGCGATCGCCCAAACCCATGAGATGAGACTGAGGCTAACCACGACGGCTGCAGACTCAATCGACGCGGCGCTGTCGCGGTGAATGTTCCAACGCCGGATGAGGACTGCCATGCCTGCGCTGTTGGCAGCGAGGAATAGCAAGGCGGCGCCGGCGGTCCACAGCTGGGCCTGTTGCGTGTTGAGTCCCCCGCCGGAGAGGGAGCTGACCAGCGCACCTGCCGCGGTCGCGAGATGGCCGACAGCGAAGAGCTGCCATGGCATCTGATCGCGCCACGGCAGCCGCCGCACCGAGATGACGACGAAAACGACGACCAAAATGCTGATCGTTACGCGCACCAGTCCCTGTGTACAGCCGTGGGGCCTCCAGGCGGACACCGCAGCGGCCAGGGCAACGCAAGACGTCACCACGCTTGCAGTGCGATAGCGCGTCATCGAGATCCTCCGCGGTTGGATGTCAACTTCTTGTCGGAGCCGCCCGATGCGCCAGGGGTGCGAGAGCGGTGCGGATCAGGTGCGTCGCTCTCCCGGCCTTGACGACGACGAGGTCCTTCGCAGCCTGTGCGCCGGGCTGCGAAGGACCTCGTACTTGTCGGTGTGCTGCGGTCAGTCGATGGAGCGTGCGGCCAGCGACGACATCACCTGGTCGCTGAGCAGCGAGCCGTCCCAGACAGCGGTCAGCCGCGTGATCTTGCCCTGGGCGTCCAGCTCAAGGGCCGTGGCGCCGCGAGGCACGGCCTTGCCGTCAGCCTTCCATTCGTAGCCGCCGCCCTGGTTGCTGCCGACGACGTGGCGGACGGTAGCTCCAGGGCCGTAGGGAAGGTCGGGAAGTGCCCGCTGGAGGTAGCGGCCGATCGCCGATCGACCCTGGATGTTGGTCCGCAGCGCCATGTCCTCAAATGTGGCGTCGTCAGAGAAGAGCGCCGCTGCGGCCTTCGCGTCTTTCCTGCTGAGCGCGTCGTTGAGCTTGCGCGCGGCTCGGTCCACGGCCGCCGACGCGTGACCGCTCACCTTGTTTTCGCCGAGCGACTGGGGGAAGGCCGCTGCCGGGGTGCGCAGCTTCGCAGCCGCCTCCGACCCGAAGTTGCGCGAGTCCCAGTAGTCGACCCACCGGGTAATCTTCCCGTTCTCGAAGTCGAGGACACCGATCGCCCGAACCTCGCCACCGAAGAGTTCCGGAGTATCGGTGAACAACACGACGGCGCTGCGTGTGTCGCCGATGATCCGGGTGGGGTAGGACTTCGCTTCCTTCGGCCAGTTGGGCATGGCGTCGGCGAAGATCTTCCGGACCGCGTCGTAGGACTCCGCGGGCCAGCCGAGCGTCGCGTCGTAGTACGCCGCCTGCTGCTTGTTGAAGTGGGATGCGGTGGCGTCGACCTTGTGCTGGCTTTTGGCGGTGAAGAACGACCGCAGGAAGTCTGCCGCGCCCTTCGAGGCGTGGGAGGTCTCGACGACGTCCGGGTAGACCGCGGCGGTGTCGGGGCGCGAGACCTGCTTCGCCGGAGCCGGGGCATCGGCCGCCTGGGCACCTACTCCGTAGCCGGCCGCAGCGGCGGCGACGATCGCGACGGTGGCGATCCCGGTGAACCACGTTCTGGTGTTTTTCATGAGTGCTTTCCTTGGGCGTGAATGGATACTGGCTGCAGGGGCCGTGGCTCAGCTGATTTGAATGGCGATCTTGCCGAGGGTGTGGCCGCTGCGGAACGCCTGCAGGGCGCCATTGGCCTGGTCGAGCGTGTAGATGCGCTGGATGGCCACGGCGATGGTGCCGTCGGCCAGATATCCGGCGACGCGGTCGAGCAGTGTGGTGGTCGGGGTGTGCATCACGTTGGTCCGGCCGGGTCCCTCGCCTGCGGCGTTGGTGGGCGAGGTGATGCGCCCTCCGTCTCCGAGAGCGGCCTCGTAGGCGGTGAGCTGGTAGGGGGTGACGGCGTCGATAATCGCGTCGACGCCGCGGGGGTGTCGGTCACGGACTGCGGCGACCAGATCGTCGTCGCGGTGCCAGATGTCGGCGACGCCTAGCTGGCGGAGGAACTGCTCGTCGCCGGGCAGCCCGGGGGCGACGACAGTGGCGCCGACCGCCGTGGCCAGTTGGGCGGCGATGCTGCCGACGCCGCCGGTAGCGCCGACGATCAGCACCGTTTGGCCTGCGGCGAGGTCGAGGGCATCGACCAGTTGGATCGCGGTAACTGCGGCGAGGGGTGCCGCACCGGCGGTCACGAGGTCGATCGCGTCCGGGACGCGGGCGAGATTGCGGTGATCGACCAGCGCGTACTCCGCCCATGTGCCGGCCGAGATCGGCGGACGGAACGGGATCTCGCCGAAGACTCGGTCGCCGACCGCGAACGCCCCGGCATCCTGTCCGATGCTCTCCACCACGCCGGCCATGTCGCGCCCGAGAGTGAGCGGGTACTGGTGAGGGATCCCCATCTGTTCGAATCGTCCGAGGGCGATACCCACGTCGAGGGCGTTGACCGACGACGCGTGGACACGGACGAGGATCTGGCCCGCCGCTGGACTAGGTGCGGGCCGGTCGAGCAGGGCGGGCGTGGCGCCGGCCGTAGTGAGGGTGAAGGCTTTCAACGAACGGTCCCTTCCAGAGAGCGCGCAGGCGTCACCGCCGCCACCGGTCGGTAGGGGTCCGGCGTCGGGAGAACGCGACGGGTCAGTTGATGGAGAACGAGCGAATGGAGTTGCCGTGGTAGAAGCGTTCGATGGCCGAGGTCGCGGTGGCGGGATAGTCCGCGGCGCCGAGTGTGAGCAGTAGCGGGACGTAGTGGTCCGCGGTGGGATGCGCAATGGAGGCCCCGGGCGCCTTCGCTCGGTAGTCGGCCAACGCGTCGATGTCGCCGCGGGCGATGGCGTCGGTGGCCCATTCGTCGAACGCTTCGGTGTATCCGGCCAGGCCGGGGTTCCGGAGTACCGCGAAGCTGTGCGTCAGGTAGCCCGATCCGATCACGAGTATTCCTTCCTCGCGAAGGCCTCGCAGGCGCTGACCGAGAGCGAGCAACGCTTCCGGGTCGAGGCTCGGCATGGACACTTGGATGACCGGCACGTCGGCAGCCGGGTACATCGCCAGCAACGGGATGAAGGCGCCGTGGTCGAGTCCACGGTCGGTGAACTGGTGGACCGGGCCCGATCCGGCCAGTGTCCCGGCGACGCGGTGAGCCAGGTCGGTGGCGTCCGGGGTCGGGTAGGTCAGGGTGTAATAACGGGGGTGGAAGCCACCGAAGTCGTAGTACAGCGGCGTGCCGGCCTCTGATCCGGATATCGCGATCGGGGCATTCTCCCAGTGTGCGGAGATCACCGCGATCGCCCGGGGCTTGGGCATGGACTGACCCCAGGCGAACAACGCGTCGAGCCAAGGCCGGTCGTCGAGGGTGGGTGGCGCGCCGTGGCTGACGAATAGGGCCGGTAGCTGCCCGTCCGACGGCTCCCAGGAACGCTGGGACCGTGCCTGCGGGAGCACGTCGGCCAAGAGCGCGTCATAGGCCGCCGCAGGGGTGTCCGAGCGCAGCGGCCCGTCGCTGGGTCGATTCGTCATCGCCCCTCCGTCGGCGCCAGCGCTAGGCCGAGTTGCTGAGCCAGGCCGAGCTGATCGGAGAGGCCCCAGTGCTCTACGAGGCGGCCGTTCGCGACCCGCCAGATGTCGATGACCTCGAAGCGGACGGTGCGGTCCGTCGGAGCGACCCCGCGGTACGGCCCCCGATGGGTGCCGGTGACGGTGAGCCGGACGGCGATGAGATCACCCTGCTCGATGAGCGGGTCGATCTCATAGCGCAGGTCGGCGAACGCGTCGGTGTTCGCCTGGATCAGGCGCTTAAGCGGCCCACGACCGTCGCCGATGCCAGCGTGGTTGATGTAGTCGTCGGCCACGAGCGCATCCAACGTGGCCGAGTCGTTGGTGTGGAACGCGTCCAGGAAACGCCGGACCAGCTCTCGGTGAGTCAACGCCACAGTCACAATTCGCTCCTTCTCCGCACGGCGGCCCCGCCGGTTCGGCGGTCGATCCCTGCATCGGGCATACCGTCTCCCATCGGCACGGAGCAGGCCGCTACCAACTAGGGCTCAAATACTTGCACCGTGAAGTTAATCTACCGCCAATTTACTTCACAGTGCAAGCACATGACTCCTACTCGATGCTTGCAGTGTGAAGTTATAATCATGTCGTGGGTGACACCGCCGAGCCGCAGTGGCTCTCCGACGAGCAGCAGCTGACCTGGCGGTCCATGACCGCGATGTTGACGCAGCTACCCGCAGCGCTCGATGCGCAGCTCCAGCGCGACGCGGGGATCAGTCACTTCGAATACTCGGTCCTGTCCGCACTTTCGATGGAGCCGGACCGGACCATGCGGATGAGCATCCTGGCTGCGTTCGTCCAGGGTGCGCTGCCGCGCCTGTCGCAGGTGGTCGCCCGTATGGAGAAGCGAGGGTGGATCCGGCGCGCGCCTGATCCCACCGACGGGCGTGCCACCCTCGCGGTACTGACGGATTCCGGCTGGGAGAAGGTTGTCGCGACCGCCCCTGGGCACGTCTCCGAGGTTCGACGGCTGGTATTCGACGTACTCACCAAGTCCCAGCAGCGCCAGATGCGCGAGGTCGCCAACCGGGTAGTCGGTGCGACCAACCCCGATGACCCGTGCTTCAGCGGCCCGAACTAGGGCCCATCCGGAATGATCACGCGCTGAATTCGACGGCCGATCTCACCAAGCTGCCGGACCTGCGCTCGCGTCAGTGGGTCGAATACCAGGCCGCGAACCGCGCTCACGTGGCCTGGTGCCGCCGCGACCAACACCTGCCAGCCTTCGTCGGTGAGGACCGCTCGAGTGGAACGGCCGTCGTCCGGGTCTGACGTTCGACGCACCCAGCCGCGCCTTTCCAGGCGCCCGACCGCCTGCGACAGACGTGCCAGCGACCCATCGGCGAATCGGGCAAGCGCGCTCATGCGCAGCTCCCGTCCGGGGGCGTCCGACAGCGCGGCCAGGATCGCGTATTCAAACTGGCTCATCCCCGCGTCGCGCTGCAGCTGCGCATCGAGTGCGGCCGGCAGGTGCACCAACACCGTGGCAAGGGTGCGCCAAATTTCCTGCTCCTGCTCGTCCAGCCACACCGGCCGATGGTCGCCATCCACCCCAAAAGCTTAAGACATTGACCAAATTTACTTGCATGGTTGAGTATATCTCTGCCCACTTACTCAACCGTTGAAGTAAACGAACGGAGAACCCATGGCTACCGAGAGCACCAACAGGCCCGTCATCCCGCGCACGTCGGCCGTTCGCGCGGTCGGAGGAGTCATCCTTGCCGTCGTCGCTTCCGTCGTCGTCAACGCGATCATCGCCGCCGCCGCCCACGCCGCCGGTGCGGATGACGAGTTCATGCCGCTCAACGCCGGATCGTTCACCTTCTTCACCGTCGTGGGAGTGCTCGCCGCAGCGTTCGCCTGGACGTTGATTCGGCGCCTCTCCCGCCGGCCGAGCACCGTCCTGCGCTGGCTGGTGCCGGGCGTGGTCGTCTTCTCGCTGATCCCCGACATACTCCTGCTGGTTGACGGAAGTCTGGCCGGCACCAGCACGCTGGCCGTACTCGCACTGATGCTCATGCATCTCGCCGTGGCGGCGATCGCCGTACCGATCTTCCTGCGCGTACTACCGGTGACTTCGTCGCCCGCAGCCTGAACACGTCCAGTCGGCCGCTCTGATGGCCGCCTTCGAGCACGCCACTGCCACCGCGCGTGGCAGTGACGTTCGGCCCACCCAGCCGTCGCCTCCTGAGATCACACCTGCTCATTGACGCCGCTCCGGGGATGGCTTAGCGTGTCGGCACCACATATTAAAAGGGGCTTTAACAAATAGCCCGGCTCCGTGTGGCTGTCGGATCCCAACGACGGGAGGATGCGCTGACGGATGCATCGATCTCGAGGCCTTGACGCCGAACACCCCACCGGCGGATCCACTCATCGGGATGTGCGCCTCCTAGCGTCGAAGACGCCCACGACGTAGCCGCTATCCGGTCATCTTGTGACCGACAAGCCCGGCATCGCGCCGATGAAGCGCCGTCGCAAGTCGCACCACCACTTCCCGCAGTAAGCCAGCGGCAGCCTCTGCCGCCTGGTTCGCGTGCTCACCACCCGAATTTCGAATCAGTGTCGAATCGCTATTCAAGATGGAGCTAGTCATGAGAGCAAGAGTGTGGGCGACAGCAGCCCTCACCGCCTTACTGGCGCTGACCGGGTGCACCGGTCAGTCGATCACCGGTGACGACGGGGACAGCGGCAGCGGCCCGGTCACCGTGAAGTGGTGGATGGTCACGCAGAACGCGGACTCCGCCACAGCAGCGCTCAAGGACGTCGTCAAGGACTTCGAGAAGACGAACCCGGACATCAAGGTCGACCTTCAGTTCCGCGCGGTCGACGCCCACAAGGACGCTCTGCGCACCACGGCCGGCAGCGACCAGGGGCCCGACATCTACTACTACTGGGCGGGTCCGGGGCTCGGCGGCACTCTCGTCGAGTCGGGAGTCAGCCTCGATCTGTCGAAGTACTACCAGCAGTTCAACTGGACCAGCCGGTTCAACGAGTCGACGCTGAAGGCGTTCAGCCAGTACGGCGGCTTTCACGGCGTGCCGTGGACGCAGCGCACCGAGGTCGTCTACTACCGCAAGGATCTGTTCACCAAGGCGGGCATCAGCGCACCGCCCACCACGTTCGCGGAGTGGGAGCAGGACGCGCAGAAGCTGAAGGCCGCGGGTGTCACCCCGTTCGCGTTCGGCGGCAAGGACAACTGGCACGTGATGCGCCTGCTGGACACCTTCATCGAGACCAACTGCGGTGCCGCCAAGGGCGATCAGCTCAACACCGGTAAGGCGAGCTGGGCGACCGAGCCCTGCGTCACCAAGTCGTTCGAGCAGCTCAAGACCTGGTCGGCCAACTACTTCAACAAGGGCTTCGCCGGCCTCGCCCAGACCCAGGCGTCGCCGCTGTTCTTCTCCGGCAAGGCCGCGATGCAGATCGAGGGCGACTGGTTCACCCAGCAGGTGATCGACGGCGGCGTCAAGCCGTCCGACGTCGGGGTGTTCGAGCTCCCCACCGGCACCGACCGGCTCTACGGCTTCTCCGAGGGCCAGTACATCACCAAGGCCAGCAAGCACCCGGAGCAGGCGGCGAAGTTCCTGGACTACCTCACCTCCGCCGAGGTCGAGGGCAAGAACCTGGGCGTGTTCGCGGCCATCCCCGTCAACAAGGACACCAAGGGCGCGACGGAGCAGCAGCCGCTCAACACCGAGATCGGTGAGCTGACCAAGAGCGCCAAGGGCTTCTTCCTCAACAACGACCAGAACTTCTCCACCGACGTGACGACCGAGTACTGGCGCATCCAGAACGCGGTCACCGGCGGCTCGATCAAGCCGGCTGACGCGGGTCCGGCTCTGCAGAAGTTCATCGACTCCCACAAGTAAGGCCCCCGGAGGGGCCGCCTGGCGCGTGTCAGGCGGTCTCTCCAGACAGCGCCGTAGAAGGGCCTGCCATGACGTCCATCGCCACCGCCCCACCTCCGACACCGGCAACAGAGAAGCGACATCGACGACGCAGACGACGCCCCCGCCCGGATTCGTTCCTCGGCGCCACGCCGTTCCTGGCGCCCGCCGTCGTCCTGTACTCGGTCTTTCTGCTGTTCCCAATCGTCTCGGCGGTCTACCTGAGCTTTCTGCGCTGGAACGGGTTCCCCACCACTCCTCAGAAGTGGGCTGGGCTCGACAACTACGCCGAGATCTTCACCAACGACACGGTCTTCTACACCGCCCTGCGCAACAGCGTCATCTGGGTGGTCCTGTCGCTGATCGTGCCGACCGTGGTCGCGCTGGGACTCGCGCTGGCACTGAACCGGCGCCTGCTCGGACGCAACCTCATCCGTTCGATCTTCTACATCCCGGCCGTGCTCGCCTCCATCGCGGTCGCGACGATGTGGGCCTGGATGTACAACCCGAACGCCGGCCTGATCAACAGCGTTCTCACCTCGCTCGGCGGGGAATCGCTGATCCAGGACTGGCTCGGCGACCCGAAGATCGCGCTGTACTCGGTGTTCGTCGCGTTCGTCTGGCAGACCACCGGCTTCTCCATGGTGCTGTTCCTCGCCGGGCTGCAGTCGGTACCCGAAGAGCTGGTCGAAGCCGCCCGGCTCGACGGCGCCAACCCGCGGCAGGTGTTCCGCCACGTCACGCTGCCGGCGCTGCGCCCGACGCTGACCGTCGTGCTGGTGCTCACCGTCATCAGCTCGCTGAAGGTGTTCGACCTGATCGTCGGCATGACCGGCGGCGGGCCCGCCCAATCCACCCAGGTGCTCGCGCTCTGGTCCTACAGCCAGTCGTTCATCAACCACAACTTCGGCGCGGGCAACGCCCTCGCCGTGGTGCTGCTGCTGATCACGCTCGCGCTCGTGCTGCCCTACCTGCTGTGGACCCTGAAGGAGGACGAGTGAGCACCCGCCGCCGGATCAACTACCCGCTGATCGGCCTCTGGATCGGCCTCGTCCTCAGCTCGCTGATCTGGCTCGCGCCGTTCGTCTTCATGGTGCTGACATCCCTGAAGTCGACCGCCGACGTCAACAACTCCTCGATCTGGTCCCTGCCGCAAGAGTGGCAGTGGCACAACTACGCCGACGCGGCCGAACGCGGCGACCTGTGGACCGTGGCCTGGAACAGCACCTACATCGCGCTGATCAAGGTACCGCTGGGCCTGTTCATCTCCGCCGCCGCGGCGTTCGCGATCGCCCGGCTCCGGTTCAAGCGCCACCGCGCGCTGCTCATCGTGCTGACGCTGGGCGCGATGGTGCCGGTGCAGGTCGCGCTCGCGCCGATGTTCACCACGCTGGGCAGCCTCAACCTGCTGAACTCGACTAACGGCATCATCCTGCCGTACCTGGCCTTCGGCATTCCGTACCAGATCTTCTTTCTGTACGGCTTCTTCCGCTCGATCCCCGCCGACCTCGACGCCTCGGCGCGCATCGACGGCGCGGGCAACTTCCGGCTGTTCTGGACGGTCATGCTGCCACTGGCCAAACCGGCCCTGGCCGCGCTGTTCATCCTGGACTTCGTCGCGACCTGGAACGAATACGGCATGGCCCTGGTCCTGCTGCAGGACCAGAACAAAGCGACCGTGCCGCTCGCGCTGCAGGCCTTCCAGTCGCAGTTCACGTCGAACTACGGACAGCTCAACGCCTTCATCGTGATGTCGATCTTCCCGGTCCTCATCGTCTACCTGCTGTTCCAGCGCTACTTCACCCAGGGCGCGCTGGCCGGCGCCATCAAAGGCTAGGTATCTGAAGTGCTCAACGCTTGGGAGCAGATCGAGCTCACGCTCACTGCCTCGGAAGACGTTCCGAACGCCTACACCGACGTCGACGCGTGGATCGACTTCACGCACGAGGACGGCCGGACCTTACGCCGCCCGGCGTTCTACGACGGCGGCCGGATCTGGCGCGTCCGCTTCGCCTCACCGCTCGCCGGTGGGGTGTGGCGGTGGCGGAGCATGTCGACCCGCGCGGACCTCCACGGCCTCACCGGAACCATCGAGGTGGCCCCGGAACCCTCGGAGAATCCGCTCCTCCGGCACGGCTTCTGGCGGATGTCGCCCGGCGGACGAAGCCTCGTCGCCGCCGATGGGAGCCCGGTGCTCCTCGTGGCCGACACCGCCTGGGCGCTGCCGTGGCGGGCGACTCTCGACCAGGTCCGCACCTACGCCCAGGACCGTCAAGCCAAAGGCTTCAACGCCGTGCTGCTGATGACCGTGCAGCCGGACATGCGCGCCGTCGGCCCTCGTGACCGCACCGCGGACGAGGGGTTCGACGTCGGGTTCGAGGACCTTCCTCAGGGGCACTTGAACGAGCTCAATCCGGCCTACTTCCAGTACCTCGACGAGTTGCTTGCGATCCTCGTCGAACACGGCGTCGTGCCTGTGCTCCAGCCGGTCTTCCAGGGATTCGGCTGGAAGGGTCTGGACGTCGCCGGGACGGTCGTGCCGCCGGAGGAGTACGCGCGGTACAGCCGTTACCTCGTCGCCCGCTACGGTGCGCAGCCCGCGATCTACCTGGTCGGGGCCGACGGCGCCGGAACCGAGCCGCAGATCGAGGCCGCCGGCCGTGAGGTGCACGACTGGGACTGCTACGGCCAGCCGACCGGCATCCACTACCGCCCGCACGCCCGTGCCGACGCTCACCAGGGCGCCGGCTGGCTGGACTTCCAGTGGTGCCAGACCGGTCATGGCGGCGAGCACGTCCCCGAACGCGTCGCCGACCTGTGGCGCAACCGGCCGGTGAAAGCGGTCGCCAACGGCGAACCGAGCTACGAGCAGACTCGCGACGAGGACCTCGCGGCCGGTTGGTGGCAGGGCCACGAGGCGTGGAGCAACCTCTGCGCCGGGTCGACGATGGGCGTGGTCTACGGTGCCGCGAACATCTGGCAGTGGGTGCTCCGCGACGGCGAGCCCGGCCACGCCGAATACTTCCTCGCACCGTCGGGAAGCTGGCTCGACGCCCTCGACCGAGAGGGCTCAACGTACGTCGGGCTGGTCGGCCAGATCCTCACTGGGCTCCCGACCACCGACATGCAACCGGACTGGGAAACCTTCCTCAGCCCGCGGAGCCTGCGCGTGCCTGGCGTACTGCACATCGTTTACCAGGAGAGCGGCGAAATCCTGCGGCTGCTCCAGGACCGGCAGACGCCGCCCGACTACCGGGTCGTCGACCCTCGAAGCGGCAAGACGGTGTCCAGCGGTCGACTTAGCCCCGGCGAAGAACTCGCAGCGGACCCCGATCAAAGAGCACGGATCGTGATTTTCGCTCACCTGGATCCGCGCGAGCGCTAACGGTGTCATGCCCCGCGCCGCCCGCCCGAACCTGGAGGGGCGGCGCGATCGCGCCGCGGCGACGACGCGAGCCGCTCATATCCCGAAGCTCTGCCGCGGCCGGAGCCGAGCTGGCATATGTTCCAGAGCGGCATGGGTCGCGCCCGACCATTCCGAATCCTTACCCGCCAGTGCGAATTCCAGATTGGCCGCATTGGCGGGCAACGAGTTTTCTTGCACGCTCCGCCGGAAAGAATCAAAAAATCTTTCCGCCCCGGCGGCAAATTCTGTTCCACCCAGAATCACTATGCTCGGGTTGAGAACATTCACCAATCCCGAGACCGCCAGCCCAAGTCTGTCTGCGGCGCCCGCCAGCATCAGGTCGACGCGTCTGTCGGACAACGCGGACAGCTCAGCGAGCGTCCTACCAGCGCTGCTTTCCCCGCCTATCCGCACTGCCTCTTCCTGGATGAACCGTCCGGACGCCACCGTCTCCAGGCAACCGGACCGGCCACAGACACACAGCCGCCCAGGGCGCTCGACCCGGCTGTGCCCAAGTTCTCCGACAGCACCGTCCGCGCCTCTCAGGAGCGCGCCCCCGGTGAGGACCCCGACCCCGACTCCGAAGTCGAGTAGCACCATCAGGACGTCCTCATGCCCGTACCCTGCACCATGGGCGACCTCTCCGACGACGGCCGCAGACGCGTGGTTGAGCACTGTCACGGGAATCTGTAGGTGCTTGCTGAGCGCGGCCTGGACCGGCACATCGGCCCAGCCCCAGGGCGGGTGGGAGATGGACGCCCCGGTGCGGCGGTTGATCAGTCCCGGGATCAGGACGCTGGCTGCAGCGACCGGTCCAGCGCCGGGCACAGTGGACACGAGATGGCTAATGTGCTCTGCGGCTTCACGAAAAAACGCTTCGGGGGTGTGGTCGATAGGTGCTGCCACTTCGGCGAGAGTGTAGCCGAGCGCATCCGTCAAGCGGATCTCCAACCGGTCCCGCCGCGACCGGCACACCACAGCCGTATTACGCCCGGCGTTGAATCCAAGCAGCTGGCCGGGTCGTCCTTTGGCGCCGGGCGGAACGGTCTGATTACCGGTGTGGGCGACGACCGCGTCCGCCAGCAGGGATTCGACGATCGCATCGACCGTAGGCCTCGTGAGGCCCGAGCGTCGGACTAGATCTGCTCTGCTCGCTGGCCCGTGCTCGCGCAGAATCGCAATTACCGACAATGCGTTGTGTTCTCGGACTGAAGCAGAGGAGACGCCCGACGCCCTACTTTTCCTCAGCTGAACGTCCGAGCCTGGACTGAGCATGCGCTCATTATATGCGTGTTCTCAGTAATACACGTCGGCGACTGTGAGTAGTCAGAAAGAAGCGCTCGCGCTCGAATGCTTCAGTCGATCGCCCACTCCTGCTACCGACCGTCGCGCTGAACCAGCCATCGGCCGGCCGGTGGGCTGCATAGCACCACACCCCCACGGGGCCGGGACGCTGCTCGGCGCGGTCGAGCTTACTGCCGGATGCTCCGTAGGCGCAGGAGTCACATGGCGCGCGCCATACCTGGTCGTCCGGCGAGGGCGCCTTCTGCAGCGGGCGCGATTTGCAACGGCTCGTCTTGCACTATCTCTGGGTCGGAGCGCGGTGGCAGAAATTGCCGCTGCCGGGCCGATCACGTTTGTCAATTCGGAGATCGACACTACGGGCGGCCGGGGTTTTCCGTACCGAGCGAATACATGCGAAGGATTCCGCGGCGGCGACCGAGGAGGTGATCGCAGTCCTAGAGGTCAGGCGCCCGACCTGACCCGCTGAAACTATCGGGGACACGATGACCAAGCAACAAGGTGTCATTTTCAAGGCATGTTCGTGCGGCGCGCGCCGCGACCGGGAGTGCCCGCTGTTGTCCGAACGCGGGCACGGCAACTGGCACTTCGACATCCGCGTCACCGACCTCACCGGCCAACGCCGTCAGGTCCGCCGCGGCGGCTTCACCTCGGAGAAGAAGGCACGAGCCGCGCTGGCCCTCCTCCGCGCCCAATCGTTCCACCCCGACCAGGCGGCCTGGACCGTCGAAAGCTGGTTGCGGCACTGGCTGACGACCCGCACCTCGATCCGGCCCAGCACCCTGATCAGCTACACCCAGCACTGCGACTCGTTCCTCATCCCCGCCCTCGGCCGCATCCCACTCCACCGCCTGACCGTCACCGACATCGCCACCGCCTACGCGGGCTTCCGGAAACGCCGCAACCGGTACGGACAACCGTTGAGCGCCGCGACCATCCAGCGCATCCACGCCACCCTGCGCGGCGCGCTCAAGAGCGCCGTCCGGCAGGGCCTGCTCACCGACAACCCCGCACGCCACGTCGAACTGCCGCCCGCCGACCGGCCCCATCCGGTGCTGTGGACCCCGGCTCGCATCGAGGCCTGGCACCGCGATGGCGTCCGGGAGAAGGTCATGGTCTGGACCGCGGACCAGCTCGCCCGCTTCCTGCGCAGCATCCGCAACGACCGACTCTACCCCCTCTGGCACCTCTACGCCCTCCGCGGACTGCGCCGCGGCGAAGGCATCGGGCTGCGGTGGTGCGACGTCGACCTCGACACCGGACAGATCCACATCACCCAGCAACGCACCGAAGTGGGCGGAAAGATCGTCACCGGGCCGCCCAAGAGCAAAGCCAGCCGGCGTGTTGTCGCGCTCGACCAGTCCACGATCCGGACGCTGCGCGCCCACCGCTCACGCCAGCACACCGAACGACTCACCGTCGGAGCCCGATGGAACGAGACCGGGTACGTCTTCACCCGCTTCGACGGACAGCCGCTCGCGCCGAACTATGTCACCCACCGCTTCGCCGACCTCGTCGCAGACTCCGGACTGCCACCCGTCCGGCTCCACGACCTCCGGCACGGCGCCGCGACCCTGGCTCACGCCGCGGGCGCGGATCTGAAGACCATCCAGGACCAGCTCGGGCACGCCAGCATCACGTTGACCGCCGATACCTACACCACCGTGCTGCCCGACGCCCAGTTCGCCGCCGCCGCCGCGACCGCGGACCTGCTGCTCGGCGCGAGCCGGACGATGAGCGACCACGGTCGGCTCCGCTGCCGGCCGGACGTTCGCTCCCGTATCACCGCGTCGCGGCGCTCGCGTCAGCGCGCTGATCGCGCGTCCAGGACGACGCAGCGTCGCAGCCAATAGCGTCGGCGCGCGGCCATCCGTCGCGCGGTCGCACTCCAGCGACCCACCGACGGGTGGCCGCTTTATAGATACCGCGGCGGTGAATGACTCCACAGTGGACCGGCTGCTCGTGGCAGGTCACCGGGAACGCTTCCGGCGGTGAGCCGTTTCGTCGTACCCCTTACGTAGCGTGCAGGCCTATGACATCTGGACTGCGCGCAGCGGACCTTGCGTTCGTCCCCTGGGCCGACGGCGACGTCGAGCGACACGTTGCGACCGGCGCGGCCTGGCTGCGCGAACAGCTGGGCCGCCCGGCGGTATTCGTCCCGCAGAAATCGAACTACGAGAACAACCCCGCGCTGGAGCGGGCCCTACCCGGGGTACCGGTGGTCACCGGACGAACCTGGCATCAAGCCGACTGGCGCGGCGGCCCGCTCCTCGTGTGCTGGCCCACCGAATCCATGCTGGGTCTCCTGAGCCAGAGGCTCGGCGGCACCGTGACTGCCGCGTGTGTCCTCGAGTGGGGCGACGCCCCGTACCAGCGGGCGTGGCTGGCCGCACATCATGCGACCGACCTGACCGCCGGTATGCCACTGACCAGCTATGACGCCGATCTACCCTCGGTCGTGGTCGTCGCTATGCGGCACCTCGCCAGCCTGGTGAACCACGCGAACGGCTTGGCCGGCCACACCGACAAGGGTCTGGCGATCGAGACCCTGACGACTCTGGTCCGCGGCGGTCACCGGTTCGACGTCGATCAGCTGTGCGCGTGGGCACTCGCGCAGGGCTTCACCACGAGTGAGACCGAGCGCCTCCGCGACTACGGGACGAAGGCCCTCGCGGGCCACCGCTTCCGCGACGGCCGCGAACATTTCCTTCATTCCGAGAGCCTCGACAGGTGGACCGCCGAAGCCAACTCCATGAGCTGAGCTCATGGCGGCTCAGCGACGTTCGATAGCCGCGCCTCGATCCGAGATCGTCCGCGGCGGGGTGCCCAACCTTCAACACATCACTAACAGAGAGTCTGGTGGCTAAGAGCTGTGGCAACGGTCAACTGGGAGCGCGAACCCGGCGAGAAGGTCGAGGAGTTCGTCGCAGCGCTCCTGCTGTTGAAGTATCCGCACGGCAACCTGATCACCCCATCTCAGGGGGACCGCGGCGTCGACGTCCGCGTGTGGAACCCGGACGGCTTCGACATCTACCAGGTCAAGCGTTACACCCGGCCGCTGGACTCCACGCAGGAAAAGGAAGTAAAGAAGTCCTGGCAGACGTTCGTCGACCAGACCCTGCCCATCTTGAAAGTGCGGTCGTGGACGCTGGTGACGCCGTTGAACCCATCCAACGAGCGGCTGGACTGGCTCGACGCGCTCACCGAGCCGACGGGCCTTGAGACCCACTGGATGGACCGCGGGGCGCTGGACGGCCTGGCGGGCAACAATTACCCGCTGGTCGACTACTTCTTCGGCGACGGCGCCCAGCACTGGCACCGGCTGATGGCCGACCTGCTCGACGGCGTACGGCCGCTCCCGGGTGACGGCGCCTCCGAGAGCCTGCTGTCGGCTATCGCTTCCCGGCAGGAGAAGCTGGCCAGGAGCCTCGACGAGGTGGACCCGTTCTACCGGTACGAGATCGACATCCGCACCGGCTGGGTGGAAAACCTGCCCCTGGACTCGACGCGGCTCGGCGAGACGCGGGCGGCGTTCATCCAATACGCCCAGATCGACGACGAGCACTACCGGGAGATGCGCCTGCTCCCGCGCTGCGCTGAGTCGGTGAAGCTCCGCCCGATCACCGCAGACGTCCGCCTGGAAGCCGACCCTGGAACCTCGACCGCCAACGCGATCCACCGCTTCCGGCAGTTCGGCACACCCTTCTCCGACGTCCCCGGCACGATCACCGCGATCAGCGGGCCACCCGGCGTACCCCAGACCGGCGGCCCCGCGACCTTCAGCTTCCTCTCCGTGCCCCAGCCCAAGACGGGTCTGCCCGACCTCTGCCTCCGGATCCGGGAACCGAACGGACAGAAGGCGGCAGAACTCGAGCTGGAACATGTCAGCTCCAGCCGCGGACAGGCCGGGAGCGGCGTCTGGGTGTCTGCCTCGGACCGCGCCCAGGTGCTGAACGTCGAGTTCACCTTTGGCGGGGACTCCGACGCCGAATTCCGGCTGCGGACCAGCGGCTTGAAAGGCAAAACGCCAGCCGAAGTCCTCCCCGCCGTTCGAGCTACTGCGGAACTTCGGACCGGTCGCGTAATCGAGCTGGCCGTCCGTGGCGGCCTGCCTATCACCGGCGGATGGGAGCTGGAGCGCGACGACGCCGAAGCCTCACTCGCGCGATGGCACGTCGCCTTCCTGGAAGCCCTCACCACGATCCAGGAGCACACCTACCACCGCATCACCGTGCCGGACGTCACGACGATGACACCGCCCCAACGGCAGAAGATTTTCAACATCGCCGGCCTGCTTCGCGGCGAACAGATCGAGGAAGACTGGAGCGAGGTCACCACCGACACAGCGTCGGCGGCGCTGCTCGAGTCCGCAGGCCCGGAGTTCAGCTTCGGGGGCACAGCCCCACTGACAGTCGAACTCGATGGCCAAGAGATACACCTCAACATGGCCCGCCAGACCCACTACGAGTCCGCGCGGATTCGGACTGGGCAGCCTGACTCCGACGTAATCCACCTCGTACCGGGGTCGTCCACCAAAGCCGTCAGCACAGCGGTGCCGCTCGATCAGGCGGCGCCCGCACCACAATGAGCGTCACCGGGGGTGAATTCCGAGCCACGGACGCACCACGGACCACACCGCACGATGATGTGCGCAGTCGCCGCGAAACAGCAGGTCAATGGGGTGCAGGCTGAAGGACCGCCACGCCCTGTAAATCCGTCGGCTCAGCCTACGAAGGTTCGAATCCTTCACCCGCCACACGCAGTACGAACGGCCCGCTACCAGCGGAAACGCTGGTAGCGGGCCGTTCCGCGTCTGGGTGCTCGGAGATGCTCGCGCCTTTACGCCAGAAGCAGTGGGGCGTCGAGCAGGGCGGACGGAGTCCGGTAGTTCACCTCGACTTCCAGACCGTCACCGAGGGGGCAGTAGAACGCGGTCCACGTCGCTCCACACACCTGGAATCCGTCGCTGATGTCGCCGGGGTTCAGGCCGGCCGCCACCAGCTCGGCGTGCTTGTCGTACACGGCCGCACGGGAATCCTGGATGAGGCCGAAGTGGAAACCTTCGGGGTACGCGGACCCGCCCTCCGGTACCGGATCGATCTGGGTGATGACGAACTCGGAGCCGTCCTTCCCGACGACCGCAGCGAAGTCGCCGGCTGGCCCGAAGGACGAACGACCCGAGTCGATCAACCGGTAGCCGAAGTGCGCGACGAGTTTGTCCGTGAGCGCGGTGACGTCGCTGGCGCAGAGGTTGATGTGGTTGAGGCGCATGTCGTCTCCTCAGGCGAAGAAGTCGCGTAGGGCGGCCGCGACGAGATCCGGGCGGCCGGTGTTCCAGGAACCGGCGTGGTCGAGGCCGTCGAACTCGATATGCGTCGCCCGGGGTAGGACGCCGGCCAGATCGCGGATGGCCTGCTGGAGGAACTCGGGGCTCTTCGTGCCGCTGAGCAGCAACATGGGCTTGTCGACGGAGCCGAACGACGCCATTTTTCCGTCCATACCGCCGACGACGTTGAAGTCGTAGCGGATGCCAGGAAGCAGGTCGCGAAGCTTCGGGGCCGGACCGCGCTTGCGGGCGTCGACACTGAGCACGGCGGCGGCGAGCAGACGCGCGGCGGGCCCGGGAAGCATCCTCAGCGCGGCCGGCGCAGTCCCGGCGGTGCGCAGCGAACCCGCGAGCGCGGCCGCCAGATGGCCGTGTTCGATGTCGGCGCCGAGCTGCCGGATGCCGTTGTGGGAGATGCCGTCGCGGTAGAACGGCGGTTCGTACACCGCGGCCCGGGTGACCCGGGGCAGGGTTCTCGCCGCTTCCAAGGTGATGATGGCTCCGGAGCTGAGGCCGAACACGTATCCGGTGTCGGCTTCGGCCAGCATCGCGTCCACGTCCTCGACGTCACGGGCGACGTCGTGTTCGTCGTCGTAGGGCCTCGGACTGAGGCCGCGGCCGCGGCGGTCGGGCGTGTAGACGGTGAAGTTCGACGCCAGGGCCGTCGCGAGATCTGTGTAGTTGTAGGCGGTGCCCATCGCGCCCTGGACCAGCACCAGCCCTGGCCCGTCACCTCGGCGCTGGTAGCCGATCCGGGTGCCGTCACGGGAGGTCAGGCACACTGGGTCGCCTGTTCGCGCGGAGCATGCGCATGCACGGCACCGATGCGGTGGCGATCGTGGAGATCATCAACGCCGAAGAGCGAGATCAGCCGTTGACGCCCGCACGCCTCGCCGAACGGATCGGCCTCACCACCGGTGCGACCTCGATCCTGCTGAACCGGCTCGAACAGGCGGGTCACGTCGTGCGGACCCGGGAGCACAGCGACCGGCGCATCGTCACATTGCGCTCGACACCCGGCATCCATGCCGCAGCCGCCGACTTCTACGAACCGCTCGGCCGACTGCTCGACGCCGTACTCAGCGAGTACTCCCCCGCCGACCTGGGCCGCATCGCGTCGATCACCGGCCGCCTCCGCTCGACCATGCACGCCTATATGAGCGACGTGGAATCGCGCTAGACGCGGCTCTCGATCGGTTGGAGACGTCGCTCGAAGTAGAGGTGCGCGAGGAGCACCGACGCGAGACAGACCGCCAGGGTCCGGCCGCTCATCCCGGCGGCGAACAGGCCCAGCACCAGAGGGATCACGATGCCGGTGACGATCCGCGAGACCGTGCGCTGAAGATCGGCGCTACGGCTGGCGACACCGGTAGCCACACCGAGCGCGAAGTAGGTCGCCAGCGCTCCGCACAGCAGCCAGCGGCTTCCGTCGGACAGCGCCTCATCGCCGTGCTCGACCACCGCGGCGAGCGAGACGGCGACGGTGGCGATCACGCCGCTGACCAGGCAGTGCAAGCCCAGTGCAGCGCGGGTCGGAATGCGGCCGGCGCGGAGATGCGGCAGGCCGGCGTAGCCGTAGACGAAGGACAGGCCGAACATGCCGGCCAGGAGCGCGAACGAGGCGATCCCCGCAGCCAACAGACCCACGGTGTACTCCGCCTCGGCGGCCGCGTCGATGATCTGGAGAACCGATTCGCCCAGCATGATGATGACGAAGAGACCGAGCCGCTCGGACAGGTGGGCCGGGTCGACCGACACCCCATGGAGGGCCGGCCCCACCCCGCCGGTACGAAGCCGACCGAACAACTTCTCTCCGGATACGACCAGAACCAGCAGTAGGTCCAGGCCACGACTGGGAGCCGTAGATACGCGTGGCGACGTACCCGATGGCGAAGACGTTCAGCGCACGAACGCCCTCGTCGTGCTCGAGCACCGCGTGGGCCACGCCCGGAACCGAGGCGACCATCGTCCCCAGGCCGAACATCCCGACCAGCAGCCGTATCACGCGAGTCCGTCCCGCTGCGACGTTGCCGTACAGCATGAACGTCGTCCAGGACAGCCAGAAGACCAGGAACAGCAGCGCGTAGAGACCGAGCGCGGCCGCGTCGAGGTCGGACCCGAGCACGTGCGCCAAGGCGGCCACTCCCGCCACGACGACGAGGTCGAAGAACAGCTCGGCCCAGCTCGCGTGCCGTTCGATCGTCGCGTTTTCGGACTCGCTCATGGTGCTCCCGTGGATCCACTTGACGGCGTTAGCTAATGACTATAGCTTTTGGCTAAAGCGAATAGCTAACCGAGGAGAGCGCGATGACCGAGTTCCTGACCGTCGACGGCGGCACGATCGCGTACGACGTGACCGGCGCCGACCCGCTGGTCGTCCTGGCCCCGGGCATGGGGAACGCGCGCGACGCGTACCGGTTCATCACGCCGGGCCTGGTGGCCGCCGGCTACCGGGTCGCCACCGTCGACCTGCGCGGCGCCGGGGAGTCCAGCCCGACCTGGCCGTCGTACACCCGCACCGACATCGCCGGTGACCTCATCGCCGTGATCCGGCACCTCGGTGGCCCGGCCGTGCTGGTCGGGCACTCGATCTCCGGTGGTGCCGCCACGATCGCCGCCGCGCAGGCGCCCGACGTCATCACGGGGATCATCGAGCTGGCGCCCTTCACCCGGGCCCAAGCGATCAAGGTCGGCGACTTCAGGAACAGCGCCTACCGCAAAGGCACGATCCGCCTCGGCGCCACGATGATGGGCAGCCACTCCGGTTGGAGCAAGTACCTCGACCTGGCCTACCCCGGGCGCAAGCCCGCCGACTGGACCGCCCACCTGGCGAAGGTCGCGACCATGCTGCGTGAGCCCGGCCGGATGAAGGCACTGCAGGGGATGATGAAGTCGTCGCCGGCCGACGCCGGAGCGCAGCTCGAGAACGTCCGTTGCCCGGCGCTGATCATCGAAGGCTCGCTCGACCCGGACTGGGCCGACCCGCGCGCCGAGGGCGAAGCAATCGTGGCCGCACTACCGGTCGGGCGGGGCCAGTTGGAGATGATCGAGGGCGCGGGACACTACCCGCACGCCCAGTACCCCGAGGAGACGCTGGCCCTGATGCTCCCCTTCCTGAAGACGACCGCCCGTGCCTAGAGCGGGCCTCGGCCCGGCCACGGTCATCGCGGCCGGCGCGGATCTCGCCGACGAGGTCGGCTTGGCCAACCTCACGATGGGCCTGGTCGCCGATCGACTCGGAGTGAAGGCGCCCTCGCTCTACAAACACATCCAATCGTTGGACGCCCTGCACCGCGGCATCTCGATCGAAGCCCGACGCGAAATCGGCTACGTGCTGGCCCGCGCCACCGCCGGAAAGTCCGGCCCGGATGCGATCCACGCGTTCGCCGACGCTTGGCGCGGCTGGGCCCGCGATCATCCCGGTCGTTACGCCACCACCGTCCGCGCGGCGTCGAACGACGACGACGAAGACCGCCAGGTCACCAACGACGGCCTTCGGCTGCTCTACGACGTCTTCGCCGGCTTCGACCTGCCCGGCGCACGTGTCGTCGACGCCGCCCGCGCCCTACGCGCCACGCTCCACGGTTACGTCACGCTCGAGGCGGGCGGCGGCTTCGGCCTAGCCCGTGACGTCGACCGCAGCTTTTCGTATTTGATCGACACCCTCATCATCGGTCTCCGGTCCGCCGGGAACGAACCGGATCAGCGCGAAGCCGAGCCCGAGTACCACGGCCCGGAACCGCGTTGAGCTCCATCGCCATCGTCGGCGCCGTCCACCGATGGGCCGCGATCGGAGCCGCCGAAGGGTTCGACGTCGCCCTCATGGCCCGCAACCCGCGCTAAGCGCGGCGCGGGGTCGCCGCCGTTCGGCAGGTGCTTCCCGGAATGGTGGAGCAGCCCAGTGAATCCGCCGTTCCCGGCCCGGAACTCGACGAGATCCCGCAGCGCTTCGACCGCCTCGACCTGGCCATCGTGCCGGTCGACGGACCCCGACTTGCCGACTCCTCGATCCCGGTCGCCCGCCGGGCTCCCCTACAGCGCAACCTCGGCCAGGCGCTCGATCTCGTCCAGGTCCGCCGTCGACGGGTTGAGGATGAGCTCGTCCGTGCCGATGTCCTCGAACGACCTGAGGAGCTCCCGCACCCCCTCCGGGCCGTAGGCGATGCCGGTGAGGACCGCCTGCCCGAACTCGGGCGTGACCGCGTAGTACTCCTCGACCTTCCGCCGAGCGACCTCCGGGTCGCCCATGGCGAAGTAGGCGATGGCCCGCAGCTGCGGGTCGCCGTCGCGACCGGCCTGCTTCCAGGCGGTTCGCATCTGGTCGAAGGCGGGTGCGACGTAGGGGGCGGGGACCGCGGCGCCCACGTAACCCTCGCCCACCCGGGCCGCCCGCTCGAACGTCGCCGGAGCGGCGCCGCCGAACAGCAGCGGTAGCCGGCGGGCGCCGGCCGGGACGCCGGGGTTGGGGCTGCCCTCGAACTCCTTCCCGTCCCACACGTCGAAGTACGTCTGCAGGTCGTCGTCGAGCCGCTGGCCGAGGCCGTTCATCGGCAGCCCGTCGACCACGAAGTCGTCGGCTCGGCCGCCGAGGCCGATGCCCAGCGTCAGCCGGCCTCCGGAGACGCCGTCGACGCCGGCCAGCTCCTTGGCCAGCAGCGTCGCCGGCCAGGCCGGACCGATCAGCACGCCGCTGAACAGCTCGATCGTGCTGGTGGCTCCGGCCGCCGCCGCTAGCGCCACCGTGTCCATGACGCCGGGGTAGGCGATCCGTCCCGCCGTGGCCAGCGACGAGAATCCGGCCGCCTCCGCGCGCCGCGACCACTCGGGGATGATTTTCGGGTCCAGGTCCGAACCCTGGTTGGGGATACCGATGCCGATCTTCACGCAGCACTCCTCATGGCACTCCTCAACATTCCAAGAAGGACGGTGCCCGGGTCGGCGCGGTGTCAATCGCCACAGAGGAGCGGCTACTCGGCGTAGTCGACTGGGAACGCTCCGGCTGCTGCCGCGGCACGGATTTCGTCCGGTTAGTTGGGACTCTCCGCCGAACGGATGGCCCTGTGCGTGTCGATTTTTCGCTCCTGTGGCTGGCGAGGCAAGATCGGCCGCGGTTGCCCGGGCTACTACCCGGCTACCGGGAGGAGTACGGAGCGATGGCGTTATCCAGCCGCACACCAGATCGGGTGGCCTACGCGTTCTACACCGCCGCAGCTGCGGCGGCTCTGGTCGGCCAGGTCTGGGCGGCCGTCGACCACATTCCCTGGCCGGACACGCTGCCGACCTCGGCCCGCATCGCGCTGGTGACACCGGCGGTCGGTGTGCTCGAGCTCGGCGGCGTCGCGACGTCGGCGTTGGCCGACTCGCGTCGGCGGCTCGGCGAGTCCGCGACCGCCTACCGCGTGATGAGCGCGGCGGCCGCCGTCGTGGCGATCGTCTTCAACCTGATCGGCCATGCCGATCAGCCCTACCTCGCGTTCGGTTTCGCGGGCCTGTCGGGCTTCGCGTACGCGCTCTGGCTCGCCCACAGCGGCGCACGCCGACGTGACGCCCTGCGCGAATCCGGCCACATGGCTCGGACGACGCCGGTGTACGGGCTCATGCAGTGGTTGCGCGAGCCGGCGCTGACCCGCCGGGCCCGTGCGCTGGCGATGGAGCGTGACCTGGGCCTGCACGACAGCCTGGCCGCGGCCCGGGAGGACGCCCGGACGGCGACCCGGCGCAAGGCGATCGCCGCGGTCGTCGAGCAGATCATCCGCGCCGACCACACCAACCCGTTGCACGCGCAGATCGCCGCGAGCACGTACGACATGGACCGGCTCGCCACCGAGATCGAGGCCCGGGCCGACTATGCGGGCTGGGCCGATCGGATCAGCCAGTCGCTGTCTCCGGGCGTCTCGCACCCGAGCGAGCCCGCTCCGGTCGCGCCCACGCCGCCCTTGGAGGCCCGGCCCTTCGTGCCCGCGCAGCGGGGGCCCCAGGAGCAGGCAATCGACCCGGGCGGCCCGGAGGGCCTCCGGGCGATGCCCGGCGCTCCTGGGCCGGAGCTCCCGGAGGCCCGTCGTCCGGGCCAGGTGCTCGCCGAGCACCTCCGGAGCGAGCTGGCCCGGAGCACCCCCCAGCCCCACCCGGTCCACGACGCCCACGAAGGAGCACCGGCTTCGCCGGAGCCGTCCTTCTCGGGGCCGACGGCCGAGCACCAGCGCGCCGCGCTGGCCCGCGCCGTGCTCACCCGGACCGCGTTCGGCCGCGGCCACCTCGCCCCGGACGGCGCCCCCCTGAACGGCCACACCCCGGACGGCTACGCCCCCGACGGCTACGCCCCGAACGGACACGCCCCCGACGGCGGTGTCCAACTCCGAGAGGACGGGCACCCCACGGCCACGATCCCCATGCACCCCAGCGACGCGGAGTTCGCCGAGGACCTCGACACCCTGCACGGCCTGTCGAACAAGCGCGACGCGATCCGGTACGCGTTCAGCCGCGTCGGCAGCGACAACGTCCCGAGCGCGGTCGCCTGGCTGGCCGAGCGCGGGGTCACGGTCAGCCGCTCGGAGGCCTACACGCTGCGGATCGAGGAGCAGAAGGACGCCCAGCGCCGGATCACGCTGGTCGCCAACGGGCCGGGGGCGCACGCGACATGACCCCGGTCCCCGCCCGGCCGCCGGGCCCCGCCCGGCCGCCGATCTCCATCCTCCTGGTCGACGACCAGCTGCTCGTCCGGGCCGGGTTCCGCCTGGTCATCGAGTCGCAGCCCGACCTGACCGTCGTCGGCGAGGTCGGCGACGGACGGGCCGCGGTCGCCGAGGCCCGCCGTCTGCGCCCGGACATCGTGCTGATGGACGTCCGGATGCCGATCCTCGACGGCATCGAGGCCACCCGGCGGATCACCGCGCTGCTCGACCCGCCCAAGGTCGTCGTCCTGACGACGTACGACGTGGACGAGTCGGCGCTGGACGCGATCCGGGCCGGTGCCAGCGGTTTCCTGCTCAAGGACGGCTCGCCGGAGGACATGCTGGCCTCGCTCCGGACCGTCCACGCCGGGGACGCGGTGATCGCCCCCTCGACGACCAGGCGGCTGCTCGACACGCTGGCCCCGGCGTCCGACCCGGCCGCGGCCGCGGCGGTCGCGACGCTCACCGACCGGGAACGCGACGTGCTGGTCGCGATGGCGCGGGGGCGGTCCAACGCCGAGATCGCCGAGCGACTGATCGTCTCGACCGGCACCGTGAAGACCCACGTCGGCCGCATCCTGGCCAAGCTCGGGGCACGGGATCGGGTGCAGGCGGTGGTGGTCGCGTACGAGGCCGGGCTGGTGCGACCCGGCCGTGCGACAGAGGACGAACTGGACCGTAGATAGACGCGCACGCGCTGGTCAGCGACCTAGCGTCGGCGCCCATGCGAATCAAAGCACCCAGAATCGCGCTCACCCTCGGCACGCTCGCGACCGTGCTCGCCGCCGCCCCAGCGGCCCTAGCGGCCACCCCGCCCGCCGCGGCCACCCCGCCCGCCGCGGCCACCGCGCCCGCCGCGGACTCGAGCCCACTGGTGCTCCCGGCCCCCAGCGGCCCCTACGACGTCGGAACGATCCCCCTGCACCTCGTCGACCCCGCCCGCACCGACCCCTGGGTCCCCGGGCACCACCCGCGCGAGGTGATGATCAACGTCTGGTACCCCACGAAACACTCCGCCGGTCGCCCCCGCGCCCCCTGGCTGGCTCCCGACGAGGTCGGCCCGGTCGGACGCGACTTCGCGGTGACGCTCTCCGGCCGGCCCAGTGACGTCCCCGGGCTCGGAGCAGTGCGAACGCACGGCGCGGTGGGAGCGCCGGTCGCGGACGCACCCGGCGGCCACCCGGTGGTGTTGTTCTCGCCGGGCTACGGCGCTGAGCGCAACTCGAGCGCGGGTCTGGTCGAGGACCTCGCGAGCCGCGGCTACGTGGTCGTGACCATCGACCACTCCCACGACGCGACCGCGGTCGAGTTCCCCGACGGCCGGGTCGAGCCGAACACGATCTCCGGGCTGCTCGAGAAGTCCCCGCAGGACGAGGACGCGATCGTGGCCGAGGCGGTCGCGATCCGGGTGGCCGACGCCCGGTTCGTGCTCGACCGGCTCGGCGCGCTGAACGCCGGCTCCGATCCGGACGCCGAGAAGCGACCGCTCCCCCGCGGCCTCACCGGCGCGTTCCGGCTGTCGAGGGTCGGCATGGTCGGGCACTCGATGGGCGGCGCGACCGCGGCCCAGGTCGAGCTCGAGGACCCGCGGGTGGTCGCCGGCATCAACCTGGACGGCAACCCCTACGGATCGGTCGTCACCCAGGGGCTCGACGAGCCGTTCCTGCTGGTCGCGTCCGGGCGCACGACCCGGGAGAACACCCCGGCCTGGGGCACGTTCGAGGACCACCTGCGCGGCTGGCACCGCCAGATCAAGGTCGCCGGGACCGAGCACCTGAGCTTCCACGACGGCGTCCTGGCGCGACCCGCGCTGGCGAAGCTGCCCGGCGTGACGCCGGAGATCCTCACCGAGGCGTTCGGGACGCTGGACGGGCGCCGGGTCGTCGAGATCGAGCGGGCCTACGTCGGCGCGTTCCTCGATCTGCACCTGCGCAACCAGGACCGGCACCTGTTCGACCGGACCTCGCCGCGCTACCCGGAGGTGAGCCTGGTGTCCTGACCAGGGTTTCACCAGGGGCATCCCCGATGGCCCTCCGGACGCCTCCCGGCCGACCCTGGAAGACACCAACCTCGTCTTTCGGAGAGTGCCGTGGAGATCGATGGAATCATCTCTGCTCTGTTCGTCGGATTGATCATCGGTGCGGTCGGGCGCCTGGTGATGCCGGGCAAGCAGCGGGTCGGCCTGCTGATGACGCTGGTCATCGGCATCGTCGCGGCGCTGCTCGGAACCGGTGTCGCGAGCGTGTTCGGGGTCGCCGACACGCCGGGCGTCGACTGGCTCGAGCTGTTCGCGCAGATCGGCCTGGCCGCGGTCGGCGTCTCGCTGGTCTCCGGCGCCAAGGACCGGCCGAAGATCACCAGCGGTCGCTAGAGCTCCTGACCGCGCGAACCGGCCCTCGCGCGGTCAGGCCCCCTCACAACCCGATTCGCGTCAGGCATGCTGGGCCGATGTCGTCGACCATGCTGGAGGTCGGGCCCCGGCTGGCGGTCGCGCTGGTCGTCCTGACGCTCGTCGCCGCGGTCGTGGCCGGGCTGGGGCAACTCGGGCCGTGGCGGCAGATACCGGTCGCCGCCGTCCGGGCGACGCTCCAGCTCGGGGCGGTGTCGCTGCTCATCGCCGCGATCGTCGCGTCGCTCTGGTTCACCGCGCTGTTCGTCGTCGCGATGGTGGGCACGGCGGCCTGGACGTCGGGACAGCGGATCACCCGGGCCCGGCGGGTGACCTCCGCCCTGTGGGCGGCGGTGCCGATCGCCGGCGGGAGCCTGCCGATCGTCGTCGGGCTGATCGCCGGCGGGCTGGTGCCGCTGACCGGGATCGCGATCGTCCCGATCGCCGGCATCCTGATCGGCGGGGCGATGACCGCCACCTCGCTGGCCGGCCGACGCGCGCTCGACGAGCTCGAGTCGCGGCACGGTGAGGTCGAGGCGGCGCTCTCGCTGGGCTTTCCCGACCGCGACGCGGCGCTGGAGATCTGCCGCCCGTCGGCCGGCCAGGCGCTGGTGCCCGCCCTCGACCAGACCCGCACGGTCGGGCTCGTGACGCTGCCCGGCGCGTTCGTCGGCGTCCTGCTCGGCGGCGGGAGCGCGGTCGAGGCCGGCGCGACCCAGCTGCTGGTGCTGATCGGGCTGCTGGCGGTCGAGTCGGTGGCGATCGTGGTGGTCACCGAGCTGGCCGCGCGGGCCCGGCTGGCCCGTCAGCGCCCGTAGGCCTCGAGGAGACGCAGCCAGATCTCGCTGACGGTCGGGAACGCGGGGACGGCGTGCCAGAGGCGGTCGAGCGGAACCTCGCCGACGACGGCGATCGTGGCCGCGTGGATCAGCTCGGCCACGTCCGGACCGACGAGCGTCACCCCGACGATCACCCGGCGGTCCTCGTCGACCACCATCCGGGCGTGCCCCTGGTAGCCGTCGGCGTGCAGGGCGGCGCCGGCCACGGCGCCCAGGTCGTAGTCGACCACCCTCGTGCGCAGCCCGGCCGCCTCCGCGGCGGCCGCGGTGAGACCGACCGACGCGACCTCCGGGTCGGTGAAGACCACCTGCGGCACGGCCCGCTCGTCGGCGGTGACCGCGTGCCTCCCCCACCGGCCGGTCTCGACCGGCTCGCCCTTGGCCCGCGCGACGATCGCGTCGCCCAGGGCCCGGGCCTGGTACTTGCCCTGGTGGGTCAGCAGCGCGCGCCGGTTGACGTCGCCCGCCGCGTAGAGCCCGTCGACCACCCGCAGGGACTCGTCGACGGTCAGCCAGGTACCCGGCGTCAGACCGAGGTTCTCCAGGCCGAGGTCGAGCGTGTTCGGTGTCCGTCCGATGGCGACGAGGACCTCGTCGGCGTCGATGCGCTCGCCGTCGGCCGTATCGACGTGGACGGTGCCGGCACTGTCGCGGTGCACGGCGACGGCCTCGGCGCCGGACCGGACCGACACGCCGGCCTTTCGGAGCGACTCGGTGACCCGCTCCCCGACGAACGGCTCGGCCAGCGGCAGCACGCCGTCCCGGGCCAGGAGCGTGACCGAGGACCCGAGCGCGGCGAACGCCGTCGCCATCTCCGACCCCACGACCCCGGCCCCGAGGATCACCAGCCGGCCGGGAACGGCCTTCGCGGAAGCCGCGTCGCGACTGGTCCACGGCTCGGCCTCGCGCAGGCCCGGGATGTCCGGCAGCAGCGCGCTGCTGCCGGTCGCGACGACGACGGCCTGACGCGCGGTCAGCGTGCTCGTCGTGCCGTCCGCGCCGGTCACCTCGACGACGCGCTCGCCCGCGATCCGCCCCTGCCCCCGGTACAGCGCGATCCCGGCCGACTCGAGCCAGGACGCCTGCCCGTCGTCCTTCCAGTTCGACGCGAAGGAGTCCCGGCGCGCGAGCACTCCGGCCACGTCGAGATCGCCGACGGCCGCCTCACGCGCGCCCGGCAGGTCCCGGGCCGCGCGCAGGGCGGACGAGCTGCGCAGCAGCGCCTTCGTCGGCATGCAGGCCCAGTAGGAGCACTCGCCTCCGACCAGCTCCCGCTCGACGACGGCGGCGGTCAGCCCGCCCTGGACGACCCGGTCGGCCACGTTCTCGCCGACCGGACCGGCCCCGATCACGATGACGTCGTACTCCATGACAACCTTCCGAAGGTAGAACGAACGTTCTGTCCAACCGACAGTAAGCGAGGGGCTAGCGCCAGCACAAGGCCTAGAGACCGAACGTTCTACCCGTTACGATGATCGGATGACGTCCGAGACCGGGGTTCGGCCCTCCGAGGCGCGTCGACGGCTGCTGAGCACCGCGACGCGGATCTTCTACGCCGAGGGCATCCACTCGGTCGGCGTAGACCGGATCATCGCCGAGGCGGCCATCACCCGGGCCACCTTCTACCGGCACTTCCCGGGCAAGAAGGACCTCGTGCTCACGTACCTGCGCGAGGTCCACGAGATGGACCGCAGCGCGACGGACGCGGCCATCGCGGCCAACCCGGCACCGGTCGACGCGCTCCTGGCCATCGCCCACGGAATCGCCCAGGGGATCCAGTCACCGGGCTTCCGCGGCTGCGCGTTCCTGAACGCGGCCGCCGAGTACCCCGACGACGACGACCCCGTCCACCAGGAGATCATCGCCCACCGGCAGTGGTTCCTGGACACGCTCACCGGGCTGATGGCCGACGTCGACCCGGAGACCGCCGAGCCGGCCGCCCGGCACTTCGTCATGCTCCGGGACGGCGCGATGGCCTCCGGCTGCCTCTTCGACCCGACGCTGGTGGCCGAGACGTTCGTGCGCGGGATCGAGGGCCTGGTCCGTACCCGGAGCGCGTCCTACCAGCGCAAGGTGTGACTGGGGAGCTCGCCGATCTGGCGCCGGAACGCGGCGGTGAACTGCCTGGCGCTCGCCCAGCCCCACCGCCGGCCCACCGCCGCCACCGTGATGCCGCTGGCCGGGTCGGCCGCCCGTAGTTCGTCGGCGGCCCGTTCCAGCCGGACGCGCCGCAGGTATCCCATCGGCGTGACCTGCAGGTAGCGCCGGAACGTCGACTGCAGGGTGCGGGCGCTCGTGCCCACCGCCTCGGCCAGCTGCTCCAGGGAGATCGGCTGCTCCGCGTGCTCCTGCAGGTAGGCGCAGGCCCGCCGGACCACGGCCGGTCCGGCCCACCCGGCGCCGGCCTGGTAGGTCACGTTCATGGCCGTGTTGGGGAACGTGTGCACGGCGGCGATCGCCGCCGTCCGGATCAGTTCCTCGACACCACCAGCGCCCCGATGTCCAACATGTCCATCTCCAGGGGCACGTCCAACGGGTAGAACGAGACGTCACCGGACGCCACCAGCGACTCCTGGCGGCCGTTCCGCATCTTCAGCCGGCCGTGGCCCATGCTGAAGAACAGGAAGTGATCGAACGGATCGGTGCGGGCCGAATAGTCGACGCTCGACCGCATCCGGCTCACCGCGAGCTCTCCGGCCTGAGCGACGTCGGCGCTGAAGCTCGCGCCGGCCGGCGCACTCAGGAACCGCAACCGGTTCCCGACGAACATCTGCCGGATGAACTCCTCGGTCTGCGACTCCTGCTGCGTCGAGACCTGGAACCGGTGGACCGCGTGAACGGATTCAGCTTCCTGCGCCATGTCGTCGACCAACTCCATCCGCACACGTCGATGGACCGACTGCCCGGCGTTCTAGCCACGGTACGCGAGCACTGTCCCGTGAGCGCAATCAATCGTGCCGGTTCTGTTGATCGGGACCCGGCCGTCGGGCCTGATCGAGGGATGCGGGGAGCGGAACGGGCCGACGAGTTGGCCGAGCGGGCAGCCACCGCGCTCTCCCGAGCCCGCGCCGAGTCAGCGTGGGCGACGAAGCACCACCGACAGGCCGCGCTGGCCCGCGAGCAGGCCCTGGCGGCCGCGGCGAGGGCCCGGGCGCTGCGTCACGCCGGCCGAGCTCCTGAAAGCACCCGGCAGGCGTAGGGCAGGGCGTACGAGCCGTCGTCGGACCGGTAGTCGGCGAGCAACTCCAGCAGCCCCCGCCGGACCTCGGCCAACCGGTCCGAATCGAGTCCGCCGGTGACCGTGCCGAGGAAGACCGGATCATTGGCGAACTCCCACAGGTCCTCCTCACCGGCGAACTCGACCGACCAGGTGAACAGCTCGCTGCCGGCCACGGCCAGGCCGGCCTCGGTCAGCCACCGCTCCCGCCGGCCCGGCATGGCGAAGTGTTCCGACCGCTCGACCGCGGCGAGGACGGGAGGGCCGAGCCAAGGGCGCAGGCTCACCGTGAGCGCGTACGTGATGATGTTCTTGCTGCCCGCGTCCCAGGTGGCGATGCTGAAGGCCCCGCCGGGCCGCAGCACGCGAGCCACTTCCCGGGCCTCGGCGCGCGGGTCCGGCGCGAAGGACAGCAGCCCGAATCGGGACACGACGGCGTCGACGCTCTCGTCGGCGAGCTCGAGCCGGTCGCTGCTCATGACGTCGTACCGTGCGCCGGTCCCGCTCGCCTTGCGGGCCGCGATCGCGACCGTCGCCTCGGAAGCGTCGATGCCGATCAGCTGCAGCCCCGGGTAGCGGCCGAGCAGCGTCAGGCCCGGCTCGCCGGTGCCGCAGGCGATGTCCACTGTCTCATAGGACGGTGCCGAGTTGCTTGATGTTGCGTAGCAGCGGCTCGGACTCGATCCGCTCCACGCCCTCCAGCGCGCCCAGTTCCTCGGTCAGGTACCGGTAGAACGTCGGCATGTCCCGGCAGATCGCCAGGGCCTGCAGGTTTGTCGGACCGGTGGTGGCCGCCGCGAACACGATCTCCTCGTGCCCACGCAGGGCCGCACCGACCGCCGCCAATCGGGACGGGCTGACCGTCAGCCAGAGCAGGACCGCGGCCCGGAAGCCGTACGGCTCCGGATCGATCTCCACGTCGCTGTAGAGCGACCCGGAGTCGAACAGCTCCAGCACCCGGAGGCGGACGGTCGACTCCGGCCAGCCGGTCGCGGCGGCCAGCTCCGCATAGCTGAGCCGCCCGTCCCGGGCGAGCGCCTCCAGCAGTGGCGCGTCCGCCGCGGTGAGGCGTGCCGCCGTCCGACCCGCGCCGCGGGCTCGGCTCAGCGCGGCGATCTGCTCGGCGGTCAGCGCGTCGTCGTGCAGGTCCGGACCGACCGCCCCACCGACGAACTGGTGCACGACGCAGTACGCGCTGACCGACGTCACCCGCGGGGTCCGGGGCAGCTTCTGCAGCAGCAGCGTCTCCCGGTCGACCGCGGCCGGCACCCGGACGACGCAGCCGATCTCGGTGCCGCCCGAGGTGATCGACACCCAGCCGGTGTCCGGGCGGCGGGCCAGCGCGTCCGCGATCGGCAACGCCGAGTCCGGGGCGGTGCGCACGCGGATCAACCAGCTCTCGTACCCCAGCTCGATCGGGTTGGGCAGGCCGATCACCCGCAGCCGGGCCTCGGCGCGCAGCCGGCGGTACCGCCGGGCGACCGTCTGGTCGGAGACCCCGAGCACAGCGCCGATCTCCCGGTACCCGGCCCGGCCGTTGATCCGCAGCGCGTGCGTCAACTGCCGGTCGAGCTCGTCGATTTCCACAGGATCAGCCTAGGGAAAGTCGAGATCCGCAGGATCTGTTCTCCTGGCTCCGAAAAAGACGGCTGAAGCCGACATCCTGCAGCGCATGCGCAAATGGTCGCCCCTGATCGCTGTCTGTCTCGGCACGTTCCTCCTACTGGTCGACGTCCTCATCGTCGTCGTCGCTCTGCCGGCGATCGCCGACGACTTCGGGGCGGACTACGCCGACCTCCAGTGGGTCCTCGACGGATACGCCCTGTCGCTGGCCGCCCTGGTGCTCGGCGCCGGCTCGCTGGCCGACCGGTTCGGCCGTCGCCGCACGTATCTGATCGGCATCGGGATCTTCGCGGTCTCCTCGCTGCTCTGCGCGGTCGCCCCGAACGCGGAGGCCCTGATCGCGGCCCGGATCCTCCAGGGCCTCGGCGGCGCGGCCATGTTCGCGTGCACCGCCGCCCTGCTCAACTTCACCTACCACGGCCGCGACCGGGGCGTCGCCTTCGGCATCTGGGGCGCGGTCAACGGCGCCGCCGCGGCGGCCGGACCACTCGCCGGCGGTCTGCTGACCGAGCACCTCGGCTGGCGCTGGGTGTTCCTGGTCAACCTGCCGATCTGCCTGATCGCGGTCTGGTTCACGGTCCGCGGGGTGAGTGAGTCCCGGGCGCCGGGCGGAGGTCGCTTCGACCTGCCCGGCACGGTCACGTTCACGCTCGCGGCCGCCGCCGTGACCTACGGCCTGATCCGCGCCGGCGACGTCAGCTGGACCGACGGGCTCACCCTGGCGGCGTTCGCCGCCGGAGTGGTGGGGCTGATCCTGTTCTTCGTCGTCGAGGTCCGTTCGGACCACCCGATGCTCGATCTGACGCTGTTCCGCCGCGCGCCGTTCGCGGTGCTGATCGTCGCCGCGTTCCTGGCTCAGGCCGCCGCGTTCGGCTACCTGCCGTTCACCACGGTCTGGCTGCAGCAGGTGCTCGGCAACGGCCCGGTCGACGCCGGCCTGTACGGCGCCCTGCCGATGGCCGCCGCCGCCCTGGTCGTCGGCGCGTCGGCCGGTCGGTTGCTGCAGCGCATCGCCCCGCGCTGGACCGTCGGCCTCGGGCTGCTCCTGATCGCCGCCGGTGACCTGCTGCAGGCCGGGATCGACCCGGACAGCACCGGCGCGGTCCTGATCCCCGGACTGATCGTGGCCGGCGTCGGCGTCGGCGTCGTGCTGCCCACGAACGCCTCGGCATTGCTGGCCGAGGTCCCGCGCGAGCGCAGCGGGATGGCCGGTGGGGCCCTCAACACGTTCCGCCAGCTCGGGATCGCGTTCGGCGTCGCGGTCTTCGGGACCGTGTTCACCGACCGGATCGCCGACGGTCACGGCTCGCCGGCCGGGTTCGCCGACGGGCTGAACGCGACGCTGGTGGTCGCGGCCGGAACGGCGCTGGCCGGGGGAATTCTGGTGCTGGCCCTGCTCCGGCGGCCCGCTGCGGCGCCGAGCGAAGCTCTGGAAGCGTCGGCCCACGGATGATCCGGTTCGACCTCCGTCACCCGGCTGGATCCCCCCGGCCGCGCCGGACGTCAGCCGGTGGCCTCGAGCGCCAGGCGCATCGCGTCGAGCGAGGCGGCGACGTCGCCGTCGTCGGTCGACCAGTTGCTCACCGACACCCGGACGACGGTCCGGTCGTGCCACCGCGACCCCGACATCCAGGTAGTGCCGGCGGCGAGCAGCGCCTCGGTCACCGCGGCGGTCCGGGCGTCGTCCTCGAACGCGGCGCTGACCTGCGTGAACACGACGTCGTTGAGAATCTCGGCACCGGGCAGCGAGGCGATACCGCGGGCCAGCGCACGCGCGTGCCCGGCCAGGCCGTCGACCTGGGCGGCGACGCCGTCTCGGCCCAGCGCGCGGAGCGCGGCCCAGACCGGGACACCGCGGGCCCGCCGGGAGAGCTCCGGTACCGCCGCCAACGGGTCGAGGGGCTCGTCGTCGCGGGCCGGGTCGATCAGGTAGCTGGAGTTCATGCCCATGGCCGACTGCATCGCCGAGCGCCGGGAGACGATGGCGACGCCGCAGTCGTACGGCACGTTGAGCGTCTTGTGCGCGTCCGTGGCCCAGGAGTCGGCCGCATCGACACCGCGGACGAGGTGCCGAAGCCGCGGTGACGCGGCCGCCCACAGCCCGAACGCGCCGTCGACGTGCACCCACGCCCCGCGCGCGTGGGCCACCGCGATCGCCTCGGCGAACGAATCGAACGCGCCGGAGTGCATGTTCCCGGCCTGGAGGCAGACGATGATCGGCCGGTCACCGGCCTCGTCGAGCGCCTCGGAGAGCGCGTCGATCCGGATCCGGCCCTGGGCGTCCGCGTCGACCGGCGTCGGCCGGCCCAGACCGAGGTAGCGAAGCGCGAGGTCGACCGTGTCGTGACGCTCGGCGCCGGCCAGGACGCGGACCGGAGGAGCCCCGGCCAGCCCCTGCTCGGAGAGGTTCCAGCCGCGCTCGGCCAGGACGTGGTGACGAGCGGCGGCCAGGCCGGTGAAGTTGGCCATCGTCGCCCCGGTGACGAATCCGGCGTGGGCGTCGCGAGGCAGCCCGAACAGATCGAGCAACCACTGGGCCGCGACCGCCTCCAGCGCAGCCGTGGCCGGCGTCGCCGACCGCAGCGTGGTGTTCTGATCCCAGGCACTGGTCAGCCAGTCGGCGCCGAGCGCGACCGGAAGCGTTCCGCCGACGACCCAGCCGAAGAAGCGTCCGGACTGCATGTCCATCAATCCGGGTTGCGCGTTCCGCCCGAGAAAATCCAGCACCCGACGGGCCGCCACCGGCTGCGCGGACAGCTCACCGCCGAACGTCCTCATCAATTCTTCGACGCCGGCCCGCGGCGGAATACGACGATCGCGACGACCCTCCAGCCACTCGGTAGCGTGCCGGACCGCGACCTCGAGAGCCGCGGAATAGTCGGTTTCCATCCAGTCTCCCTGCCGACTCGACATTGCCGGATCAGCGTGGAGCGACGAGAGAATCGGCGGCAATTCCCTCTTGTGGGACGTCCGATCGAGTGCGAACCTTCGGCGTCCGGAAATCGTCGTACCTCCCACAGTCGGAATTCCAGACGGCGGGAGTCGGACGATGGAGACGCGAGAACAACTCCGCTACCGGCCGGATCGCCTGCCGGCCGCCGACGCGGTCGACCGCTCGCGGAGTCTGCTGGAGGCGATGCGGAGACGTCGCAGCGTCCGCTATTTCTCGCCGGAACCGGTCCCCGACGAGCTCCTGCGCAACGCGATCGAAGTCGCCGCGACCGCGCCGAGCGGCGCGAACCAGCAGCCCTGGACTTTCGTGGTGGTCGCCGATCCCCAGCTGCGCGGGTTGATTCGCGACGCCGCCGAGGCCGAGGAGCGCTACTCCTACACCGGCGCCGTCACGTCCGAATGGCTGGACGAACTGCGGCTCGTCAAGGCGCACATCACCGAGGCCTCGCACCTCGTCGTCGTGTTCCGGCAGAGCCACCGCGTCGGGCAGCACGGTGCCGAGCACCAGAACTACTACAGCGGCGAATCGGTGGGCATCGCGGTCGGCATGCTGGCGATGACGCTGCACCTGGCCGGTGTGGGCCTGCTCGTGCACGCGCCGCCACCCGCGAAATTCCTCGCCGACCTGCTCCAGCGGCCCCGATCGGAGACGGCTTTCGCAATTGTTTCGGTGGGCTACGCGGCCGATGACTGTGTCGTCCCGGATCTGCCACGGAAATCCCTCGACGAGGTGCTCGTCCGAAAATGATCGATGATCCACAGTGGGGGGTAGAATTGCTCCCCCCACTCTTCCGGAAGGCAGTTGTCAGTACGTTGTCCAGCTCAGAACTGGTTCGCGCCGCCCAGAACGGAGATCAGGAGAGCCTCGGGCAGCTCTTCGACGAGCACTACGCCGGCATGCGAGCCGTCGCCGTCGCCATACTCGGGTCCACCCCCGAGGCGGAAGACGCCTGCCAGGACGCGATCGCCACCGCGCTCACGCGCATCGGACAGGTGCGAGATCCCAGCGCGATGGGGTCGTGGCTGAAGGCGATCGTCCGGAACAACTGCCGCATGATCCTGCGCTCGCGGCAACCCACCCCGCTGGGCCTCTCCCTGGATCGGCTGCGCTCGGTCGAGGCCACGGCCGAGGCGGACGATCCCGCGCAGGTCCTGGAACGATCGGCCACCCGCGACTGGCTCTGGGCCGCCCTCGACCAGCTCCGCCCGACCGTGCGGACGGTGGCCCTGCTGCGCTGGTTCACCGACGCCAACTCGTACGCCGACATCGCCGCCCTGTGCGGACTCCCGGTCGGCACCGTGCGCAGCCGTCTGAACGAGGCGCGTAAGCAACTGGCCGACCTTCTCCCGCTGGTCGCCGGGGCGAAGCATCCCGACGTCGCCGCGTTGACCGCGGAACGCTCCGAGGAGGCGGCCGCCGTCCTCTCGGCGATTCCGCGCGGGGCGTCGCTGGCGTCGGTGCAGGACCGCTGGTCGGATCGCGCTCGCCTCGTCTGGCCCAACGACCTGCTGCTCGACGGCCTGCCCGGCTTGTTCGGCCTGATGCACAGCGATCACCGCGACGGGGTCCGGTACCGGCTGGCCGGTGTCGTCGCCGGGAAGGGCATCACGATCTGGCAGCACGACTTCCTGAACCCGGCGGACGATCCGTTCCACTGCCCGCCGTCGGCGACCTGGCTGCTCGAGGAGGACGACGGCCAGATCGCGCGGGTCCGCCTGCTCTGGGCGGCCCGTGACCTGGAGGTCGAGAAGGCCGCCTGACGGCTCCCCGAACTTTTCCCGATCCGTCCGCATCCAGTCGGCGTGAACATTCGAAACCTGCAACCACAGCTCGACGCGAACCGCCGGTTCTGGTCCGGCTGGGACCCCACCGCCGACGCCGACAACGACCTGCCGATCTACCGCTCCGACGTCCCGCACCCGCTGATGAACGGCGTCCTGCGGGTGCGCGACCGGTCGCTGGACGCCGCGATCGCGGAGGCGAAGGCCCGCCTCGAAGGCACGACCTGGAGCTGGTGGGTCGGCGCCGACAGCGATCCGGGCACGGCCGAGGGCCTCCTCGAGCGCGGCGCGACGCCGATCGACGAGATGCCGATCATGGCCGTCGACCTCGAGGCGACCGCGGACCGCCGCACGCCCGACGGGATGCACATCGTCGAGGTGAACGACCGTTTCTCGGTCGGCGAGTTCACCGGGGCCTACGCCGGTCCCCTCGGTTTCACCGAGTCCTCGATGGACAAGATGGTCGAACGGGAACTCGACCGCGGCGACGGTATCCGTCTCGCCGGCATCCTCGACGGCCGCATCGTCGGCACCACCCGGCTCGCGCTGGAGTCCGACGTCGCCGGGCTCTACTTCGTCGCGACCGACCCCGCCTATCGGCGCCGGGGCGTCGCGAGCGCCCTGACCCTGGAGGCGACCCGGATCGCCCGCCGGGCGGGGCACCGGACGATGACGCTGCAGGCCAGCAGCGAAGGCGAGCCCGTCTACCGGAACGTCGGCTTCGAATCCGTGTCTCGCTACCGGCTCTTCGCGTTCCCCGGCGAGGCACGCGATGAGCAGTGACGACGTCGTGTACAGCGAGATGAACCTCGCGACCCGGCCGGGCGAGCACTTCGCCCGGTACGACACCTTGCGGAACGCGGCGCCCGCCCACGTCGGCCAGACCGACGATGGCGAGTTCATCCTGGCCAGCAGCATGGAAGCGATCCGGGCGTGCTTCCAGGACCCCGCGACGTTCTCCAGCAGCGCCGTACTTCCGGACACGCCCAACCCGCCGTACCGGTGGATCCCGGAGATGCTCGACCCGCCGGTCCACACGAAGTGGCGACGTCTGCTGGCTCCGTTCTTCGCGCCGTCGGCCGTGGGGAGGATGCGGCCGCGCATACACCAGGTGATCGGGGAGATCCTCGACGACGTGGCCGATCGCGGGAGCTGCGACTACGTGGCCGATGTCGCGCTGCGGTTCCCCAACACGATCTTCCTGGAGACGATGGGCCTGCCGATCGAGGACGCCGGCCAGTTCCAGGTCTGGGAAACGTCGATCCTCCACCAGGTCGACGCGACCGGTGAAGCGGCGATGCGCGCGATGACCGAAGTCGTCGCCTACTTCTCCGGGCTCATCGCCGAGCGGCGCAAGCATCCGCGCGAAGACCTGCTGAGCGCCGCCACCACCTGGACCATCGACGGCGAGAAAGTGTCGGACGGCGACCTGCTCGCCTTCTGCCTGCTGATGTTCATGGCCGGGCTCGACACCGTCGCCGCCCAGTTGTCGTACTCGACGTGGCACCTGGCGACCCATCCGGACGACCGCCGGCGGTTGGTCGACGACCCCGGCCTGTTTCCGGTCGCGATCGAGGAGTTCCTGCGCTACTACGCGTTCGTCGCGCCGGGCCGGAAAGCGACGAAGGACACCACGGTGGGCGGCTGCCCGATCAAGGCCGGACAGATGGTCTGGCTCCCGATCGCCTCGGCCAACCGCGACCCGGCGGCCTTCCCCGACGCCGGCCGGGTCGTCATCGACCGCAGCGAAAACCGCCACCTCGCTTTCGGCGACGGGCCGCACCGCTGCATCGGGGCGCACCTCGCCCGGCAGGAACTGCTGATCGGGCTCACCGAGTGGCATCGCCGGATTCCGGATTACCGGCTCGACCCGTCGGTGCCGATCCGTGAACACGGCGGCGAGGTTGGCCTCGACAACCTGCCCCTGCGCTGGGACGTCCGATGACCTCCGAACCCGCGTCCGATCCGTCAGTTTTCACGGCCGTTCCCGACGGAGCCCGGCGGCAGACGTTGCTCGAGCTGACCGAGAAAGGGCCGGTGCACCGGGTGACGCTGCCCGGCGGCCAGGAGGGCTGGCTCGTCACCGGCTACGACGAGGCGCGGGCCGCGCTCACGGATCCACGGGTGAGCCGCGGCGCGAGCGGCAAGGTCTACGGGCACCTGGCTCCGGAGGCGGCCAGGGGCCTGCACCACCACATGCTCAACGCGAATCCGCCGGCCCACACCCGGCTGCGCAAACTGGTCGCCGGCACGTTCACCCGTCGCCGGCTCGAACTGCTCGCCCCGACGATCGAGGCGATCTCCGCCGAGCTCGTCGCCGCGATGCGGATCAGGCTGGACGCGGGCGGAACCGTCGACCTCGTCGAGGACTACGCGTTCCGGTTCACGTTCCGGGTCCTCTGCGCCCTGGTCGGTATCCCCCGGCTGGACGAGGCCAGGCTCTCGCAGCTCTTCACGCTGATCAGCGCCGGCCCGGCCACCCGCATCGAGGACTACCGACCGGCGGCGCAGGAGATGCTGGGCCTGCTCCGGAGCCTGATCGCCGAGAAACGACGGAGCCCGGGCGAGGACCTGCTCTCCGGCCTGGTGGCCGCCCGCGACGGCGACGACCGGCTCACCGAGGACGAGCTCACCTCGATGGTGTGGCTACTCATGGTGGCCGGGCACGAGACGACGGCCGGCCTGATCGTCAACGGCTTCCGGCAGCTGCTGGAGCACCCCGACCAGCGGGCGGCGCTGCGCGACGATCCGGACCTGCTGCCCGGGGCGATCGAGGAGATGCTCCGCTTCGACGGTCCGCTGCAGGCGACGCTCCCGGCCGTCGCCGAGGAACCGTTGGAGCTGGGCGGGCACTTCATCGAAGCCGGGTCCCTCGTGATGGTCTCGCCGCTGGGCGCCGGACTCGGCCCTCGGCCGGAGCCCTTCGAGGTGGGCCGGACCGACCCGCGTCACCTCGCGTTCGGCTTCGGGATCCACCACTGCCTGGGTGCGCCACTGGCGCGCTGGGAGGCTCGCGTCGCGTTCCGCGATCTGCTCCGCGATCTGGACGACGTCGAGCAGGTCGACGACGCGCTGGCGCGGCAGCCGTCGCTGGTGTTCAACCGCATCGTGTCGTTGCGGGTGCGCACACCACGCTGACCGCACGGAACGGCCGAGGCGTCCAGGCGCCTCGGCCGTTTCGTGTCATCGGCGGGGCCGCCGCCCCCTCGCGGCCGCCGGCCGGGCGACGTACCCCTGCTTCTGCAGAGTCCGACCCAGCTGGGTCAGGCCGTCGCTCATCCGCGACTTGACGGTCCCGGCTGGAATCCCAAGCTCGTGCGCCGTCTCGGCGATCGTGCGGTCCCGGTAGTACAGCTGATAGATCGTCTCCCGGTGGTGCGGACGCAGGCTGCGGACGGCGGCCCGAACGACCTGTGACTCGACGAACCGGTCGAACTCGTCGCGCCGGTCGAAATCGTCGCGCCGGTCGAGCTCGTCGCGCCGGGGCTCCAGCGGAGAGAACTCGTCGATGGCGACCTCGTGCGGGCGGGCCCGGCGGGCCCGCCCGGCGTCGATCGCGATGTTCCGTGCGACGGTGAACAACCACGGTCGCTCCGGCGCCGCATCGTCGCGGAACCGGCGCCAGGCCCGCAGGAACGTCTCCTGCAGCTGGTCTTCGGCCGCCTGCCGATCACCGAGGTTGAGCCGGAGCAGGAAGTCGTAGATCGGGCGCACGTTCGCCTCCCAGGCGGCTCGCCACCCGATGGACGCCCCGGTCACGCGCCGGGCTCGACGTACCCGAGCTCGATCGCCCGGCGGGTCAGCTCGGCCTTGTTGCCCGCGTCGAGCTTGTGGCGGATCCGCTTCACGTAGGTGTTCACCGTCGACTCGGTCAGGCCCATCCGCGTGCTGACCTGCCCGTGCGTGTAGCCCTTGGCCACCAGGCGGAGGGCCTCGATCTCCCGGTTCGTCAGTTCCCGGCCGCCGCGGCTCTCGGGCGGCAGCGCGCGGGCCACGACCGCGTCGACGAGATCCGTGGCGACGTGCAATCCGCCTTTGCGCGTGACATGCAGAGCGGTCCGCAGGTCGCCGATGGTGGCCTCACGCGTCAGGAGCGCGTGCACACCGCCGACGAGCATCGTCAGCAGCTGAGGCGGGTCGTCCGGCGAGCAGAGGGCGATCGCTCGCGTGCCGGCCGGCATACCCGCCCAGAACTGGGAGTCGTTCGCCTCCGCTCGACGGCCGTACAGATCGATCACCACGATCGGCACGGACTGACGGGCCACCAGCTCGGCGAGCGATTCGGTGAGCGCAGTGACCCGGAACCCGGGAATCTGAGCGAGCAGCTGGGCCAAGCCGCCCCGGACGACCGGACTGGCGGCGACGACGGCGAGGTCCTCTTCGGACTCACTCGTCGTCGGAAGGTTGAATTTACGATGGGAAACCACGACGGTCATGGCTCCATCTGAGCTCGGGACCGGTTCTCCGACCAGGCGGAATCACCGGCGGAAAGCCGACGGCCCGGCCGGCCTTTCCCGCCGTCGTTCAACGTCGGCGGCCGACGCCACGTCGGCCAGCAGTTCGCGCGCGAACAACCGCAGCACGCTGTTGAGCCGATAGTCGCGGCCGACCGGTTCCGGGGTGAGGAGGCTGCCGTCGGCGAGCTCCTCCAACGCCTCGTCGGCGGCCTCGACCGTGGTGCCGAACAGCGCGGCGGCCGACCGGGCGGTCACCGGGCCGGGCCCGGCCAACGCGAGGCGGCGGAACGATTCCCGCTGACGGTCGTTCAGCCGACGCCAGTGGCTCTGAAGAGCCGTTCGCACCTGCGCGTCGCCCGAGCTGAGCCGGGTCAGCCGATCGTCCTGGGACCGGAGGCGTTCCACGTGGTCGGCCAGGCGCCAGTCGGGCCGGCTGGCCAGCCTGTTCGCGACCGCACACAACGCCAGCGGCAGATACCCGCACAGCCGAGCCAGCTCGGCCGCGGCGCCCGGCTCGGCGTCGACGCGTTCCGGACCGGCGAGCGTGCCGATCAGCGCGGCCGCGTGCTCGACGTCGAGTTCGCCGAGCGGGACGCGGTGGGCCGCCGCCAGGCCACCCAGCACGTGCCGGCTGGTGACGATCACCAGGCTCGGCCCCTCGTCGGGAAGCAGCGGGCGGACGTCGGCCTCGCCGGCCGCGTCGTCCAGGACGATCGACCGGGGCTGTTCGCGGAGGAGCGCCCGGAACCGTCGACCTTGCTCGTCCACCGAATCGGGGATCCGGTCGTCCGGCTCACCCAGCTGTCGCAGGAGCAGCCGTAAGGCGGCCGCGGTACCGGACCCACCCAGCTCGGCCACGACGGCCCCGCCGGGGAAGCGGGAGGCGGACTCCTGAATCATCCAGCGGGCGAACGCGGTCTTCCCGGCCCCCGGCAGGCCGGACACCACCACCGGCCGGACGTCCGCGCCGGGCCGCCCGTCGAGCCAGGCCCGGAACGACGCGGCCTCCCGGTCGCGCCCGATCAGACGATTCGGCTGCGGAGGCTGCTGCTCACCGACCGGACGCGCGGCCGCCCAGATCGCCCGACGGTCGGACTCCACGACGCCGAGGACCTCCACCAGGGCCTCGACCGTACGTCGGTGGGGCCGGGTGATGCGGTGGCGCTCCACGTCGCTGAGCGTCCGGACGCCGACGCCGGCGAGCGCGCAGGTCTCCTCGATGGTCAGGCCCCGGGCGTGCCGGGCGGCCCGGAGAAGATCGCCCAGGCGCACCACCGCCCCGTTCCGGTCGGTCGTCACTAGGGGCCGTAGGCCGGGTGCCATCGGAGTTCTCGCAGTTCTTTCCGGGTGCGGGCGAAGCCGGCGCGCTCGGCGATCGTCAGCGCGTTGCGCACCGACCGGTCGGCATCCGCTCGTCGGCCCATCGCCGTGTAGGTACGCGCGAGCCGGTCGTGCGAGAGCGCGACCTCGGTGGCATCGCCGGTCTCGGTGAACAGGCGGATCGCGTCCAGCCGGGTGTCGATCGAGCGTTCGTACTGCTCGAGGCCGTGCTGGACCTCGGCGACCAGCGAGAGGCAGAACGCGACGGCATGGTCGTCGCCGTCCGCCTCGTAGATCTTCACCACGGTCTCGAGATGACGCAGGGCCGCGTCGTGTTCGCCGAGCCGGGCCAGGCAGTAGCTCATCCCGTGCAGCGCGACGGCTCTGCCCCGGCGGTGTCCGGCCGCGTGGAAGAGGCGCAGCGCCGCATCGTGGAACTCGACGACCTCGTGGTCGCGCCCTTCGGAGAGCCGGACGAAGCCCAGGTAGCAGAGCGTGTATCCACGTTCGACCGGGCGGCCCAGCGCCTCGAACAGGGCGCCGGCGGACCGCAGATGCTCGGCGCTGGCCTCGGGGGCGCGCACGTTGAGCTCGGCCGTGGCCAGCATCCGCAGCATGTGGGCCTCCCCCAGCTGGTCAGCGTCGGCAATCGCGGATTCCAGCGCCCAGCGGGTCGTCGACATCCAGGCCGGGAAGGCCCCGACGCGCTGGTAGTAGGGGAAGAGCGTCAGGGTCAGTCGCCAGGGCGGACGGGCGCACCGGCCGGTCATCGCCCGGATGGTCGCCTCCAGCACCTCCTGCTCGGCGCCGAACCAGGCCAGCGCCGTCTCGAGATCGTCGATCGGTTCCGCGGTGACCAGCTGTTCCCCGCCGTCCAGCTCCTCCAGCGGCATCGTCGGCATGAGCAGCGCGTTCGCCCGGTGGGCGGTCCGCTCCAGCTGTTCGGTCAGGCGGCCGAGCGCGGCGTCGCGATCCGCGTCGGCGTCCGTCGTCGCCGACAGCTCCATCGCGTAGGCCCGGATGAGGTCGTGGAAGACGTACCGGCGGCTGCGGTGCTCGGTCAGCAGCCGGCTGCGGGTGAGCTCGCCGACCAGGCGCGTGGCCAGGCGAATCGGCAGGCCGGCCAGCCCGGCTATCGCCGGGAGGCTGAAGTCCGGACCCGGGTGGACGGACAGCAGCCGGAACACGCGCGCGGCCGGTTCGGTCAGCAACTGATAGGACCACGAGCAGACGGTCCGCAGGTCGGCGCCGGGCTCGTCGGCGGTGAACGGATCGAGCGTGCCGCGGCCGGCGCGGATCTCGTCGGCGACGAACGTCAGCGTCTCCTCGGGATGGGCGGCCGCCCTCGCCGCGACGACCGCCATCGCGAGCGGCAACCGCCCGCACCCGTCGATGATGTCGTCGGCGGCGGCCGGTTCGGCGTCGACGCGATCGGAGCCCAGCCGGCGGCGCAGCGCCTCCCGCGCGTCCTCGATCGACGGCAGGTTCAGCGTGAGGAGGTGCGCGCCCTGCTCGGTGGCCAGACCGGACAGCCGGTGGCGGCTGGTGACGAGCACCAGGCAGCCGGCGGTGCCGGAAAGAAGCGGACGCACGTGGTCGGAGTCGCGGGCGTTGTCGATCAGGATCAGCAGTTTCTTGCCGGCCGCGACGCTGCGGAAGAGCGCCGTCCGGTCGGCGACCGTCGCCGGGATCCGGTCGTGGGGGACGCCGAGAGCGGTCAGGAATCCGGTCAGCGCCTCCCCGGGGGCAACCACGGCTCCGCCGGCGTCGAAACCGCGGAGGTTGACGAACAGCTGCCCGTCGGGGAACCCGGCGGCGGCCGATCGCGCCCAGCGGACGGCCAGGGTCGACTTGCCGACGCCGGGCATGCCGTCGATGGCCGCGGTGACGACCGCGTCGGCACCGGGGTCGGCCAGGAGCCGGTCGAGTTGACGCAGCTCCGCGTCCCGGCCGGTGAACAACCACGGCGACGGGGGCAGCTGGGCCGGGCGCACTCGGTGGGGTTCGGGTGCCGGCCGGGCGTCGAGCTGGGCGATCCGGCGTCGGAGCGCCTCGTCGGCCGGATCCCACTCGGCCGCGGCCGCCAGGACGTGCCGGATCGCGTGCGACTGCCCCGAGGCCAGCGCCGCGTCCGCCATCTCCCGGGCGACGTGCGACCGTTCGCGTTCGACCGCGACGAAGGCCGGGTGCAGGCGGGACGTCGGTTCCAGGCCGGCCGCGCACCGGTCCTGCCACATCTCGAGCGCGTCCACGAAGAGCGGGACGGCGCCGGCGTCGTCCCCGTCGCGGACGGCGGACCGGGCCGCTTCGGCCTTCCGGCGGAAGGCCAGCAGGTCCAGTTCGTCGGCGCTCAGCCGGATCCGGAGCCCGCCGTCGCGGTGGACCAACGCCGGGCCGACGAGACGGATCAGCGACTCGGCCAGCTGGACGATCCGCGGGACGGCGTCTGCCGGCGGCTCGTGACCCCAGAGCAGCTCGGCGAATTCGGCGGTGTCGATCTGCTCGTTCGGCCGGGCCAGCAGGAGCGCGAGCATCAACCGCAGTGGCCGCGAGTCGACGTCGACCGGGCTACCGGTGCGCCGCCCGCGCACCGGTCCCAGGACCGAGAAGCGGTCCTTCGGATCGGCTCCCATGGCTGTCGTCAGTCTTGATCGCAGTAGGTATGCACAGAACCTGGATGCGGGCGCAGCGCGAGAAGTTCGGCTTTTCTGCCAAGAGTTTCCGGGTCCCTGAACTGGGACTGGTCGCACTGCGAGCCGTCGGCCACCGTTCCCAGCGGACTCCGGAGCCGTTCCGGAGCGGACGATCGGACATTGCGATGAGCAAGAAATTCTGGATCAAGGCGCTCGCTGCCGTGGCCACGGCCGGGGCCGTGATCTTCCCGTTCGCACCACCGGCCGACGCGGCCTACGCCTGCAAGAGCGGCCAAACCTGTTTCTATTACAACAGCAACGACACCGGCAGCGTCTACCTCGCCGCCGGGCTGACGAACGACGGTGACTCGGTCTGGGACTTCTGGAACCGGCACTACACCAACGGCGTGAACGCGAACGACTCGGTCTCGTCGATCGTCAACAACACGCCGTTCGCGCTCTTCGTGTTCACGGACGGCTACGGGAACGGGCCGTACTTCGTGGTCAACCCGGGTGAGAACGTGGTGGGCCTGACGTGGGTCGAGGTGCACCACGCCGAACACGACCGGGACAGCGGCGTTTGCGCCTGGGAGTTGGACAAGCGGAGCTTCAACGACGTCATCTCGTCGGCCTCGCTGCACAAGCCCGACTTCCATCCGGCGCCGCCGGCCAACTGCTGAGCAGCTGACCGATCAGTTTTCCGCGGGCCGGTCGTCCGTACCTGAGTAACCGACCCACGGAGGATGACCCGGTGCGGAAACTGATCTTCGGAATGAACGTCTCGCTCGACGGCTACGTCGCCGCGCCCGGCGACGACCTGAGCTGGAGCGAACCGAGCGACGAGCTGTTCCAGTGGTGGCTCGACCGGGAGCGGGCGATCGGGCTGACGCTCTACGGGCGCCGGCTGTGGGAGACGATGAGCTCCTACTGGCCGACCGGCGATCAGCAACCGGGCGTCACCCCGGCGCAGGTCGAGTACGCGCGGAACTGGCGGGACACGCCGAAGGTGGTGTTCTCGTCGACGATCGACGCGGTCGGCTGGAACAGCCGCCTGGTCACCGGCGACGCGATCGAGGAGATCGCCCGGCTCAAGGCCGGGGACGGCGAGCCGATGGGGATCGCCGGCGTCACGCTGGCCGGCGCGGCCGTGCGGGCCGGGCTGGTCGACGAGTACCAGCTGGTGGTCCACCCGGTGCTGCTGGGCGCGGGCAAACCGTTCTTCACCGCGCTGGACCGCTGGGCGAAGCTCGACCTGGTCGAGACGCGGACGTTCCCCGGCGGGGTGCTGCTGGCCCGCTACGAGACGCGACGCTGATCAGAGCGTGGCCGGCAGGCCCAGCCAGGGCTTGTCGGTCACGTCGAATCCGGTGAGCTCGGCGATCTTCCCGTCGACGACGTGCAGTACCGCCATCGTGAAGAGCCGGTGGTCCGGGGAATCAGGGGTGCGCCGGTACAGCACGGCGGCCGGCATCCGGTTGACGGTCGTCGGAAGGCAGCGCAGGTCGTCGCAGCCGGGCTGGAAGAGCCCGCCGGACACCCAGCCTTCCACCGCGTCCTTGGCCCCGGTCTGCACGGTGCCCGGGTCGGGCAGCATCGCGAAGCGGAGGTCGTCGCGCAGCAGGGACGCCAGCCCGTCGAGGTCGTTGCGCTCGTGGGCGTCGATGTACGACCTCACCACGCTGCGCTCGTCGTCGGACAGCTCGTGGGTGGTGGGGCTCCGCCAGTCCGAGCGACGGTCGGGCAGCTGCTCGCGCATCGTCCCGCGGGCCCGCTGGAGTGCGCTGGTGACCGAGGCGACGGTCAGCTCGAGGTCGTCCGCGGCCTTCGACGCCGGCCAGCCGAGGACGTCACGCAGGATGAACACGGCCCGCTGCCGGGGCGGCAGGTGCTGGACGGCGACGATGAACGCCAGCTCGATCGTTTCCCGCGCCACCACGATTTCCTCTGGCAAGGCAGCATCGGGATACGGCTGCAGGTAGGGCAGTTCCAGCCCCACCGGCGCCGGGGTGCGGTCGTTACGCTTCTCCAGGAAGTCGAGGCAGGCGTTCGTCGCGATCCGGTACAGCCAGGTCCGCAGCGCCGCCCGGCCCTCGAACGACTCCCGCTTGTTCCAGGCCCGCAGGAACGTCTCCTGGGTCAGGTCCTGGGCGTCCTGGTAGTTCGCGAGCATCCGGTAGCAGTGCACCTGCAGCTCACGCCGATGGCGCTCGACCAGGAGCGCGAAGCTCGCCGCGTCGGTCATGGCCGTCGATCCGGAAGCAGCACCACCGACGGTTCGCCGGCCGCGTCGACGATCTCCGCGAGCCGGGCCGCGTCGGCCGAGCCCGGCGCCGCGGTCAGCATCAGCGCCGAGAGGTCGTCGCCCGGGACCGCGAGCAGGCTACCGACCAGCGTGACCTCGCCTCCGTCGGGATGCTGGAACAGGCCGCTGCTCTCGTAGGCCGCCACCGGCCGCGGCGAGCGCCACAGCGTGTCGAACAGCCGGCTCCGGCTCCGCATCTCGTCGACGAGCGCGGCCAGCGACCCGTCGGCCGGGTAGCGCAGGAACGTGCTCCTCAGGCGGGCCACCAGGATGGCCTCGTGGTCGGTCGCATCCGCGGCGGACCGTTTGATCCCGCTGAGCGGATCGCAGAACGTGCGCCAGGCGACGTTCCAGTCGTACGGGTGCCCGGCCGGCGCCCACACCTGCAGGGCCAGGAACGCGGTGTTGACCGCGACCAGGTTCATCGCCGCGTCGGAGAGGAACATCGGGGTGTCCTCGAACCGCTCGAGCAGGCGCATCGCCACCGGGCCGATCTCGCGCGGGACCTGCCCGTCCGCGGCCGCGTAGCCGGCCAGCGCGCAGAGCCGCTCGTAGTCCTCCCGCCGGGCCCGTAAGGCGCGGGCCAGCGCGTTCACCACGCCGGCCGAGGGGTGGCTGCGGCCCTGCTCCAGCCGCCGGACGTAGTCGGCGGACATCCCGGCCAGGTCGGCGAGCTCCTCCCGCCGTAGGCCACGAACCCGCCGCGGGCCGGCCGGCAGCCCGACGGCCTGGGGAGACGTGCGCTCCCGCAGGTCGCGTACCGCCGCTCCGAACTCCTGTCCTCCCACGGGCACCAGTGTGCCCGGATCAGGTTGCGCCCGCTTTGCGCACCTCCGACGGCGTCGTGCTCGTCCAGCGCTTGTACGCCCGCCGGAACTCGCGCGGGTCGCTGTAGCCCAGATCAGCGGCTATCGCCGCGATCGACCTCCGGGTGTTCCGCAGCAACGCGTCCGCCTGCCTGCGTCGCACCCGGTCCTGGATCTCGCCGTAGCTCTGGCCCGCGTCGGCCAGCCGACGGTGCAGGGTCCGCGGGCTGATCCCGAGCGCGTCGGCCACCTGCGTCGCGGTTCGCCGGACGCTCAGGTCCGCCCGGAGATCGGCCTCCACGGCGACGACGAGATCGTCGACCGGGTCCACGTCGACGAGTGCCCTGGTGGCCTTGAGCGCGGCCTCGAAGTGCGTGGCATTCGCCGTCGGAATGCGACGTTTCTCCAGCGCCGGAGGCAGCGTGAGCGTCGTGCGGTCGCTGTCGAACGTCACCGGGCAATGCCACAGCCGGGCGTAGGTCGCGGCCCACGGCGGGGGCGGATAGGCCAGCGACGCGGCCACCGGACCACCCGACGCCCCGAACGTGAGCCTGGCCATCACGACGATGCCCGCGAACGCCTCCTCGGTGAGGAAGACCAGCAGATCGGGCTCGTGGGTCCGCGGCACGAGCTCGACGATCGTGCCCGCGTCGGTGGAGGACCCGAGGTAGTCCATCAGCGTGCCCGACCCCTGGTGGTAGTCGAGCGCGATCCGCACCGCTTCCGCCCCCGTCGAGGCCGAACGCATCGCGATCCCGAGCGTCCCCCAGGTCAGCAGCGGATCGCGACCGCCGATCATCAGCCCGAGCGGCCCGGAGGGCAGCGTCTTCAGCGCCCGGCGGATCACGGTGACCGCCTGCCGGTACGACACCAGCGTGCCCGGCTGCTCGAGCCGGGACCGGTCGACCCCGGTACCGGCGAACCACCGGCTCGTCGCCACCTCGTACTGGTCGGCCAGGTCGAGCAGGCCGGTCAGGACCGCCGGTGGGATCGTGGCCCGGGACAGTTTCGGGTCTCCCACGGGCGCCGTCCTCGGTGGTAGGCATTCGCGCCACGAAAGGGGGGCGATGTTGCCAGAAGTGTGGCACAGCGGCCCCGGCCGGAGACATCAGTCCGTACGGTCTCCCCACATTCTCACTGAGGAGGACGTGATGAAGCTCGGGTGCGCAGGCGTCCACGTGCTCGATCATCTGGTGATCGGGATCGAGTCGATTCCCGAGAAGAGCGTCGGGCAGCTGGTCGAGACGATCCGGGCCAGCGCGGCCGGCACCGCGGGCGGAACCGCGCTGGTCGCGGCCCGCCTCGGGGCCGAGGTCCGCAGCCTCGGCGCGATCGGCACCGACATCCTCGGCGACACCCTCCTCGCGCTGCTGGCCCGCGAGGGCGTCGACACGGCCGGCCTGGTCCGCAAGGACGGCCACCAGACGTCGTCCTCGGTCCTGCCGATCCGGCCCAACGGCGACCGCCCGGCCTGGCACTGCATCGGCGCCAACGCCGTCTTCACCGTCGACGACGTCTCCGACGAGCAGCTCGAGGGCCTCGACCACCTGCACCTCGGCGGCCCCGAGTTCCTCGGCGGCGACGCCGCCGCCACCCTGCTGCAGCGCGCGCACGCCCAGGGCGCCACGACCTCGGTCGACGTCCTGGCGCCGGGCGAGCCCGGGATGCTGGAGTGGATCGCCGCCGCTCTCCCCCACACGGACTACCTGCTGCCCAACGACGAGCAGGTCCTCGGCTTCACCGCCACCACCGACCTGGTGGAGGGGGCCCGCGCGCTGGTGAAGGCGGGCGCCGGCTGCGTCGCGGTGACCCAGGGAGCCCGCGGGGCCCTGGTCGTGACCGAGACCGAGGTCGTCGAGGTACCGGCCTACGCCACGAACGTCGTCGACACCAGCGGCTGCGGCGACGCGTTCAGCGCCGGCTTCCTCCGCGGCCGCTCGCTCGGGCTCGACCTGCGCGGCTCGGCCGAGCTCGGCTGCGCCACCGCGGCCCAGGTCGCCAGCGACCTGGGCACCGACGCCGGCGTCTACACCCTCGAGGACGTGCGGTCGTTCGCGGCGACCGGGGACCGGCTGTCCGCGTCATGAAGGCGTCCACGCTGATGGTGTCGGCGACGTACGCCGCCCAGGGCGTGGGCTATGCCGCCGTCGTCACCGCCCTGCCCGCGTCCAAGGACCGGATGGGGTTCAGCGACACGGCGGTCTCGGCGATCCTGCTCGGCGTCTGCATCGCCGCCGCGCTCGGCTCCGGGCTGGCCGACGCGATCGCCGTGCGCCGCGGGAGCCGGACCGCGCTGAGCGTCGGCTTCGGCCTGCAGTTCGTCGCGCTGGCCGGGATCAGCCTGGCCCATCAGCTGCCGCTCTACCTGGCCGCGGTCGCTCTCTACGGGCTGGGCCTGGGCACGGTCGACGCCGGCAACAACATGCAGGGCGTCGCGCTGTCGGAGCGGGCCGGTGTGCCGATGCTGGGCCGCCTCTACTCGGTGTTCACGGTCGGCGGCATCCTCGGAGCGCTCCTCTCGGCCGGCCTGGCAGCCGTCGACGTCTCGGCGTTGACGCTGGTCGGGGCCATCGGCGTCGTCCAGCTCGCGGTCGCGGTGGCCGGGCGGACGTGGCTGCTGCCGGCGATACCCGCCCCGGCCACGGCGGAGAAGGTGGCGCTGCCGCGGGCGGCGATCTGGGCCGTCGGGTCGCTGGTGCTCGTCGCGTACGTCCTCGACTCCGCGGTCTCCACCTGGAGCACGATCTACCTCTCCGACGGGCTGGCGGCCTCGGCCGTCCTCGCGCCGGTCGGCTACGCCGCCTACCAGGCGACGGTGCTGCTCACCCGGCTCGGCACCGACCCGGCCGTCGTGCGCTGGGGCCGGCGGGCGGTGGCGGTGGCCGCACTGCTGCTGGGAGCGGCCGGGTGCGCGCTGGTCGTCCTCGGGCCGGCCACCTCGGTCGCCCTGGTCGGGTTCGCGGTCGCGGGCCTGGCCACCGGGGCCGTGATCCCGATCGCGTTCGCCGCGGCCGGCCGGCTCGTCCCCGCGCGCAGCGACGAGGTGGTCGCCCGCGTCAACGTCTTCAACTACGCCGGGGCGGTCGCCGGTGCGGTGATCCCCGGGCTGCTCGGCACCGGCGCCGCCCTCCGCTTCGGGTTCGTGGCGCCCGCGCTCGCGCTGCTGCTCGTGCTGCCGGTCGCGCGCCGCCTCGGAACGCCCGTCCCTCAAGGAGAACCCGCATGACCGACGTCGACGTCGTCGTGGTGGGCGCCGGTCTGTCCGGCCTCACCGCCGCACGCAACCTGCAGCAGCGCGGGCTGTCCGTGCGGGTGTTCGAGGCCACCGGCCGGGTCGGTGGCCGGGTCAAGTCGGCGCAGGTGGCCGGCGCGGTCGTCGACCTCGGCGGCACGTTCGTCGGGCCGGGGCAGGAGCGGATCATCGCGCTCGCCGACGAGGTCGGCGTGGGCCGCTACCCGACCCACGAGGCCGGCGACAACCTGATCCTGTGGCGCAAGGACCTCAAGCGCTACCGCGGCCTGATCCCGCCGATCGGCGCTCCCAATCTGCTCGACCTCGCCCGGGTGCGCGCCTCGCTGGAGCGGCTGAGCCGCAAGATCCCGGTCGGACGTCCCTGGGACGCTCCGCACGCGGCCGACCTGGACGCCCAGACGCTCGGTTCCTGGCTGGCGGCCAAGCACGCGAGCCGCGGGACGCACGACCTGATGGCGGTCGTCTGCAAGACCTCCTGGGGCTGCGAGCCGTCCGAGATCTCGCTGCTCTACGTGCTGCACTACGTCGCCCAGGCCGGGGGGCTCGACCCGCTGCTCGAGACCCGCGGCGGCGCGGTCGAGCAGCACTTCGTCGAGGGCTCGCACGAGGTCGCGGTCCGGGTGGCCGACGCGCTCGGCGCGGGCACGGTCCGGCTCGGCTCGCCGGTGCTCCGGATCGACTGGGCCGAGAACGAGGTCACCGTGCACACCGACGACGGGCCGACGACCGCGCGCCGGGTGATCGTCGCGGTTCCGCCGGCCCTGCGGCGCCGGATCCGGTTCGTCCCCGACCTGCCCGCGGCGCACCGCCGGCTGTCCCAGCGCTGGTCACCCGGCATCCTGTCGAAGATCTACGCGGTCTACGACGCGCCGTTCTGGCGCGCGTCCGGCCTGTCGGGCATGTCGATCTCCGACGAGGGTCCGATCTTCATCACGTTCGACGCCAGCCCGCGCGACGCCTCCCGGGGCGTCATCCTGGGCTTCATCGGCGGCGACTACGCCCGCGAGTGGGACCCGGTCGACGACGCCGAGCGGCGCATCCGGGCCCTGTCGTCGCTGGCTGATCTGTTCGGGAAACGGGCCCTCGATCCGCTGGGATACGTCGATCAGCGCTGGGGCGAAGAAGACTGGCTCGGGGGTGGGCCCACCGCGGCGCCCGGCCCCGGGACGTCCGCCTCGATGCACGTCCAGCTGACCGAGCCGGTCGGACCGATCCACTGGGCCGGCACCGAGACCGCGACGCGGTGGGCCGGGCACATGGACGGCGCGGTCGCCGCGGGCGAGCGCGCCGCCCGGGAAGTCGCGATCGCGGAGGCCGTCCGATGACCTGGAGCCGCCGGCACAGCCAGCTGACCACCGCCACCGCGGCCCAGCTGTGGGAACGCTGGACCGACCTCGACTCCTGGCCGATCGACGACCCGGACGTCGAGTGGGCCCAGGTCGGCCGGGCGGTGGCGCCGGGGGCCATCGGCACCGTGAAGAACCACGGCACCCCGGCCCAGAAGATCGAGTTCACCCGGGTCGAGCGCGAGCGGGCGATGGACTTCGTCATCCGGTTGCCGCTGGCCACGCTGACGATCACCCACGATCTGGAGCCGGCCGCCGGCGGCATCCGCGTCACGCACGGCGTGGTGCTCGACGGCCCACTGCACCAGCTCTACGCCCGGGTGGTCGGCGTGAAACTCGCGCGCGGGCTCCCCGTCGTCGTACGCAATGTGACGGCGGGTGCGCTGCAGGGAGGGAAGGCATGACCGACGTCCGGAGCGAGGTCGCCGGGGCGGCGCGGTTGCTGGCCGCGAACGGGCTGCTCATCGGGACGGCCGGGAACGTGTCGGTCCGCCACGACGACCGGGTCTTCGCCACCGCCAGCGGGGTCGACCTCGCGCAGTGCGGGCCGGACGACGTCACCGAGACCGATCTGACCGGCCAGGTGGTGTCCGGGAAGCTCAAGCCGACGTCCGAGCTCGACCTGCACCTGGCCGTGTACCGGCAGACGTTCGCGCAGGCCGTCGTGCACACGCACGCCCCCTCGGCGACCGCGGTGGCCTGCGCGACGAATCGGTTCGCCTCGATGCCGGTGCTGCACTACCAGCAGATGCTGCTCGGCGGCGAGCTGCGGATCGCCGAGTACCGGACGTTCGGCACGCCGGAACTGGCCGCCGCGGTCGTCGACGCGCTGACCGATCGGCAGGCCGCGCTGATGGCCCACCACGGCTCGGTGGCGATCGGATCGTCGCTGGGCAAGGCCGTCGACAACGCGCTGCTGGTCGAGTGGCTGGCCGCTCTCCTCCTGCGAGTGGCGCAGGTCGCCGACCCGCAGCCGCTGACCGAGGAGCAGCAGTATGCGGTCATCGAGCAGGCGATCACGCTCAACTACGGAAGCCCACAGGCAGTTCAGGAGTGAAAGTCCGGTTTCATCCGACGTTCGGCCCCGCGTTCCTCCGGCGACGCCGGCGGTGGGGACGATCGCTGGTATGCCGGACATCCTTCAGCTCGACCCGGAGCAGCTGACCGCGGACGAGTTCTGCGACCGCCTCTTCGCCTTCCTCGAAACCGCCGGCCGGTCGAACTACGACGAGGCCGTCACCCAGCTCCAGCACGCGCTGCAGTGCGCGGAGCTGGCCGAGGCGGCCGGCTTCGGGCCGTCCGCGCAGGTCGCGGCCCTGCTGCACGACCTCGGACACCTGGTGCTGGGTGAGGACGGCGAGTCGGCCGAGGAGGACCAGCGCCACGAGATCATCGGGGCCCGGCTGGTGACGCGCTGGTTCGGCGCCGAGGCCGGCGGCCCGGTCGCGCTGCACGTCGCGGCCAAGCGCTACCTGGTGGCCACCGACCCGGCCTACTTCGACGGGCTGTCCCCGGCGTCGGTCAACAGCCTGGCGCTGCAGGGCGGCCCGATGACCCCGGACGAGGTGGCGAAGTTCGAGCGGCTGCCCCAGCACGAGGTCGCGGTCGAACTCCGACGCTGGGACGACCTGGCCAAGGACGTGGACGCTGAGGTGCCCGGTCTCGAGCACTGGCGCCCCGCAATCACCGCGCTGCTGACGTCTTCCGGGCCAGGACACCCGACAGAGCGATGATCAGCACGCCGACGGCGGCGAGCGCGGTGGCGAGCAGCGCCGGGGCCCGGTAGCCGTACCCGGCGGCGATGACGACGCCGCCGGCCCAGGCCCCGAGCGCGTTGCCGACGTTGAGCGACGCGTGGTTCATCGCCGCCCCGAGCGTGACCGCGTCCCCAGCGACGTCCATCAGACGCAGCTGCAGGTTCGTGACCGGCACCGACGCGACCGCGGCGAAGACGAACACCACCGGGAGCGCCCACCAGCCGTGCGGCGCGGCCAACCAGAACGCCAGCATGGCCACGGCCGTCCCGATCGCGCCGAAGAGCAACGACCGGTAGACCGACCAGGCCGCGAGCTCGCCACCGGCCCAGGTCCCGACGACCAGGCCGAGCCCGAAGGCCAGCAGGAACAGCGGGACGACCGCTTCCGGGAGCCCGGAGACGTTGGTCACGGTCGTGGCGATGTACGAGTAGATCGCGAACACGCCGCCGAACCCGATGGACCCGGCCGCGATCGTCAGCCACACCTGCGGGCGGGCGAAGAACATCCGGGCCTCGGCCCGCCCGCTGCTCCCGCCGGTGACCGGCGTCGCCGGGAGGAACGTGAAGATCAGCGCGGCCGCCAGCCCGGCCAGCACCGCGCAGGCCAGGTAGGTGGTGCGCCACCCCAGGTGCTGACCCATCCAGGTCGTCGCCGGCACGCCGACGACGTTCGCGACCGACAACCCGAGCATCACCGACGCGATCGCCCGGCCGCGCCGGGCCGGGGTGACCAGGCCGGCCGCGGCCAGGCTGGCGATGCCGAAGTACGCGCCGTGCGGCAGCCCGTCGAGGAAGCGGGCCCCGACGAACGTGACGTAGGTCGGGGCCAGCGCGGTGACCACGTTGAACGCCGCGTAGGCGCCCATCAGGGCCAGGAGCAGCCCGCGACGGGGCAGGCGCGCTCCGAGGATGGCCAGGATCGGCACGCCGACGACCACGCCGAGCGCGTAGGCGGTGATGCCGTGCGCGGCCTCCGGCTCGGTGCGCCGGAGGCCCTCGGCGATCTGCGGAAGGACACCCATCGTGACGAACTCGGTGGTGCCGATCGTGAAGCCGCCGATGGCCAGGGCCAGCAGTCCGGGGATCACTCGGGTGGTCGGCGCGACGGCCGGGGTCGTAGCGGTGGGCGACGTGACGGTCATACGGGTGCGGTTCCTCTGTGCGGGGCGTTCGCGGTTCGGTTATCGACCGACGACGTCCGCACTGTCGTCGTCGGGACCGATACAGAACACTACGCTTCCTCGGTCGACCGGGAGTTCGTGAGCGTGAGCGCTCCACCGGCCGCGACCAGCCCGACGATCACCGCGACGACCGCGTAGGTGATCCGCTCGCCGTGGAAGAACGACGCCACCAGGCTCGAGCTCCAGACCCCGGCCGGGAGCTGGGTGGTGACCAGCGCGGCGATGAAGGTACCGATCAGCGCGGTCCCGACGCTCGTGCCGACCTCCTGCGCGGTGTCGTTCAGCGCGGTGCCCATCGAGGTGCGGTTGCTGGGCATGGCGTCGACCAGCGCGATCGCGCAGATCGTCATCACCGTGCGCAGGCCGATCGTCATCGCGACCATGCACACCGCGATCACCGCGTAGCCGTGGTCGACGCCCCAGGACAGACCGGCCAGCGATCCGGCCAGGAACGCGGCCCCGACCAGGCAGGCGATGCGGTGTCCGAACGTCTTCGCCAGCCACTCCGACAACGGGGTCGCGGCCAGCATCGTCACGATGATCGGCAGGTTCGCCAGGCCGGCCCGCATCGGGCTCCACCCGTACGCGTACTGGAAGTGCAGGATCAGCCCGAACATCACCGCGGCCATCGCGATCGCCGTCCCGATCTGCGCGATCGACGCGCCCCGGACGGTGCCGTTCCGGAACAGGCTCAGGTCGAGCATCGGCGCGGCGCTCCGCCGCTCGTGCCGGACGAACGCGACCGCCGCGACGACCGCGCCGACGATGGCCCCGAGCGTGATCCCGGACGTCCAGCCGTTCTCGATGCCGCTGGTCAGCGAGTAGCAGGCCAGCCCGATCGCGATGACGCTGAGCACGGCGCCGGGCAGGTCGAGCTTGTCGTCGGTGAGGTCCTCGGGCCGGTCGGCCGGGACGCCCAGCCGGACGCCGATGCAGGCGATCAGCGCGATCGGTGCGTTGACCAGCAGCAGCCACTGCCAGTCGAAGTGGGCCAGCGCGGTGCCGCCCAGCAGCGGGCCGAGCACGAACCCGGACATGCCCACGCTGATCATCACGGTCATGGCCCGCATGCGCAGGGTCTGGTCGTCGAACAGCCGGAAGACCAGCGAGTTCGTGATCGGCGCCATGGCCGCGGCGGCGATGCCGAGGCCGGCCCGCAGCGCGATCAGCTCACCGGCGTTCGAGACCGCGACGACGGCCAGGCTGAGCACGCCGAACACGGCCAGCCCGACCAGCAGGACGCGGCGGCGCCCGAGCCGGTCGGCCATCGACCCGGCGGTGAGCAGCAGGCCGCCGAACGTCAGCGAATAGGCGCCGGTGACCCACTGCAGTGCGGTGGTGCCGCTCCCGAGGTCGCGGCCGATCGTCGGCAGCGCGATCGACAGCAGCGTGTTGTCGACCATCTCGACGAAGAAGGCCAGACACAGGGCGGCCAGCGGGATCCAGGCCGCACCGAGGGATTTGTAGGTGCGCGAGCCCCGAGCAGCGAGTTCGGGTGTAGTGACGGTCACGGTCGGCCCCTTCGTATCGAACGCCGCTCTCAGCCTGGCGAAAGAGACATGCATTCGGTCATCGGTCGGTATCTCGTTCTCATGAGGCGTGGTGCGCCCCAGCAACGAGACTGACCCCAGGGGCCGTCAGGTCGCGCACAGCCTGCTGTCACCCCGGAGGGCGACTCTCAGCGCGCTGTCAGGCCTTCTTCGCCGCGCGGCCGAGCCGGATCGCGGAGATCAGGAAGAAGATGGCGCCGGCGACCGCGTATCCGGCGATGCCGGTCAGCGCCGGGTCGCCCGAGGACGCCATCAGGGCGAACGACGATCCGGCCAGCACCGAGATACCGCCGGACAGGATCATCGGGATCTGGCCGCCGAGCCGGAACCGCGTCACGCCGATGTACAGCTGGATCAGCCCGGCGACGATCGCCCAGACACCCCACACGCGCAGCACGGTCGGGATGTCGGAGGCGGACGCGATGGCCAGCCCGAGGGCCGCGAGCGCGCTGATCGCGATGTTGACGTACAGCCCGCGCGCGCCGGACGACCGGAAGTCCACGACCGCGGCGGCCACGTCGACCAACGGGTAGAGGACCAGCAGCGTGATGCTGACCGGGCCGAGGTCGGAGCCGGTGGCGGCCAGCAGTGCGGCCCAGACGACCGCGAAGCCGGCCCGGAGGAAGTAGAGCCGGCGCAGGGTCGGGGCGATGCCGCTGGTGGCGGGTAGGGCGGCGGTGGTCATGGTCAGCCTCTCGGGAAGAACGAATGTTCTGTCTTGAACACGGTGGCAGAGATCCCGCCCGTTAGCAAGACCGATCGTTCTATCTCTGTGTTGGGTGCGCGGTCGTGCGATGCTGGGGCTGGCGGCATGATCGCCGTCTACCACGTATCCGGTGACCTGCCCGAGCTGCAGCGGGTCTACCGGGCCGCGTCGCTGTCGAACGCCGGCGACGCCCCGCTCCTGCTGGCCCGGCCCGAATTCCTCGTCTTCGCCGGCGACGACATCCCCACCGGCCGCACCCGCGTCGCCGCCGACCCGCGGATTCTCGGCTTCGCCACGACGAACGACGACGGCGCCGACGGGCTCTCGCTCGTCGACCTCTTCGTGGACCCGGAGCAGCAGCGCCGGGGAATCGCCCGCCGGCTGATCGCCGACATCACCGACTCCGCCCGGAGCACCGGCCACCGCCACCTGTCGGTGGTCGGCAACCCCCACGCGCTCGCCTTCTACCTCGCGGTCGGCTTCACCGAGATCGGCCGGATCGCGACCGAACTCGGCCCCGGCCTGTACCTCCGGCGCGATCTCACGACGGCCTGACCGCGAGCTGATCCCGCCGCCGGGTCAGGTACGCGGCTTCCGCGGTGTTGCCGGCCAGCTCGATCGCCCGGTCGTAAGCGTCCCGCGCGTTCGCGCTCCGGCCCAGGCGTCGCAGCAGATCGGCCCGGGTGGCGTGGAACGCGTGGTAGCCGTCCAGGTCGAGGCGGTCGACCGCGGCCAGCGCGACGTCCGGCCCGTCGAGCTCGGCCACCGCGATCGCCCGGTTCAACGCGACGATCGGCGACGGATCGAGCCGCCCCAACTGGTCGTAGAGCGCGACGACCTGCGACCAGTCGGTGTCCCGGACGTCCCGGGCCGACGTGTGCACGGCGTTGATCGCGGCGAGGACCTGATAGCGCCCCGGCGCCACCCCGGCCGCCAGCCGCTCCCGCACCAGCCGGTGCCCCTCGGCGATCAGACCGGCGTCCCAGGCTCCCCGGTCCTGCTCGTGCAGTGCGACCAGATCGCCGCCGGCCGAGACCCGGGCCGGGCGGCGGGCCTCGGTCAGGAGCATCAGCGCCAGCAACCCGGCCACCTCACCGTCGTCGGGAAGCAACGTCCGGATCAGGCGGGTGAGCCGGATCGCCTCCGCGGTCAGGTCCTGACGGACCGGATCGGTATCGGGGCCGGTCGACAGGTAGCCCTCGTTGAAGATCAGGAACAGCACGGCGAGGACGCCGGAGACGCGCGCCGGGAGGTCTTCCGCGGACGGCACCCGATACGGGATCCGAGCGGCCTTGATCTTGGCCTTGGCCCGGGTGATCCGCTGCCCCATCGCGGATTCCTGTACCAGGAACGCCCGGGCGATCTCGGGCACGGTCAGCCCGCCGACCATCCGCAGCGTCAGCGCCACCCGGGTCTCGCGGGCCAGCGCCGGGTGACAGCAGGTGAAGATCAGCCGGAGCCGCTCGTCCTCGATGGCGCCGAGGGGTTCGAGCGGCTCGTCGTCGGACACCATCCGAGCCTCCCGGTGCTTGTCGTCGCGCTTGCTCTCACGTCGGATCCGGTCGATCGCCTTGCGGTTGGCGGTGGTCGTCAGCCAGGCGCCCGGGTTGGGCGGGACGCCGTCGACCGGCCACCGTTCGACGGCGACCGCGAACGCCTCGGCGGCCGACTCCTCGGCGACGTCGAGATCGGAGAAACGCTTGGCCAGGGACGCGACCACCCGGGCCCACTCCTCGCGGTGGGCCCGGGTGATCGCCTCGGTGACAGTCACAGGAACGGCCGGACCTCGACCCGGCGGTTGCACGCCTTCGACCCGGCCGACGCCAGCTTCAGCGCCACGTCGAGATCCGGCGCCTCGATGATCCAGAAGCCGATCAGGAACTCCTTCGACTCCACGTACGGCCCATCGGTGAACATCGCCTCGTCGCCCCGGTTGTCGACGACGGTGGCCGCGTCCGGCCATCCCAGGCCGCCGGCGAACACCCAATGACCGTCGGCGATGAGCTGGTCGTTGAAGACGTCGATCGCCGCCTGCTCCTCGTCGGTGGCCAGCGCGGTGCTGTCGTGGAGAACGGAAACCAGGTACTGCATCAGAAGCTCCTCTCGTCGGGCCTTTCACCCCTGCTACGAACGCCGGGCCTCGATCCGACAGCGACGAGTCAGAGAATTTCGCGGAGGCGGGCGGCGAACTCGTCGGGCTTGCCCGCGTAGCCGAACTCGCCGCCGAGGAAGCCGCCGTGGTGGCTCGGGAAGATCGTCGCGTCCTGCCCGAGCAGCGCCGCCATTCCGGCCGCGGTCCGCGCGGTGTACGTGCCGGCCGACTCCTCGCCGGCCGCGATCACGATCCGCGTCGAGGCCGCCTTCAGCGCCTCGACGTCGGGCCGGTAGTCGGTGATCGCCCGCGAGACGCCCGAGAGCAGCGGGTCGTTGCGCCCGCCGTCGTCCTCGGCCGGCATGCCGAACGCGGCCGGGTCGGGCGTCGGGGCCGCGAAGTACTCGTCGGTGAACTCGCCCGTCCAGGACGTCATCTGGATGAACGCGGCCATGCCCGCTCCGCGCCCGTTGGCCTGGTACGCGGCCTCGAAAGCGCGCTGTGCGCGCTCGGCGGCCTCGGCGTCGGGGAGCGCGGCGTTGATCGGCGGCTCGTGCGCCACCAGCGTCCGGACGTCCTCCGGGTGCGTGGCCACGAGTTCGAGCCCGGTGACCGCGCCGCCGCTGCTGGCGAACAGGTCCACCGGTCCGCTGTCGACCGCTTCGACGAGCAGGTGCAGGTCGGCCGCCTGCTGCTGCGGGGTGTTGTCGGTCCGCCCGTCCGACCGGACGCTGCGGCCCAGGCCGCGCGGGTCGTAGGTGACGACGGTCCGGTCGGCGAAGCGGTCGGCGAGCGCTCCGAAGCCCTCGGCGGTCATCGGCTGGCCGATCATCAGCAGGACCGGTCTTCCGTCGGCGGGCGGCAGCGGCCCCCGGACGTCGTAGACCAGATCGACGCCGGGGATGGCGAGCGTGTGTGTCTGTGCGGTGGTCATGGCGCACAGCGTAGAAGCATCGACTCAACGTAATGAATCAGCCACGAATAGCGACTCCCTTTGCAAGGCTCCCGCCCGCTATTGAGCGTTTTTCGGCCGCTTTCTCCATGCGCCGTTCGGCTGACCGCAATCCAGCCGCGAGGGCAATGCGTCACGGTCGCTCGCTGATAGCTTGTTAACGGGCTGTCACAAAGTTGTGCTTTCCATCAATCCCTCCGCATCGTCACTGGGGACCCCTATGTTCCAAGCTCAGGCTATAGATGAGCCGAAGCAGAGCACCGGCCGTTCGACGGTCGCCGTCGTCGGTCTCGGCTACGTAGGGTTACCAACGGCACTCTCACTCCTGGACGCTGGCCTCTCGGTGATCGGCATCGACGTCTCCCCCGAACGCCTCACCGCGATCAATTCCGGAAACGTCGATCTGCTCCCCACCGACCTGGCTCGGTTACGTCGGCATCTGGCGTCCGAGCAATTCGATCGCGCGGCCGATTACGGCCGCATCGCGGACGCCGACACGGTCATCGTCTGCGTTCCGACTCCGGTCACCCCGCAGCTGGTCCCCGACCTGACCGCGCTCGGCGCGGCCTGCCGGACGGTGGTGGAGCACGCGCGCCGCGGGCAGACGATAATCCTCACCTCGACCACCTACGTCGGGTGCACCCGCGACCTGCTCGAGACGCCGCTGCGGGACCGCGGCTTCGAGCCGGGCTTCGACGTCCACATCGCGTTCTCGCCCGAGCGGATCGACCCGGGGGTCGCCGACCACGACCCGGCCTCGACTCCCCGCGTCCTCGGCGGCATCACGCCCGATTCGACCCGGGCCGCGGCCATGATCCTGCGGCGCACCTGCCCGAGCCTGCACGAGGTCAGCTCGCCCGAGGCCGCCGAGATGGCGAAGCTGCTGGAGAACACGTTCCGGGCGGTCAACATCGCGTTCGCGAACGAGATGGCCGACGTCGCCGGGAGCCTCGGCCTGTCGATCCAGGAGGTCGTCGAGGCGGCCGCGACCAAGCCGTACGGGTTCATGAAGTTCATGCCCGGCCCCGGGGTCGGTGGCCACTGCATCCCCTGCGACCCGCACTACCTGCTGTGGCAGCTCCGCGGGAGGCGGGTCGCCGCGCCGCTGACCGACGCGGCCATGACCGGGATCGCCCTGCGTCCGCGACGGGTGGTGGCCCGGCTGGCCGAGCTGCTCGCCGACGGTGGGCACAGCCTGCGCGGAGCGCGCGTGCACGTCGTCGGGGTGGCCTACAAGCCCGGCGTCGCCGACGTCCGGGAGTCGCCCGCGCTCGAGATCATCGCCGAGTGCCGGGCGGCCGGCGCCGAGGTCAGCTTCACCGACGCGTTCGTTGCCGAACTGCACCTCGTGGACGGCAACCTGAAGTCCACTCCGGTCGATCGGGTCGAGGCCGACGTCGTGCTCGTCCACACCGCGCACCCGGGCGAGGACCTGACCTGGCTGGCCGGCCACCCGCTGGTGCTCGACGCGACGTACCGGTTGGACTCGGTCCCGCAGCGCGTCGTCGTCTGATGAGGGCGTTTCTCCTGGCGGTAGCGCTCGTGCTCCTGCTGCTGCCGGCTGCGCCGGCGTCGGCCGCCCCCGGAACGCTGACGGTCTCGCTGACGTTCGACGACGGGTTCAAGTCCCAGGCGGACGCGGCCCAGGTGCTGGCCAAGCACCGGATGAACGGCACGTTCTACGTCATCAACGGGCTGGTCGGATACGGCGACTACCTCTCCTGGGCGGACATCGACGCGCTCGCCGCGCAGGGCAACGAGATCGGCGGCCACACGGTCACCCACCCGCACCTCGACCAGTTACCGTACGCGCAGGCCAAGGCCGAGATCTGCGACAACCGGGCGACGCTGCTGGCCCGCGGCTACCGCGTCACCAGCTTCGCGTACCCGTACGGATCGCCGTCGGCCGACAACGAGCGGCAGGCCGCCGAGTGCGGCTACAACTCCGCGCGCGACGTGTCCGGGCTGGTCGACGCCGAGAACGCGTCGTGCCTGGACTGTGCGCTGGCCAACCCGGTCCCGCCGGCCGACCTGTTCCGGATACGCGGCAACTCGTCGACGACCGACCACCTGGCCGGCGTCGAGCAGTACGTCACCCAGGCATTGCAGCACCCCGGCGCGTCCTGGGTGCCGCTGATCTTCCACCGCTTCTGCACGTCGGCGTGCGCGTCCGAGAAGGGCGACGAGTACATGTCGATCGCCGACTTCGACCGCCTGCTGACCTGGCTCGCGCAGCAGCCGGGCGTCGTCGTGCGGACCGTCCAGCAGGTCGTCGGCGGCCCGGTGCGGCCCTCGGTCGGCACCCCGACCCCGGATCGGGTCGCGCCGGCCGCGGTATCGGACGCGGTGGCCTGGCGGCCGTTCGACGTGCCGATCGGCCAGGAGCAGGTCCTGGTCGGCGGCCTCGTGGTGGCGGTCTGCGCGGTCGGGGTGTTCCGCCTGTCCCGGAGGGGGCGTCGTTATGTCCGTTGACACGCTGCGCGCACCCCGGCTGGGGCTCCGGGGCCGTTCGCGTCCGTTGCGGGGCGGACGGCGGGCGCTGGCGCTGGTGCCGGTGGCCGCGTTCGTGGCCTACTGCGTCCTGGCCTACGCGGGCTGGCACGAGCCCGTGTCCGTCCTCGTGCTCTTCGCGTCGTTCGCGCTGCTGATCCTCGGCTACCTGTCAGCCGGCGTCTTCTGGCGGTCGTTCACGCACCTGCCGCCCGCGCACGGCCGGGTGCTGGCCGTCGTCCCGGTCTACAACGAGGACGAGGAGCTGGTCCGGGCCACCGTGCGGGCGTTGCTGGCCCAGACGATCCTCCCGGACCAGATCGTCGTGGTCGACGACGGATCCCGGGTGCCGGTGGTCGGCTTCGACGATCCGCTGGTGCGCTGGGAGCGGATGCCCAACGGCGGGAAGCGGGAGGCTCAGGCGCACGCGCTGCGGCTCTACGCGCCGTCGGAGTTCGACTTCGTGCTGACCGTCGACTCGGATTCGGTGCTCGACGACGACGCGCTGGAGCGCCTGCTCGAAGCGATGTCGGACGAGCGCGTGCAGGCGGCGACCGGCATGATCCTGATGCGCAACTGGCAGGAGAACCTGCTCACCCGGCTGACCGACATCAACGTCGTGTCCAGCTGCCTGATGTTCCGGATGCTGCGGTCGTGGTTCGGCATCGTCTCGCCGACGTCGGGCTGCCTGGCGCTCTACCGGGCCCCGGTGCTCTACGACAACCTGCCCGACTACCTCACCTCGGGCACCGCGGGCGACGACCGCCGGCTCTCGTTCTACGCGCTGCTGCGCGGCCAGGTCGTCGGGGTGTCGGAGGCGGTCGTGTCCACGCAGCTTCCCGCAACCGCGCGCGGGATGTTCCGGCAGCGGACGCGGTGGAGCAAGTCGGCCTGGCTGGGCATCCCGTTCGTGGCGACCAACCTGCGGCTGGCCGTGGTGTTCTTCTACCTGCTGCCGCTGGTGTTCGCGGCACTGTGGCCCGTGATGGTGGCCGTGCTGGTGACGCTCACGCTCCGGTACGACAACCCGGTGCTGCTGCACGGGGTGGCGTTCTGGCTCGCCTGCTCGGTGACCCAGACGGCGGTCTACGCGATCTACCGGCCCGGCCTGACTTTCCGACAGCGCGTCGGGCAGTGGGGGCTGGCGCTGGTGTATCCGCTGCTGGGCTATCTGGTGCTGCGCCCGGCCACGTACTGGGCGCTGACCAAGCTGCGCGACTCGTCCTGGTACACCCGCTCATGAGCCAGGTACCGTCATGAGCCCGGTACCGTCATGAGCCCGGCACTACCAGGCCGGTCTCGTAGGCGACGACGACCGCTTGGGCCCGGCTGTTCAGGCCGAGCTTCGACATCACGTGCTTGACGTGCGTCTTCACGGTCGCCTCGCTGAGCACCAGGCGGTCGGCGATCTCGGAGTTCGACAGGCCCATCCCGACCAGCCGGAGCACCTCGATCTCCCGGGCGGTGAGCTGGTCGAGCTGCGGCCGGGCCACGGCCGCGACCCGATGGTGCCGGGACGAGTTCTCGATCAGCCGCTGGGTGATGCGCGGGGTGATCAGCACGTCGCCGGCCATGATCGTGTGCACGGCCGAGAGGATGCGCTCGGGTGGGGTGTCTTTCAGGAGGAACCCGGCGGCGCCCTCGGCTAGTGCCGCGTAGACGTATTCGTCCAGGTCGAAGGTGGTGAGGACCATGATGCGGGGTGGGGCGGCGTCGCCGGAGCCGGAGGCGGCGGAGGCGGGGGCGGCGGCGGAGGCGGAGGAGGCAGCGGAGGCGGCGGAGAGGATCTGTCTGGTGGCGCCGATTCCGTCGAGCACCGGCATCCGGATGTCCATCAGCACCAGGTCGGGCTTCGTCTCCGCGGCCAGCTCGACGGCCCGCGCTCCGTCGGCCGCCTCGCCCACGACCTCGATCCCCGGGGCCGCGGTGAACAGCGCCACCAGCCCGCCGCGGATCAGCGCCTGATCGTCGGCGATCAGCACCCGGACCGTCATTTCCCCTCCCCGATCGGTAACCGCGCGACCACGCCGAACCCTCCCTCGTCGCGCGGGCCCGCGTCGAGCACCCCGCCGTAGAGCTCGGCCCGCTCCCGCATGCCCCGGATGCCGTGCCCGCCCGATTCGGCCGAGCCCGACCCGCGACCGTCGTCGACGACCCGCAGCGTCAGCGCGCTCCCGCCGTAGGTCACGTCGATGCGGACGTTGGCCGGGCCGGCGTGTTTGAGGACGTTCGTCAGCGACTCCTGGACCACCCGGTAGGCGCAGAGGTCGGGACCGGGGGCGAGCGGGCGGACGGGCCCGGACACGGCGAGTTCGACCGGCACCCCGGCTGCCCGGGTGCGCTCGACCAGCCGGTCGAGGTCGGCGAGCCCGGGTTGGGGTGCGTAGCTCTCGGACCTTTCGTAGTCGTCGGAGCCGTACGACCTGGCGTTGCCGTCGGGGCCGCCGCCGCCCGTGCTGTGGGTGCCACCGGTGCCGTTGGGGCCGCCCGAGCCGTGCGTGCGGCCGGCGCCGTAGGGGGCGCCGCCGCCCGTGCCGTGGACGCCGCCGGTGCCGTGGATGCCACCGGCGCCGTTGAGGCCGCCCGTGCCGTGGGTGCGGCTGGCGCCGTTGGGGCCGCCCGTGCCGTGGGTGCGGCCGGCGCCGTAGGGGGCGTCGGTGAAGTCGGTCTCTTGTGGACGTAGGACGTCGAGTAGCCGGCGCATCTCGCTGAGAGCTTCTCGGCTGGCCTCCTCGACCGTGGCCAGCGCACTGCGGGCGGCCACGACGTCGGTGTCGAGCAGGTACCGGGAGACGCCGGCCTGCAGCGAGATGACCGACATGTGGTGCGCGACGACGTCGTGCAACTCGCGGGCGATGCGGACCCGCTCGTTGGCGGCCGCCCGCTCGGCCCGAGCCGCGAGCCGCTCGGCGCGCTCGGCCCAGCGCTTCGTGCTCAGCCCGAGCACCCCGGCGACGACGATCGCCACCACGCCCTTGAGCAGCTCCGACCAGAGCACCGCGGACGGGATGCTGCGCCCGGCCAGCGCGATCGTGCACCCGCCGATGACGACCAACGTCAGCGCGTACATCGTCAGCGCGACCCGGCGCGGGCAGTGCGTGGCCACCGTGAACGCGGCGATCACCAGCGCGAGCCCACCCTCGGGGAACGCGCTGCCGTTCAGCAGCGTCAGGGCCAACTGGGCCCCGAGCACGATGCTCAGCGTGACGATCGGCACGACCTGCCGAAGCGCGATCGGCGCCGCGGTGAGCACCGACAGCACGACCGTCAGGGCGTCGTTCGTCTCGGGGCGGAGGAACACCGCGGCGCTGATCGTCACCGCGGTGAGGGCGGCCGCGAGCAGGACGTCACCCGCGATGGCTCTAGTCTTGGCCGGCATGGTTTTCACGCTAGGGGCGGCCTACGACAATTGCCTCGCCCGGGCGGGGCAACCTCGCCTACCCCCAACGGGGTAGACGATTTGCCGTCTCAGGGCGATGACTCAGAGCTACGGCGTCCGTAGCTTTTCGACCCATGAAGCGACTAATTGTGACCGTGGCGGCCACCGCCGCCTTACTCGGAGCAACCGCTACCAGCGCGCACGCAACCGCGCGCCAAGACGTCCACAGGCCGGACGTCCACCAATTGCAGGCAGACGCGGACGCGATCCTGAAGCAGGGTGCGCCCGGCGTGATCGCGGAGGTCTCCACCCCGCAGGGGCGGACCCGGATCCGCGCGGGGTTCGGGAACACGGAGACGAAGCAGCCGGTGCCGTGGGGCGCGCACTTCCGGATCGGCAGCTTCACCAAGACGTTCGTCGCGACGACGACGCTGCAGCTCGTCGGGGAGGGGAAGGTCGCGCTCGACGCGCCGGTCGAGAAGTACCTGCCGGGGACGGTGAACAACGGCGCGCACATCACCGTGCGTCAGCTCCTGCAGCACACCAGCGGGCTGCCGGACTACCTGGCGAAGATGCCGTTCCTCAGTACTGAAGAAGGATTCCAGGCCAACCGGTACCGGACGTTCACGCCGAAGCAGTTGGTCGCGCTGTCGAACGAGCAGAAGCCGCTGTTCGCGCCGGGCACGAGCTGGCAGTACTCGAACACGAACTACGTGCTCGTGGGCATGATCATCGAGAAGGTCACCGGCGACGACTGGCGGGACCAGGTGTACCGCCGGATCATCCGGCCGCTGGGGCTGCGGAACACGTCGCTCCCGCGGACGTCGCCCGGGCTGCCGTCGCCGCACGCGGTCGGCTACGAGCGGTTCCCGGGTCCGGACGCGACCGAGACCGACCCGAAGTATGGCGAGCCGATCGACGCCACCGAGCAGAACCCGAGCTGGGGCGAGGCGGCCGGCGAGATCATCAGCACGACGTCGGACGGTAACCGCTTCCTGCGGGCGCTGCTCAGCGGCCAGTTGCTGCGGCCGGCCCAGTTGGCCGAGATGAAGAAGACGGTGCCGGCGAAGCCGTTCGAGGTGCTCTGGCCGGGGGCGAGGTACGGCCTGGGGTTGATGTCGAGCACGGGGCCGTGCGGGCTGGTGTGGTCGCACGGAGGGGACATCATGGGGTTCCGGACGCGGAACGGGGTCACCGAGGACGGTTCGCGGAGCGTGGTGGTGTCGCTGAACAGCGATTCGTTGAAGCCGGAGCCGGGGGCGCCGAAGCTCGATCAGGACGTGGCGCTCCAACTGATCGAGGACGGTCTCTGCGCCTGACGGACCGCCGGTCAGTGTGGGGTGCGTCGGTCGGCCGCCGCGTACGACGCGGCGGCCGTCACCGCGGCCACCGTGAGCACCGACGGCCAGGAACCGATCTTCTTGGCCAGCGGATGCGAGAGCCCGAACGCCCCGACGTAGGTAGCGGCCAGCGCCGCAGTGGTGGCCGGGCTGGTACGACGGAGCCACTCCCGACCGGCCACCGCCCCACCGACCGCCAGCACGGCCCCGCCGAGCGGCCGGACCCCCGTCCGGCGAGCGACCTGCCAGCCGCCGATGAGCGAACCGGCAGTGATCAGTGCGGTAGTCGGGAGGCGCATGCGACGACCGTACGCCATCATTTCCGGATGCTGAGTGACCCCCGGATCGAAGGCCGCCTCCCCACCCAGGACCTGGCTCGCGCCCGACGCCGGCGTCTTCGGCCTCGCGGAGGTAGTGCGCTAGCTCGGCATTTGGACGCTGCGTGACGTTGGGCCAGGATGAACGCGTGCTAGCCGCGTACCGCACAGATGACGCGGCCCGGTATTTCGCCGTCCGCGAGTCGACTCAACTCCTCGAGGCATATCGGCGGGATATTGATATACCTACTCTGGATCGATCCTGCCCGAATTCGAGAAAGATTCCGGTGTCCGCGTCCAAAATGTTTGCACCCACGGGTGCAGCTAACGTACACATCCCTCCATCTGTTCGACCGGTGTTCGCAGGGTGGAAGAAATCGAGCCGGTGCGTTGATGGAGATTGCGTCGAAGTACGCGTTTCACTGGGCCGAATATTCGTTCGATCGAGCAAGGATCCGGCGGGTTCCCACCTGTCGATGACCGCGACGCAGTTCGCCGACTTTCTGGCGTTCGTCAACTCGCCCGAGGCACGTCCGAGCCGTCCGGCCTAGGCCTCGACAGTCGGCCGATCGCCGCTTCGAGCAGGGCGATCGTCTCGTCCGGCCCACCGAGTTCGTTCTCCAGGTCTGTGTAGTCCGAGAGCCAGACCAGAGGGTCGGGTCGAACCGCTCCGGTCGTTCCCCGGTCCGATCGACCCGACTGCGAGATGAGCACCTCAGCGCCGGGGTTCTCGAGATACAGAATGACGTCCGCCGCATCGTCGACACGGGGATCGCCGACCTCGAGCAACACGTGCGGTTGTCGCCAGTGGGAGAAGATCCCGAATTCGAAGGGAACTACTCGAAGCCGGATGTTCGGCGCTCGGGCTACATCGATCAGGTGCCGGAGCTGACCGCGCATGACATCGCGATCACCGACGACCAAACTGATCGCCGCCTCGTGCAATAGGAACGAGAACGGAATGTGCCCGTCCAGGCCTTCTCTCGACAAAATGTCCTGACGCCGAGCCCGCAACTCCACCATCTCCCGGACTTCGGCCCGATCCCGCCGTCCGCCCCACCCGGTGACCACCGCCGCGTACTCGGGCGACTGGAGGACGCCGGGCACGGTGAGCGGTTGGTAGGAACGAACGGACGAAGCCGACTCCTCGTGCGCGAGAAACGCGTAGAACTCCGGCGACACCAACCGTTGGAATCTGCCCCAACTGCTCTGCTTACGCGTGCTGCGAGCAGCGTCCATCAGGGACTCGATCTCGACCTCGTCGGTCACCCCGTAGAACTCCAGGAGCCGGCCCAGGCTCTCGGTGGTGATGCCCTGGATGCCGTTCTCGATCCGATTGATGCGCGACCGGGACCAGCCCAGTTCGCGCATCACGTCCTCTTGAGACTTTCCGCTCCCCTTCCGTAAATCGCGCAACCGATGCCCCAACCGGCGACGATGAACAACCGGGTCCAAGGTCGGCATCTCCCCCTCCAAATGCGCGACGTAGCACCTTGTCAGTACGAGGCTACGGCAACCCGCAAGCCTGATCATGCGCGCTCGGAAACTGATCGAGAAATACCTCGGTATCCCGATCACTCGTTGCCCGCAGGATCGCAACCGTCACGGCAATGCCACCGAATCAAGCGGCAGCCCCCCAGCTGCGCACCGGGGGGCCACCTCCCTGACCGGTCCAGCAGAAAGACCAGAAATCAGGGTCACTGGCGATGAGCGCCTAGCGGAATTAGACCACCGAAACTGCGACGTGTCGAGTTTCTGTACACACCTCGAAGTCGATGAATCACCGACTTCCCCTGGTTCATTCACCCCGACCCGCGCAGTTCAGCGTTGCTCGAGACGCGCGCACCGTGAAGGCTTAATACCTCTTTGGGCGCTGCGTCCGGTGACCGAGTCGCCGGAGTCCAGAGAGGATATCGAATCGGAACCGGTCCAGCAGAAAGAAGTGATCATGGTGTGCGTGGAAACCGCGCCTCACAGAATTCCCGTCCGCCCGGCTATCGTCGTCATCATCCTGCTGATCCTCATCAGCGTCAGCCTGCCCGCCAACAATGCGACCGCCGCGGCGCTGGCGGCCGGGGCCAGCTGGGCCGCCTTGTTGTGGGAGTCGGTCCTCAAGCTCTGGGACGGGCCCCGCCACGACCATCACCGCGCTCTCACCTGGAGGTGAGAGCGCAGCGGATCAGGCCGGGGAGGCTGCCAACGCCGGGCGGTCGGCGGGCTCCTCGGTCGTGCTCAGGCCCAGCTTCCCCCGGGTCGCCACGATCAGAATCGCCGCCACCGCGACCGACCCGATCAGGTTCCCCCACAGCGTGTCCCGGTCCAGGTCGAGCTTCGGAAACACCTCGGCCCACACCAGCGAGTACGTCGCGTTGATCGACGCGTGCAGGAGCATCACCAGCGGGAGACTCTGGCCGGTGCGGTTGAACACCCAGGTCATCACCAGGCTGAGCGGAACGCACGACGCAACGAAGACGACCGGCTGCACCCAGGTCACGTCCGGGTACCCGCCCCACTCGGTGAAGAACAGCGGCAGATGCCAGCAGCCCCAGAGAACGCCCAGCACGCAGGTTCCGAACACCGGGCCGTAGCGACGCTGGAGGCGCGGCAGCGCGAAGTCCCGCCAGCCCGGCTCCTCGGCCGCCGCGGTGGTCACGAACTGGACGAGCAGCATCGGCACGTACGCGGCGAGAATCATCAGGCTCGGCACCCGGATCTGCTCCCACGCCCCGGGCAGCGCCAGCGACGCGACCAGGATCACCAGCGGCGTCCCGAGCAGCACGATCAGGTACCACTTCAGCGAGACCCGCCAGCGCAGCAGGCGTCCGGCCCAGTGGCGCAGCCCGGCCCGCCCCTCGGCGAGCGACGTCACGATGAACGCGGCAGCCAGCGGGCCCAGGTACGCGCCGGGCAGCACCCCGACCAGCTGGGCCACCGGCCCGGACGGGAACCGGAACTCGGGCTCCAGCCCGAGCCCGTGGTCCGAGAGGACGAACGGCGTCCAGGCGATCCAGCTGAGCCCGAACGCCAGCGCGAAGAAGCTGATCAGCGGGTACCGATTAACCAGTGTTTTCATGCCTCGAAGCTCACCAGCGACGGCGGCCCCGATCACTCCCGTAGCCGAGCCAACCCAGGTAGCGCAGGCGCTACCCCATCCGCCGTACGTTCTCGAGATACCGCAGCACAGCGGTCACCCGACGGTCGGTCGCGTCGTCCGGCGGCAGGTCGAGCTTGGCGAAGATGCTCCGGATGTGCTTGTGCACCGCGCCGTCGGTGACCACCAACCGCTGGGCGATCGCCGCGTTGCCGAGCCCCTCGGCCATCAGCTTCAGCACGTCGAGCTCGCGCGGGCTGAGCCGGTCGAGCCGCGGATCCGACCGCGTCCGCGACAGCAGCTGCGTGACCACGTCCGGGTCGATCGCGGTGCCGCCTTCGGCGACCCGCCGCAGCGCGTCGAGGAACTGCTCGACCCTCCCGACCCGCTCCTTGAGCAGGTACCCGAGGCCGGCGCTCCCGCCGGCCAGCAGCTCGGTCGCGAATGCTTGCTCGACGTAGGCCGACAGCACCAGCACCGCCAACCCCGGGTAGCGCTGGCGCGCCGCTACCGCGGCCTTGATGCCCTCGTCGGTGTGCGTCGGCGGCATGCGGACGTCTACCAGCGCGACGTCGGGATGGTGCTGCTCGACGGCCGCGAGGAACTCGTCCGGGTCGCCGGCCGTGGCCACCACGTCGAGCGCTTCGGCTTTCAGCAACAGCGCCAGGCCCTCGCGCAGGAGGGCGTCGTCTTCGGCGATCACGATCCGCACGGCAGCTCCACGGCCAGGATCGTAGGGCCACCGGGCGGGCTGTCGACGCTCAACGTCCCGTCGTGGGCCTCCACTCGGCGTCGAATCCCGTCCAAACCGGACCCGGCGGACGCGTCGGCGCCGCCCTTGCCGTCGTCGGTGATGCGGAGACGTAGCCGGCCGGCGCGCAGCTGGGCGGTCAGCTCGGCCGACTTCGCCCCCGAATGCTTGGCCACGTTCGTCAACGCCTCGGCGACGACGAAGTACGCGGTCGCCTCCACCGACGCCGCACACCGCCCGGCGATGTCGACCTCGACCCCGCAGGGCACGCCACAGTTCGCGGCCAGCCCGGTGAGGGCACCGGCCAGGCCCCGGTCGGCCAGCACCGGCGGCAGGATGCTCCGGGACACCGCCCGCAACTCGGCCAGCGCCGACTCGGCCGCCTCCTGGGCCCGCTCCAGGATCGCGTCGGTCTCGGCCGGGTTCCGGCTCAGCGAGCGTCTGGCCGCGCCGAGCAGCACGGTGACGGCCACCAGCCGATTCTGACTCCCGTCGTGCAACGACCGCTCGATCCGGCGCAGCTCCACCGCGTGCGCGTCGAGCGCGGCCGCGCGGGTGGCGGTGAGCTCGACGACCCGCATCGACAGATCGACCGACGGGTCCGGCACCAGCAGGCGCCGCCCCGGCCAGGACTGCACGCGCGCGAGCGTCGGCACCACGCCGACCAGGATCGCGACCCACCCGATCCCGAACACCGAGATCGCCGACGCCTGCCACCAGGTGTGCGCGGTTCCGACGCCGAACGCGGTGGCGGTCGGATCCGACGGCGGGAGCTTCCACCAGGCGACGAACGTGAGGTCACGCACGATGAACACCGGCAGCAGCACGCCGAACAGCCCGAGGACGAAACCCAGCGTCGCGTGGCTGGCCAGCCACCCCAGCTCACGCGGGAGCGATCGGTCGCCCAGCACCCCGCGCAGCCCCCTCGGCACCGGGCCGGGCGACGGCAGATCGACGCCCAGCCGGCCCAGCCGGGAGCGTTCGCGATCGGCCACCGACCGGACCGCCCGCGCGGCGAGCGGCACCGCGAGCAGGCCGACGCCGACCACGCCGGCCAGCGCGACGACGACGACCCCGATCAGCGTGATCAGCGCCAGGAACGCCGTGGCGAACCCCCTGATCAGCTGTTTCTCGCCGCGGACGCCCCGGCCGAAGGCACGGGTGACCGCGGGCCACAGACCGTTCTGCTGCTCGGACACGGGGCCGACCCTAGGTCGTCGCCGAGCCGAACGGGCGGCTATCCACAGGGAGTACAGCCTGCTGTACCACCTGTGGACAGCTGCCGGGATCGGCGGGCGGACCGGTAATCCTTAGCGTCGAGTTCGACACCGACGAAGGAGACCGCCATGACGAACACCACGCCCGACCGTTCCGGCCCGCAGATCCTCCGCCCGCTCCTCTGGGTGCTGCTCACGATCGGCATGATCGGCAACGCCGCCGCCACCGCGCTCGGCGACAATCTTCCCGCCCATCTCGCGTTCGGGCTGGTCACGCTGGTCAGCGGAGGTGCGCTGATCGCCCAGTACGTCCGCCGCCGGTAGCCGCGGCGGTGGCGTCGATCAGGAGGCCGGCGGTGTGCAGGGCCGCGCGGAGGTCGATCGGGGCGCGTCCCAGCCCCGCCAGCACGCCGTGGGCCACCTCGGCGAAGTCCAGCGGGGCCACGGGCAGCGCGGCCGCGGCGTCCACCGCGCCTTTCTCGTTGATCAGCCACGCGCCGGCGTACGCGTGCAACGCGTGGGCGCAGAGCTCGACCGCGCGGAAGAGGCAGCCGGCGACGTACGCGGTGTCGCCCCGGTCGACGGCCTTGCCGGCGTTCAGGACCGCGAAGTCCGCCTCCCAGAGCGCCTGGGTCAGTATCCGCTCCCGCAGCGCCTCCGGATACCGCTGCGCTGCGTCCCGCAGCGCGGTCAGCTCACCGGCCGGGTCGGCCAGCACCCGTCCGAGGGCCATCTCCCCGACGTACGAGAAGTCGGGGACGCCGAGCGGGTGGCCGACCTGGGAGTGGAACCCGTACCGCCCGGCGCGGGCGTCGTCCCAGGCCGTGGTGACGCGGTCGAGGTCGCGGTAGATCCAGTCGACGAGGACGTCGTCGATGCGGAGCCAGCCGCCGCCGTCGACCCACGGCCCCCACTCGCCCGGCCGCGTGACCTCCGCGCCCGGGCCGGCCAGCTCACGGGCGAGCGCGGCCAGCGCGTCCACGTCGAGCGGAGCCCGGTAGTAGAGGCCGAGGTCGACGTCGGAATCGTCGGCGTGGGTGCCGCGGGCGCGGCTCCCGCCGAGCATCACCCCGGCGATGCCGGGCACCCCGACGAGCCGGTCGGCGATCTCCTGCAGCTTCCGGTCGGTCAGCACCCCTGCATCTCAGCAGGGGTCGGGGGTCGGGCTTCCCGATGGGGTCGGGCTCGGCGACGCCGACGGCGATCGGGACGCGCTGGGGCTTGGCGAAACGGGGACGCAGGCACCGTTCTTCGGCGGGTCGGATCCGGCGGCGGAAGGAGACTTCGAACTACTCGGCGAGGGCGACCGCCCCGCCGACGCCGACGTGCTCGGGGTAGCGCCGCTCGGCGACCCGCTGCCGGACGGCGACCCGCTCGGGCTCCCGCTGGCCGACCCGCTCGGGCTCCCGGACGGCGAGGCACTTCCGGAAGGCGAGGCGCTTCCGGACGGCGACCCGCTCGGACTCCCGGACGGCGAGGCGCTCCCGGACGGCGACCCGCTCGGGCTGCCGCTGGGCGACTTGCTCGGACTCCCCGACGGCGACGGCGACGGCGACGAACTCGGCGCCGGAGCCGGCAGCGGCAAGGGCGCCGGCATCTTCCCGTCCCCACCCGGCACCACCCGGGTAGCCGCATAGAACTCCGCCCACCAGACCGGCGCCACCCGAACCACATCGCCCTCGGTCGGCGCGTGCAGCATCTTCCCGTGCCCGAGATAGATCGCGACGTGGTGGATCGTGTCCCAGTTCGACTTGTCGGTCGCGAAGAACAGCAGATCGCCCGGTAACAACGCGGTCGTGTCCACGATCGTCGTCGCCCGGAACTGGGGCCTCGCGGTCCGCGGCAACGAGATCCCGGCCGCCGCGTACGCGGTCTGCACCAGCCCGGAGCAGTCGTACCGGTTCGGCCCCTCCGCGCCCCACTCGTACGGCTTGCCGCGCTGCGCCAGCGCGAACTCGATCGCGGCCAGCGCCGCCTTCCCGGCCACGCCCTGCGCGTCGCGGATGTACTCCGACGACCGGGCGGCGTCCACCGCCTCCTGGTCGGCCTCCTCGGCCGCGAGCACGTGCTCCTTGCCCGCGCGCAGCGACCTGATCTCGGCCGAGCGCTTCTTCAGCTCCGCGCCGAGCGACGTGACCTGACTCTGCGCGGTGTCGGCCAGCGCGGTCGCGGCCGCTTCGTCGCTGGTCGCCTCCTGTTCGGCGGCGACGGCCGAGTCGAGTTCGGCCTGCGCGGCGCTCGCGTCCGGATCGACGTGGCCGAACATCCGCTCGCGCGGGTCGGCGGGCAGTCCGTCGGTACCCCGGGCGGCGTCGATGTAGGAGTTGCGGGCCCAGGAGGCGACCGCCGACCGGGCCGCGGCCACCCGCGCGCTCGCCGCCGCCCGACGCTCGGCCGCGGCCGCTCCGGTGGCCTGCGCCGAGGCCAACTGCCCCTTCGCCTCCTCCAGACGCTCGGCCACGGCCTCGGCCGCGCTCTGGCGTTGCCGGACGAGCTCCGCGAGGTTACGCGCGGGCGTCGCGGGTGCGGACGACTTCGTGGTCGGCGGTTCCGGGGTGCGCGGTGCGGCGACGGCTCCGGCGGCCGGGCCGAGCACCAGCCCGGCCGTGAGCAGGCCGGTTGCGGCGGCCACACCGCAGCGTCCGATCCGTGGCTCGCTGACCAGGCGGGACAGCGACCACCCGGCTAACGGCGAAACCCCAGATCCCGACAAACGCACGTCCTTCCCGGAGGGCTCGTACGCGACCTACGTTTCCATCGTTCTCACAATTGACGGTGAACGCACCTTGAAACGGCTCTAAATCCGCAAATTCCTAAGTTCGCCGACCTCGGCGGGGCCGGCGACGCCCAAGGCCGCGAACCATCTCCCGCTGGTAGCCGTGTCTGTACCGCCAGTCACCAACGCACAGACGAAGGCGGGATCCACGATGCAGCACGGCTGAACGGACCTCAGGGTCAGCGCTAGGGACCTCCCCGATGCGGCCCACGCCGGGCCGACGGGAACCTGGCGAAGTGCAATCCCTTCTGGACGGAATCCTCAGCCTGCCTGCCCCGCTCGTCGTGGTGCTGGCTGCGCTGATCCTGGCCGGTGAACCCGCTCTGCTGGCCGGAATCGTCCTCCCCAGCGTCTCGACCGCGCTCGGCCTCGGCTTCCTCGCCTCGGCCGGCCTGCTGAACCTCCCGCTGTCGATCGCGACCGCGACGGTTGCGGTGATCCTCGGAGACGCGACCGCGTACGCGCTCGGCCGCCGCCGGGCAACTACGTCATTCGGACGCCGCTGGGCGCGCCTCCAGCGCGCCACCGAACGAGCATCCGCTCTACTCGGGCGTCACGGCGGCCGCGCGGTGTTCGCCGCGCGCTGGGTCGTCGGAGCCCGGACGCTGGTGCCACGCCTGGCCGGAGCGGGCGGGGTCGCGCCGGGCCGGTTCCTCGTCCACAGCGTCCCGGCCGGGGTGCTCTGGTCGGGGTTCTTCGTCGGCGCCGGCTACCTGGCCGGGAGCTCGTACCGGCAGGTGTCGGCGGCGGTCGGGCCGGCGTCGCTGGGGATGGTGCTACTCGGGGCCGCGCTGATCGCCGGGGTTCTGGCCGGCCGGTGGCTGGGGCGGCACCCGGACCGGCCCGCGCGGCTGCTCGCCCGGGTCATCGGTGACCGATCGGGCCGCTGGCTCCCGCCGACCGCGCTGGCCCTGGCGCTGACGATCGTCGGCGCGCTGCTGACCGTGCTGGTCGCGACCGGTGTGCACACCGCCGGCCTGCCCCGGCTCGACGAACCGGTGTCGACGCTGCTGGACGCCCACCGGGTCAGCTGGCCGGTCCCGATCGTCACCGCGGTGCTGATCGCGACGCCGTCCTACGCCGTCGTCGCGGCCGCGGCGGCGCTGGTGCTGATCCGGCCGGTCCGGTCGGGGCGCCACCGCGATCCGCTCGGCGTCCTGGCGGCCGGCGGCGCGGTGGTGCCGTTGGTGATCCTGACCGCGCTGATCAACCTGGCCGAGCACGTCGGCCGGAGCGACAACCTGTTCGCCACCCAGCACGCGGTGTCGACCACGGCGATCGCGCTGGCGACCTGGACGCTGGCCCGCAAGCGGACCCGCACCGGAATCGTCGTGGCTACCGGCACCGCGGTCGTCGTCCTGCTCGCGGCCGGACGCGTCTACCTGGGTTGGGGGACGATCAGCAGCACGGCCGCGGCGCTGCTGATCGGGTTGGCCTGGGCCGGCGTGTTCGTCGCGGCCTGGACCGTCACGTCACGCGGCCAGACGGCGCCCGAATCGCCGGCGGCGGAGCTTGGCGACCGGGCTGCCCCGGTGGACGAGGTCGTTGTGAATACCGACCAGGGCTTCCACCTCGGCCCGATTGTCGGAGAACGCACCCGGCTGGGCACACTCTCCACAGTGCAGCTCGAACATGTCGTGACCTCCTGACCTTCGTGCTGCGGACTCCTGGGGTTTCCCTTTCCACCAGGCAGAAACGCCCGGCGGCTACCGCAAAATCCCGGCATCCCTCGCAAGTAGGGCAGCTTGCACCCGGTCGCTCACGTTGAGCTTGTTGAAAACTGCCGACATCTGGTTACGAATCGTCTTTTCGCTGACGTTGAGGTGGCGGGCGATCTGCGCGTTGGTGTCGCCCATCGCCAGCCGGTTGACGATCTCCAGCTCCCGGGTGGTCAGCTGGTCGAACGGCGGCGGCAGGACGGCCGGGGCCCGGCGTAACGCGGTCAGCACGGTCGGGCCGACTCTGGGCCCGAGTACGACGCCACCGCTGGCCACCGTGCGCAGCGCGTCGATCACCATGTCGGGGTCGGTGTCCTTGAGCAGGAACCCGCGAGCACCCGCATTCAGCGCCTTGGCCACGATGTCGTCGTCGTCGGCCATCGTGAGCATCAGCACGGCCGCGTCCGGGCAGGCCTCGAGGATCCGCCGGGTCGCGTCCACGCCGTCGCCGTCGGGCAGGACGACGTCCATCGCGATCACGTCGGACTGGCAGGTGATCGCCTCCCGGACGGCCTCTTCGACGCTGGCCGCCTCGGCGACCTCGCTGACCCACGGTTCGTCCTCGAGCATCACCTTCAGGCCCCGCCGCACGACCGGGTGATCGTCGACGATGAGGACCCGCTTCGGCTCTTCCACCGGTGTGCCTCCGCCCTGGAACGCCCATGCGCTCATCGGAATCACACCACGCTCGTCATCGGCACGGCGACTGCCTCCACAGGCGCCCCGTTGGTCAGCACCGGGCAGGCCCGGGCGGTGAGGAGATCGCCGGCCGCCACCGCGCCGTCCCCGGTCACGTCCACATGGGCCTCGAGCGTGTAGACGGCGGTTGGGTCGACGCCGTCGACCGGGACCCGGAACGGGACCTGACCGCCCGCGACCAGCGGAACGTCGGTCAGGACGGTCTCGCCGACCTGACGCATCGCGTTGGCGGTGGTCGTCGTGTCGCGGACCGCGATCCGGACGGCGGCCGCGGTCGCGGCCGGGACGCTCGACGGCAGCCGCAACGCACCCGACACCTCGTCTTCCGAAGGCGACGCGCCGACCGGAGCCGGCTCCACGGCGGCCGACGCGTCGGCGTACAGACGCTCGATCACCCGGCAGTCGCCGTCGGAGAGTTGGCGGCGCTGGCCGACCGGCAGGCCGGCGGGCACCGGCTGGAGGGTCTCCAGGGTCCGCTCGCCGTTGACCGAGAACGCCACCCGGGGGTAGTGCATGATCGACTCGTAGTCGTACGGGCCCTCCTCCGGCCCGGTGGCCTGGATGAGGAAGTTCGGCCGCGACTCCGGCGCGATGTTCGCCCACAGGATCGAGACGTACTGGTCGCGGTCGGTGCGGCAGTGCTCGTGCCAGCGCCCGAGCGTGTGCACGATCTCGTGCAGCACCCGGCCCATCTCGCCCTCGGCCTGCACCTCGATGTGCTGCTCCCCACCGACCCGGCCGACCTGCGACGCGTAGTCTTCGGCCAGCACGAACCGGACGTGGTCGGCGTGCTCGTCGGTCCGCGGGACGAACCGGATCGACGTCTTGCTCTCCAGGTGGGCGATCGCTTCGCTGACCCGTCCGTTCGGGCCGACGTCGGGGGCGACCTCGTACGGCACCACTCCCCCGGGCCAGAGCCGCACGGGTGCAGTCGGCGCGGCCGAGACGGCCGGGGGCGCCACCGAGGCCAGCGCCGGGGCGTCGGCCGCGGTCGGCGGGAGCGGGATCGCCGACTCCATCAGCACCAGCGACGCCGCCGGGAAGTGCACGCGGATCGTGGTGCCCCGGGGCTGCGCGGCCCGGATCTCGCACTCGCCACCGAGCTCGCCGGCCCGGTCGCGCATCGAGGCCAGCCCGACCCCGGCCCGCACCGGACCCGCGATGCCCTTGCCGTCGTCGGTGATCTCGATCGTCAGATCACGCCCGCGCCGGACGCTCACCACGCAGTTGCGCGCGTCGGCGTGGCGGGCGACGTTGTTCAGCGCCTCGGCGACGACCCGGTAGGCCGCGACCTCGACCGCGGCCGGGAGCCGACCGAGATCGTCGTGCAGATCGAGCTGCACGGACAGCGCGTTGCTGTCGAACCGGCGGCACTCGTCGCGCAGCGCGACGGCCAGCCCCCGGTCGAGCGCGGGCGGACGTAGCTCGTCGACCAGCTGACGCACCTCCGCGGTGCAGGCGGCCAGGTCGCCGGCGAGCGCGTCGAGGATGTCACGCACCCGCCCGGGCCCGGACAGCTTGCGGGCCGCCCGGACCTGCATCGACATCCCGGTGAGGCTCGGCCCCAGCCCGTCGTGCAGGTCGCGACGCAGCCGGCGACGCTCCTCCTCCTGGGCCCGCACCAGCCGCTCGCGCGACTCCTGTAGGTCGCGGGTGAGCCGACCGGCCTCGACGGCCACCCCGGCGTGCAGCGCGATGTCGGTCAGCAGCTGCGTCTCGCGCGGCGAGAAGTGCCCGCCGTCGGTTCGTGGGGACACCAGCAGGCGTCCGATGTGCTCACCGCGGGAGATCATGTCGAACGCCTGGACGTTCGACCCGACCCGGCCGTACCAGGCCAGCAGCCGGGCGCCGTGCGGCTCCTCGGCCTCCACCGCCACGTACGGGACCTGCAGCGAGTTGGCGATCGTGCCGGTGAGCAGCGGGAGCACCGCGTTCGGCTCGGCGGTCTGCCCCAGCACGTCGCCGAGCTCGGTGATGACCTTGTACGGGTCGTGCCGGTCGCCGTAGAGCAGATGGTTGACGCCCTGCTGCACCCGCCGGTGCAGCGGCGCGTAGGTGATCGCGATGACGCCGGTGGTGACCAGCGAGATCGAGTCGGCCGACGTGTTCCGCATGACGACCTCGCGGAGCACGGTGACGATCGCGACGAACCCGACCACGACCAGCGCGGTCATGACCAGCCACACCAGCGTCCGGTTGAGGACGCGGTCGAGGCTGTAGAGCCCGTACCGCATGATCGCGACGGTCATCCCGAGCGGGACCGCGACCGCGGCCAGGATGTAGGCGCCGTCGAGGTTGAAGAACGACAGACCCCACCCGAGCAGCAGCAGGACGACCGCGGGCAGCAGACAGGCGAGCTGCTGGCGGGTGTCGGTGTCGGCCCGGCGCCAGCGGGCCCACAGCGTGCCGAGGACGCCGATGCCGGCGGCCACGGTCAGGAAGACGCCGGCCGCGAAGATCCGCACCAGCAGTTTGGTCTGCGGATCGAGCTTCACGTCGGCCGCGCTCAGCAGCGTCCGGGGTGCGTCCAGGGCGGCCACGGCCAGCACGATCGAGCTGAGCGCAGTCAACGCGATCAGCGTCACCGCGAGGACGCGCGAGCCCCGGCCGGCTGATCGGCCGTCGGGGAAGAACAACAATGCCAGGAACAGCAGTCCGTACGCCGGCCACCACGTCCACTGGCTCAGCCAGGCGACGGGCTCCCAGCGCGTCCAGCTGACCGCGACGGTGCCGACGGCGGCGCTGGCGCCGGCTGCCAGCAGCAGCCGGCCGACCAGATGCCGCGGCACGGCGACGAGGATGAGCACCCCCAGCGCCGTGCAGGAGATGGCGATCGCGATGCTGATCCCCACCGGGCCGGCGCTCGAGTCGGTACCGCCGTCGAACTGCCCGAGCAGCACGGCGACGACGACCAGGACGACGAGGAGCAACCCCGCGACGCTGCGGGGAGAAAGCCTGGACAGGGCGGGAATGCGCATCCGGTTACCGTTTCGTCAGCTGATCTTGTGCATCAGGTTGTGGAACCAGTTGCCCGGGTCCTTCTGCTCGGTGCCGGCGTCGGCCGGGTAGTGCGTGACGCCACCGAGAGCCGCGATGCTGTCGGACAGGGACTTGCCGGCGAGCTGCGGTAATTCGCCGAGCGCCTCGTCGACGCTCAGCCCGTAGTCGTCGGCGATCTCGGTCGGGTGACCCGACGTGTACTCGGCCAGGAACGCGAACACCGCGGCCAGCCGGGCCTGGATCGCCTGCGGGTCGGGCTCCTCGTTGGTCTCGACCAGACCGACCAGCTGCCAGCACTCGTCGAACACCGGCGCCAGACGACGACCGTCCTGGTCGAAGAAGTCGAGCCCGCGCGGCGGCTCGACGTGGCCCTTCTCGTGCGTGCCGAGCAGGTCGGGCACGCTGGTGAACAGGTGCGCGAACCGGTCGTTGACATCGATGACGAACACGGTCTCCGTGGACGTCGGCGTCGAGGTCTCAGTGGTCACTGTCAATCCTCTGCACTGTGGAGGGAAATGGATGCTGTCGCGCTGGTTGTACCGCAGCGCCGGGCCACGGGGGAACGTTCCGCGGGCACGAGAGAAAGCCGAGATCCCCCTCGGATCCCGGCTCCTCCCGGAGGACGACAGCCCTCACAAGCCCCCCAGCTCTCTCGATTGCGCTAGCCCTCGGTGACGCGGACGCCCAGCAGCGATTGGACGGCGACGATGTTGTTCAGCACACTCACCCGCACCGAGCCGGCGAACAGCAGCCCGACCGCCCCTTCGTCGGGGTCGGTCACCAGGCTGCCGGAATCGCCACCGGCCGACATGTTCGTGGTGATGATCTGCTGGCCGAAGCGGGCGATGCGGCCACCGTCGTAGTGCACGTCGACGGTGGCGTTGACGGCCAGGACGTGCCCGGTCGTGAAGTTCGTGGTGCGTCCCCACTTCTGGACGGTGTCGTTGATGTTCGGCGCGGCGTTGAGCGCGCTGACCTCGCCGGCCCAGTAGACGCGCCGGTCGGTGTCGTGCAGGCCCTCGGCGATCGCCGCGTCCACGAAGTTGAGCGGCTTGGACGGTCCGTCGTGGAACTGGATGGGCACGTACCGGACGAGCTTGCCGATCACGTCGGCCGGGTAGCGGCCGCCGTCGACGAGCGCCGGCTGCAGGATCGGATCGCCCGCGATGCCGCCGTTCGTATCGGCCAGGACGTAGTTGGTGCTCAGGATGTAGTAGCGGCCCGGCTCACCCGGCTTGGGGAACGCGTCGAAGCAGCCGGCCCCGAACGTGCCCGCGTTGCCGCGGTAGTGGCCGACGCTGACGCCGGCGAACGCCGGGCGGACGCGCTGGCCGAGCTGGAACGGGCCGACGCCCATGGCGGCGGCGGCACCGCGGTCGGCCCAGGGCTGGGGGCCGCCGCCGGCCCGGATCATCCCGACCTCCTGCACGTCGGTCGGGACGCCGTCGAGCTCCGGGGGAATGATCGCCTTCGGAGCGAGGTAGCGGGCATCGACCTTCCGGTGCACGAGCACCGTGATCGCCCGCTCGCCGGTGTTGATGCCCCGGCTGTACTTGTGGCCCAGGCCGACCCCCACGACGTTGGGCCGGCTCAGCAACGTGTCTTGGAACGCTAGCTGGGTCTCCACCAGTGGCAGGAACTCACTGCGGACGACCTGCGGGAGCATCTGACGTGTCCCTTCAGGGGAAGAACCGAGCCCCGGCGACTTGGTTGTTCTCCACCCTGGTGGGCCCGCTGACCCGCGCGACAGTGCCGATTGCCCCGCCGTTCCGGGCACACCGCCCGTCCGGCCGGGACACCGGCCAACTTTGGTACCCCGCCGACGCTAACCCGCAAACGCCAGCGGCGGAACACCCCGTGCGCCCGGCCGCAGATGGAACAGCGCGCCGGCCGCCGGTTCCGCCCCCTCGGGCAGGTTCTCCCTGGTCGTCGTGATGAACAGGTCCCGGTCGACGAACGCGCACGACGTCGGCTGGCTCACCGGCACCTCGACGACCAGGTCGAGCGTCCCGTGCCGGTCGTAGCGGTGGACGGCGCCCGCTCCGTAGAGCGCGACCCAGACCCCGCCGTCGGCGTCGACCGTGAGCCCGTCCGGCAGGCCGTCGGTGATCGTCACGAACGGCCGCCGGTCCTGCAGTTCGCCGGTCTTCGGATCGAACGCGCAGACGTCGATCCGCTTGGTCGGCGAGTCGACGAAATACGCGCTCTCGCCGTCGGGCGTCCAGCAGAGGCCGTTGGAGACCGTCAGGTCGCCGACGACCTCGTGCACGCTCTGGTCGGGGTCGAGCCGGTAGAGCGTGCCGAGCCCCGGGTCCTGCGAGTAGGCCATCGTGCCGCAGTAGAAGCGGCCCTGCGGGTCGCACCCTCCGTCGTTCATCCGGATGCCTTTATCGGTGAACGCCTCGATCCACACCGGTGCGGCGTCGTCCGGCGCCTCCAGGTCACCCGGGTCGAGCAGCGCGAAACCCCGCTCGGTGGCCAGCACCCAGCCTCCCGAACGGCGCGGACGCAGCGCGGCGGCGACGTCGGCCACCGCGCTCCGGGTCACGCCGCCGGTCACCGGGTCGAACGTGAGCACCGCGCCGGCCAGCATGTCGACGAAGCGGAGCACACCGCCCGCGGTGTCCCAGACCGGCCCTTCGCCATGCTCCGTGCACGGATCCGTGACCTGCTCGGCTCGCACATCCACCTCCACCATTCGACGTTCCGCATTCAAGCAGTAACCGAACGAGTCTCGTCTATGCCGTCCGGGTGCTGACCCTCCGCAGCGCGCTGCGCGGGATCGCGGCGGCGACCGCACCGGCGGCCGTGGTGAGCGCGGCCAGCGTGAACGCCAGTGCGACGCCGGACTCCTGCTCGACCAGCACGCCGGCCACCGCCGCTCCGGCCGCCGACGCCGCGAACACGACGGTCGCGACCCAGGTGTAGGCCTCGTTCACCATCCCGGCCGGCGCGATGCGGGAGACCAGCGCGTTCTCCACGGTCAGCGCCGGGGCCAGGCACAGCCCGCCCACCAGCAGCGCGACCGCCATCAGACCGGCCGAGGGCACCAGCGCCAGCGTCGCCAGCCCGGCCGCGACCGCGCCGAGGGCCAGCGCCCACTGCGTCGGCAGGGATCGCCGGAACTGCCGGGTGCCGTACCAGAGTCCACCGGTCACGCTGCCGACACCCCACAGGCCCAGCAACAGGCCGGCCAGCCCGTCGGCGTCCCCACCGGTGCGTTCCGCGGCGAACGCCGGGATCGCGACCCCGACGATGCCGAACGCGAACGCGAGGCCGGACGAGACCGCGAGCAGCAGCGGCATCCCCAGCGCGACCGCGGGGCCGAGGCCCCGGGCCACCGGACGGCCGGTCTCCGGCCGCCAGCCGCGGGTCGCCCGGCCCGCAGCGACGGCCAGCGTGCCACCGAGGGCCAGCACCGCGGCCACGACCAGCGACACCGCCGGAGCGGTGAACACCGCCAGCGCCCCCACGACCATCGGCCCGAGCACGAACACCAACTCGAACGCGGTCGTCTCCAGCGCCAGCGCCGGCTCGCGCAGGGGCGTGCCGGCCGTGATCTCGGCCCACACGCTTCGCACCGTCGCGGTCAGCGGCGGCAGACAGGCGCCGAGCAGCGCCGACACCGCCCACAGCACCGGCGCGGCCGCCCCGGCGGCCACCGCCACCAGAACCGCGACCGTCGCCAGCGGCCAGGCCACCGCGGTGCCGACGAGGACCGGCGCCGGTCGGAACCGGTCGGCGATCCGGCCGAGCACCGGCCCGACGATCGCGTTCGCGACCGCGTAGACGGCGCTGGCGACGCCGGCCGCCGCGTAGGACCCAGTCGCGCCCTCGACCAGCAGGACGAGCAACAGCGGAGCCATCCCGACCGGCAACCGGCCGAGGATGCTCCCGATCAACAGCGACTTGGCTCCGGGCAGTCGCCACACCTCGGCGTACCGGTTCACGCCGACACCTTCTTCGCGTAGAGACCCGTGCCCGGCCACGCGGCCGTGGCCCAGGCGACGACCGCGGTGAACGCGGCCAGCAGCAACGCGGCGAACACCCCGCCGGGCCGGTCGACGAGCAGGCCGCCGATCGCGGTCCCCGCGGCCACCGCCGCGTACGTGACCGTGGACAGCCAGGTGAACGACTCGGTGACGCTGCCTGTCGGGGCCAGCGCGGCGATCAGCGTGTTCTGCAGCGTGATGGCCGGGGCGAATGCGGTTCCACCGAGGAACAGCACCAGCCCGATCAGCCAGGCGTTGCCGAGGAACGCCAGCGGCGCGAACCCGAGCGCGCAGAGCGCGAGCGTCCAGCGGTACTGGCGGACGATCGGCGCGGCGAACCGCTGCGCGCCGAACCAGAGGCCGCCGAGCGCGCTGCCCACGCTCCAGATCGACAGCAGCACACCGGCCATCGCCGGGCGTCCCTGGTCGTCGGCGAGCCCGGCCATCGCGGCCTCGATCGCGCCGGTGCCGAACAGCAGCGCGAACGCGGCGATCAGCGCCGGGACCATGCCCCGGGCCCGCAGCGGGCTGCGCCGGGCGTCGCCCGGTTGGGCCGCGCGCGGCCGCCAGCGTCGGCCGGCCCGCGAGAGCGCCACGGTCAGCGACCCGACCAGAGCGAACGCGCCCGAGCCGAGCAGCGCGACGGCCGGCCCCCAGGTCGAGGAGCCCACCGCGACCGCGGTCGCGACCAGCACGGGTCCGATCATCCAGACGACCTCGAGCGCGATCGCGTCCAGCGCGAACGCGGTCTGCCGGACGTTCCCGGCGCCCGGGAGGTCGGTCCAGATCGCCCGGAGAGCGGCGGACAGCTGCGGGAAGATCCCGCCGGCCAGCGCGGCGGCCAGGTAGATCAGCACCGGCGGAGCGTCCGCCAGAGTGGTGAACACGAGGACGGCGATGGCGGCGGGGTACGCAACCCCGGTGCCGACCAGGACCGCGGTGAAACCGCGTCGGTCGGCGTAACGGCCCAGCATCGGGGCGACGGCCGCGGTGGCCAGTCCATAGATGCCGACGGCGACCCCGCCTACTCCGTACGAGCCGGTGTGGTCGGCCAGGAACAGCAGCAACGCCAACGGGGCGATGCCGGCTGGTAACCGGCCGATGATTCCGGCGACGATCAGCAGCGGGGCCGACGGTAGGCGCCAGAGTTCTACATAGCGGCGCACGTGCGTCGAACCTGCCTTCATATCTCGAAGTTGATTGATGTAGTGGGCGTAAACCCGTTAGCCCCCTACACTCGAAGACGACAGTACCTCGGCCCGACGTAGGTGGCCAAATGGATTACGACACTTACAACACTGAAGCCGTGCAGCTCGCGGTCGACCTCGCCAATCTCGCCTCGGCAGATGACGTGCCGGTGGCCGAACTCACTCCGGACAGCGACGCGCTGCGGGCCGCCTGCGAAACGTTCGTTACCTCGCATCGGGACTGGTTCGCGGAGCTGACCGACATTCCGCTCACCGGTGTCGACGTCGTCGAAATCGCAGAGCTGGCGCACTGCCTGCGTGACGTCGCGTCGGCGAGTACGGACGACGAGTCCACCGACCGGCTGAACGCGCTTCTGCACCAGTGCCGGCCGGTGCCGCGGGCGACGAATCACGACGGGCACCTGCACCTGCACTACACCGACGACGACGCCCCGCTGACCGAGCAGCTGGGTGCCACCGTGTCGATGGCGTTCGCCAACGTCATCGTCCGGCAGGGACGGAATCGGATCGGAATCTGCGCCGCGGCCGACTGCGCGAACGTGTTCGTCGACACGTCGCGAAACCGCTCGCGCCGGTACTGCTCCGAGACGTGCGCCAGCCGCACGACGGTGAGCGCGTACCGAGCCCGAAAGAAGGCCCAGCCTTCCAAGTAGGCCGACGCAGGCTCCGGCGGTCGTCGCCCTCGGAGCCCGAGCCTCGGTTGACGGCTCTCCGCGCCGGTCAGGTGAAGGCGCCCGGCGAATGGATCCCCGCACCAGGCCACGACTCTCGTCCGGTGCACCGGCCAGCGCCCGCCGGGCGGCCCGCGGATCATCGAGCAGAGGCTGCTCGGCCAGATCCAGAATCAGTCTCAGCCACGCGAGCGGGCCCCCAGATCCGGCGTAGGTCGCTGGCCGGGCGTCAACCGTTTCGGCCCGCGACGCGTCCCGGTGCGCGACCGTGACCCGCAGCGCGGATCACCGCTGCGTCACCCCCGGCGGCACCCGGGGCCTCCCTGGGGCCCACAACCGCGCCCCAACTACAAACGCCCGCAGCCTTGGTTCGGCTGCGGGCGTCGTTCTGCGAACTAGCGCGTCGGCATGTAGCGGGCCATTTCCTCCAGGCGCGCCACCCGCTGCTCCATCGGCGGGTGGGTACTGAACAGATTCGCCACCCCGCTCTTCCGGAACGGGTTGTCGATCATCAGGTGGCTCGACGACAGCAGCCGCGACTCCTGCGGAAGCGGCAGCGACTGCGTCCCCATGTGAATCTTCCGCAGCGCGCTGGCCAGCGCCAACGGATCACTCGACAGCTTGGCGCCGTCGGCGTCGGCCTGGAACTCGCGGCTCCGGCTGATCGCCAGCTGGATCAGCGAGGCCGCGATCGGCCCCACGATCAGCGTCAGCAGCAGCACGGCCGGGTTCGGGCCGTCGTCGTCGTCACCGCCGCCGAGCGGGATGAAGAACGCGAGGTTGGCGATCATCGTGATGATCGTCGCGAGCGCGCCGGCCACCGACGAGATCAGGATGTCGCGGTTGTAGACGTGGGACAGCTCGTGACCGATCACCGCCCGCAGCTCGCGCGGGGTCAGGATCTGCGTGATCCCCTCGGTGACCGCGACCGCCGCGTTGCGCGGGTTGCGTCCGGTCGCGAACGCGTTGGGTTGGTTGGTCGGGCTGACGTACAGCCTCGGCATCGGCTGCCCCGCGACGGTCGCGAGCTCGCGAACCATCGCGTACAGCGCGGGCTGATCGACCTCGCTCACCGGGTAGGCGCGCATCGAACGGAGGGCCAGCTTGTCCGAGTAGAAGTAGCTGAATCCGTTCATGCCGATCGCGATCACCGCGGCGATTACCAGGCCGGTCGACCCGCCGAACACGTATCCGACGGCCAGGATCAGACCGCTGAGCACGCCGAGCAGTAGCGCAGTCTTCAGCCCGTTGAAGTGGTGGTGCACCAGTCCTCCAGGCGGGGTATTCACGGAGCCAGAACTAGCTCCGGCACTCGGTAGAACGCGGGCTATGTCTCGGACGTTCCCGCCGTTAACCCAGCTCACACTCCTCCGAGCGCATCCGCTACCGACCCGGCCGCGTCCAGCACCCACTGCGGCCACGCGCCGAGCACCACGCCCGCCGTTGCCGTCAGCACCACCGCGCCGGTCACCACGAACGATACGGACGCCCGGCGGGCGGGCGAAGTCGCGAAGCAGGCGACGCCGGCCCGGGCGTAGTACGCCAGACCGATGACGGCGTTCACTCCGATCACGATCGCCAGCCACCCGGCCGAGCCGTCGAGCGCGGACCGGATCACGACGACCTTCGCGAACAGGCCGGCCAGGCCCGGGGGCAGTCCGGCCAGCCCGGCCAGCCCGAGGACGAACGCGGCGGTGGCCCACGGGGCGCGCTGCGCCGACCCGGCGAGGTCGTCGAGGGTGCCGGTGACGCCCAGCGCCACCACGGCGGCGAACGTGCCGATGCCGGCGACCAGGTACAGCGCGGTGAAGGCGGCCACCCCGGCGGCCGCGTCCCCTTCGCGGGTGGCCAGCGGCACCAGGAGGTAGCCCGTCTGGGCCACCGACGACCAGGCCAGCAACCGCAGCAGCCGGCGCTGCCGGAGCGCGACCAGGTTGCCGATCGTCATCGTGGCCACCGCGACCACCGCCAGCACCGGCGCGACGACGTCCGCGACCGGCCGGAACGCGATCACGACGGTCACCAGCACGGCGATCGCGCCGCCCAACTTCGACGCGGTGCCGAGCCAGGCCGCGATCGGCACCGGGGCTCCGTCGTAGGTGGCCGGCGCCCAGGCGTGGAACGGCACCGCGGCCAGCTTGAACAGCAGCCCGGCCAGCACCAGCACGACCGCGGCGCTCACCAGCGGCAGCGCGCGGGCGTCCGGGCGCTGGGCCAGGGCGGCGGCCACCCGGTCGAGGTGCACCGCGCCCACGATCCCGTAGAGCAGCCCGATGCCGAGCAGCGTCAGCGTCGTCGCGACGACCGACGTCACGAAGAACGTCACCGAGGCCTCGGCCGACTCCGGACGCCGGGGCAGGCCGACCAGCACGTACACCGGCAGCGTGAGCGTCTCGATCGCGACGAGGAGCGTCAGCAGGTCGCGGGCCGAGCCGAGCACGACGAGCCCGGTCAGCGAGGCCAGCAGCAGGAAGACGTACTCGCCCGCCGGGACCGTCCCGTCCCGCACGATCGGCACCGACAACGCCAGCACGACCAGCGCCAGCGCGGCCCCGAGCACGGTCACCGCCACCGAGGCGGAGTCCACGACGAACGAGCACGAGGGTCCCACCGACACGTTGCCGGGCAGCACCCCGCCGGGGGTGCAGAACGTCCCTCGCCGCTCGGTCCCGATCACGAGCGCGGCCACGATCGCGCCGATCGGCCCGAGCGCCCCGAGGCCGAGCAGCGTCGTGCGCATCGGCCGGACGAGGTCCGCGATCAGCGCGAGAACGGCCGCCGCGAGCACCGCGTACACCGGCGCCAGCGCCGCCTGATCGACACTTTGGACTGTCATCGGCCGACCACGCCGACCAGCGCCTCGACCGGCCCCACGGTGAGCGACAGCAACAGATCCGGCGCCAGGCCCAGCGTCAGCGCGAGCACGACCAGCGGCCCCCAGGCGGCGAGCTCAGTGACGTCCGGACGTGGTGCATCGGGAACCACGGCGGAGCCGAGCGGGCCCACCGTCGTCCGGCGCAGCAGGCGGAGGAAGTACGCGGCGGCCAGCGCGCCGCCGAGCGCGGCCACGACGCCGAGCACCCTCCAGAAGGCCGACCCGCCGAACGCGGCCACCACCGCGAACGCCTCACCCCAGAACCCGGCCAGCCCGGGCAGCCCCAGGCTGCCGACGGCAGCGAACGCGAGAAGTCCGCCGAGCCACGGCGCGACCGACGCGATCCCACCCAGCCGGTCGAGGTCACCGGTTCCGTAGCGGTCCTTGACCGCCCCGACCAGGAAGAACAACAGCCCGGTCAGGACGCCATGAGCGACGTTGCCGAACAACGCGGCCTGCAACCCGGGCACCGACAGCGTGGCGATCCCGAGCAGCACGAACCCCATGTGCCCGACCGACGAGTACGCGATCAGCCGCTTCAGCTCGTCCATCGCCAGGCAGACCAGCCCGGCGACGAGGATCGCGGCGACGGCGAGTACCCCGAGGGTCGGCGCGACCGCGCGCGCGCCCTCCGGAGCGGCCGGCAGCCCGACCCGGATCAGCCCGTACGTGCCCATCTTCAGCAGCACCGCGGCCAGGATCACCGATCCGACGGTCGGGGCCTCGGTGTGCGCATCCGGCAGCCAGCTGTGCAGCGGCCAGAGCGGGCTCTTCACCGCGAACGCGATCAGCAGGACGACGAAGATCGCGATCTGCCCGCGCTCGGACATGCCGCTGGGAGCCGACGCCCAGACGACCAGGTCGCTCGTGCCGCGGCCGACGGTCGCGGCCACGATCCCGACCAGCAGCAGGACCGAGCCGAACAGTGTATACAGCAGGAATTGCCGCGCGGCGGCCCGCCGGCCGGGCCCGCCCCAGACCGCGATGACGGCGAACATCGGCAGCAGTGTGACCTCGAAGGATACGAAGAATACGACGGCATCCAGGGCCATGAATACGCCGAATACACCGCATTCCAGCGCGCTGAGCAGGGCCAGAATCTTGCGCGGATTCCCCGGGCTCGGTGTGTGCCGGAATGAATACAGGGCGCACAACGCGAAGATCAGGCTGGTCAGCGCGATCAGCGGCCAGGAGATCCCGTCCACGCCCAGGTGCAGGCGCACGTCCAGGCTCGGTATCCAGGGGTGGTCCACCTCGTGCCAGACGCCGTTCGTCCGCCCGCTGAGCAGCGTGAGCGTGAGCAGGAACAGCACGCCGGTGAGCGCGACCGCGAACCACTGCGCGGCCCGTTCGGCCCGGGCCGGCCACAACGCGAGCGCCACCGCACCCAGCGCGGGCAACCCGAGCAGCGCGACGATCACCATCGGCTGCCCACCACCGCGATCACGGCCAGCAGGACGCCACCGGCCAGCGCGGTCGTCACGTAGCCGCCCAGGCCGCGCGCGTGCGCCCGGCCGAGCACGGTCCCGAGGCGCACCGCGCCGCGTCCGGTACCGGTGACCGCTCCCCCGATCGCCCGCGCGTCGAGGGCCCGCACCCGTCGAGCCGCGGTGACCACCGGGCGGACGACCAGCGCGTCCTGGACGGAGTCGAGCCAGAACGCGGCCGCGAACGCCGGACGCGCCGGGCCGAGCGCTGTCACCGGGTCGGCGGCGGTGTCACGACGCCAGCGCCACCAGACCGCGGCCGCCCCCAGTGCGGTGAGCCCGACGGCGGCGATCGCCAGGCCCGGGTGCACGGAATAGGGCGGGGTCGCGGTCACGACCTCGTCCAGCGGCGCGTACGCGAACCAGCCCACGTCACCGCCGGCCGGCCAGAGCACGATCAGACCGCCCACCGCTGCCGGGATCGCGAGGAGCACGATCGGCCAGCGCATCAGCGCCTGTGGGTCGTGGGGCTCTTCGGTTCCCCGGTAGTCGCCGAAGAACGTGCGCAGCCAGAGCCGGGCGGCATACGCGCCGGTGAGGGCGGTGGTGAGCAGGCCGGCGGTGAGCACCAGCCGGCCGACCCAGGTGTGCGACTCCTCGGCCGCGCCCAGCACGCCCTCTTTCGTCCAGAAGCCGGAGAACGGTGGGACGCCGGCCAGCGCGGCCAATCCGATCGTGGTCGTCCAGAACGTGATCGGCATGCGTCGGCGCAGGCCGCCCATCGCGCTCATCGAGTTCGACGCGACCGCGTGGATCACCGCCCCGGCGGCCAGGAACAGCAGGGCCTTGAACGCGGCGTGGGTGAGCAGGTGATGCAGCGCGGCGCCGTCGCGGCCGACGGCCAGCCCGCCGGTCATGTACGCGAGCTGGCTCACCGTCGACCAGGCCAGGACGCGTTTGACGTCGTCCTGGGCCAGGGCGGCAAAGGCGGCGAGCAACATGGTGATCGCGGCGAGTACGCCGAGCGCGGCCAGCGCGTCCGGGGTCGCGGTATACAGCGGGTACAGCCGGATCACGACGTAGACGCCGGCCGCGACCATCGTCGCCGCGTGGATCAGCGCGCTGATCGGCGTCGGACCGGCCATCGCGTCCGGGAGCCAGGTGTGCAGCGGGAACTGGGCCGACTTGCCGGCGACGCCGGCCAGGAGCAGCAGGCAGGCGGCCAGGCGGGTGTCGTCGCCGAGATCGGCGGTGAGCACGTCGGCGATCCGGAACGACCCGGCGCCCAGGCCGAGCACGACGATGCCGAGCAGGAAGCCGACGTCGCCGACCCGGGTGACCAGGAACGCCTTGACCGCGGCGGCGGGGGCCTCGGGCAGGCTCCGGTCGTGCCCGATCAGCAGGTACGAGCAGAGCCCCATCACCTCCCAGCCGACCAGCAGCAGGAACAGGTCCCCGCTGACGACGACCAGCAGCATCGCGGCGGTGAACAGCGAGACCTGGGCCGCGTAAGGGGCGTAGCGGTCGTCGGTCTTCAGGTAGGCGATCGAGTAGACCTGCACGGCCAGCGCGACGGTCGCGACCATCACCGCGACGACGGCCGCGACCGTGTCGATCCGGACGGCGAGCACGACGTGGAGCGGCCCGAAGTCGGCCAGGCGGGTGCCGACGTCGGACTCGGCGATGTAGTCGGCGTACCGCCGGGGCATCTCGCTCGTGGTCCCGAGCCGGATCCAGAGGGCGAGCGCAGTGATCAGGGTCGCCCCGGCGGTGGTCACGGCCAGGGCGGCGGCCGGCCGGCTTCGTCCGACGAGCAGCCCGAGGAGGCCGGCGGCGCCGGGGATCGCCGGGAGGGCGGCGGCGAGCACGACGTTCACTCGTCGCCCTCTTCGGTGTCGACGCGGTCGACGGCCACGGTCTGGCGCAGCCGGTAGAGCTGGAGGATCAGCGCCAGGCCGACGCCCACCTCGGCGGCGGCCAGCACGATGACGAACAGCGCGAAGACGCTGCCGGTGCGGGGGAGACCGACGGTCGAGACGTCCGCGGTCACGAACACCAGGTTGACGGCGTTCAGCAGCAATTCCACCGCCATCAGGAGGAGCAGCAGGTTGCGCCGGACCAGGACCCCGTAGAGCCCGATCCCGAACAGGAGGGCGGCCAGCACGTACGGCACGACGGGGTGCATCAGCCGGCGTCCTTCCGGGTCGAGACGACTATTGCTCCGACGAGCGCGGCCAGCAGCAGTACCGACAGGACCTCGAACGGGAGCACCCACTGCCGGAAGATCTCGGCGCCCATTCTCTCGGCGGTGCCGGGCTCAGCGTCGTCCACAAAAGACCAGCGGTAGGCGTCGGCCAGCAGGACGACCAGTGCGGCGGCGGAGCCGGCGCCGACCAGGAACGCGGGCCAGCGGGCGCGGTCGAGGTCGGGGCTGGCGCCGATCGGCGCGCGGGTGAGCATGACCGCGAACAGCAGCAACACGACCACCGCACCGACGTAGACCAGCATCTGGACCCAGGCCACGAGCTCGGCGGTCAGCACCAGGTAGACGCCGGCCAGCCCACCGAGGGCCACCACGAGCCAGAGCCCGGCTCGCACGACGTGCTTGGTGGTCACGGTCTGCAGACCGGCCCCGACGACGACCAGGCCTAGGAAGGCGACCAGCCAGTCCGCGAGCGTCACCCGGGCATCCTGCCAGCACCCGGGCGGCTCAGGCAGCTAGAACTCGCCGCGGATCTGGTCGGCCTCGTCACGTGCGGCGTCGGCGGCGCGCTGGGCGGCCAGCGCCCGGTCGGCGGCGACGACCTCTTTGGCCGGTTCGCCGAGCGGATCGTGCGCGGGCGGCGGCGGGACCGTCCACATCCACTCGCGGAGCCGGTCGGACTCGTGCAGCAGGTCGCGGATGTCGTACTCGGCGAACTCGAACTCCGGCGACCAGTACAGCGCGTCGAACGGGCACACCTCGATGCAGATCCCGCACCACATGCAGAGCGAGAAGTCGATCGCGAACCGGTCGAGCATGTTGCGCTGCCGGGCGCGGGCGGCGCCGGGCGTCTCGACGGTCTCCTTGTGCGAGTCGATGTAGATGCACCAGTCGGGGCACTCGCGGGCGCACAGCATGCAGACCGTGCAGTTCTCCTCGAGCAGCGCGATCACGCCCCGGCTGCGAGGCGGGAGGTCGGGTTTGTGGTCGGGGTACTGGTGGGTGTGGGCGCGGCGGGAGAGGTTGCGCAGCGTGACCGCCAGGCCCTTGGCCAGCCCACCTCCCGGGATCCCCATGAACCGCATCTTCCCGCACGGGGTGCGGGCGGCGGAAGCGCACCCGCTGGCCGGACTGCGCGAGCTCTAGAGAGCGACCCTCACCACCGCGGTGAGAACGAGCTGGGCCAGAGCGAGCGGCACCAGGACCAGCCAGCAGAACCGTTGCAGCTGGTCCTCCCGGAGCCGCGGGAACGACACCCGCACCCAGATCACGACGAACGCCACCGCGAACACCTTGAGCAGCGTCCAGAGCCAACCGAAGTGGGCGTCGTCGAACGGGCCGCGCCAGCCGCCCAGGAACAGCACGGTCGTCAGCCCGGAGATCACGACGATCCCGGCGTACTCGGCCAGCAGGAAGAACGCGAACCGCAGCCCCGTGTACTCGGTGAAGTAGCCCGCGACCAGCTCGGATTCGGCGATCGGCATGTCGAACGGGGGCCGTCGGATCTCGGCCAGCCCGGCGACGAAGAACACGAACGCGGCCGGCGCCTGCCACAGCAGCCACCAGGGACGCCAGGCCTCGACGATCCCGGGCAGGCTCAAAGTGCCGGCCGCCATCGCGACGCTGGCCGACGAGAGGACGAACGGCAGCTCGTACCCCAGCAGCTGGGCGGCGCCGCGAACGCCGCCGAGCAGCGCGTACTTGTTCGCCGAGGCCCAAGCCGCCATCAGCACCCCGACCACGCCGACGCCGACGACCGCCAGCACCAGGAACAGCCCGATCTCGAGCGGCTGCGCGACGAGGCCGTTCGGTCCGAGCGGAAGCACGAGGAAGACGAACAGGTACGGCAGGAGACTTACGGCCGGGGCCAGCCGGAAGACCGGGCGGTCGGCGTCGGCCGGCACGATCTCTTCTTTCTGGACGAACTTGACGCCGTCGGCGATCAGCTGGGCCCAGCCGTGGAAGGCGCCGGCGTACATCGGGCCGAGCCGGCCCTGCATGTGGGCCATGGCTTTGTGTTCGAGCTGGCCGACGACGAGGGGGAGGGTGAGGAAGGCGGTCAGGGCGGCGATGACGCGCAGGATGAGCTCAGCCCAAACGGTCATCGGTCGTCTCCCCCGCCGTCGGACTGATCGTCGTCATCCGGACGCCCAGGGGGCGCGGGCCGCTCAGCGGGCACAGGCCGCTCCGCGGGCGCAGGCCGCTCGACGGCCGCAGGATGCTCGGCGGGCGCGGGCCGCTCAGCGGGCGCAGGCCGCTCGACGGCCGCAGGATGCCCGGCGGGCGCGGGCCGCTCAGCGGGCTCGGGCCGCTCAGCGGAAGCCTGCCGCTCAGCGGAAGCCTGCCGCTCAGCGGAAGCCGGCCGCTCAGCGGAAGCCGGCCGCTCAGCGGAGGCGGGCCGCTTTGGTTGCTCCGCGGGCGGGGTGCCCTCAGCGGAGGCAAGACCCTCAGCGGAGGCGAGGTGCTCGAGCTGCTCCGTGAGGCCACTGCCCTCGGCGGGACCGATGCCCTCGCCGCGACCGGTGCCCTCGCCGGAACCGATGCCCTCGGCGGACGCGGTGCCTTCAGTAGTAGCGGCGTCCCGGGCAAGAGCGGCATTGCCGGCAGGGACAGTGCCCCCCGCAGGGACAGTGCGCTCGGCGGAGGTAAGGCGCTCTGGCGGCTCCGCTGGCGCCGGTCGCTCAGCGCGAGCGGTCTGCGCCGCGAGTCCGCGGTCCTCGGCCAGAGCGGAGCGCTCGGCAGAGGCGGACCGCTCGGCCGAGGCGGAGCGCTCGCTAGGGGCGCGGGCCGGGCGCTCAGAGCGAGCCGGGCGCTCCGGAAGAGCCGGACTGTCGGGACGTGCCGGACGCTCCGAGCGACTCGGCCGCTCCGGGCGGGCAGCAGAGCCGGGCCGCTCAGGGCGCGCAGCAGAGCCCGGCCGCTCCGGGCGGGCGGGGCGTTCTCGGCGGGCGGGGCGGTCGGGCGCGAGCGAACCGGCCTCAGGCCCCCACTCGTTCGGATCCGGCACCCCCGGCGGCCGGTTCCGCCGACGCCCAGGCCCCCCGGCGTCACTCTCCCCCGGCTCCTTGGCCCCGGGCCACGCCTTCGCGACCCGGGCCGCGAGCACGAAATCCTTCCGCAGCGGATGTCCCTCGAACTCCTCCGGCAACAGCAGCTTGACCGGGTTCGGATGCCCGACGAACGTCAGCCCGAACATCTCCGCCGCCTCGCGCTCCGACCACGACGCCCCCGGGAAGACCCCGGTCAGCGTGGGCAGGACCGGCGCCTCCCGAGGCACGACCGTCCGCAGCAGCACCCCGTACCGCTCGCCCAGCGACCACAGGTGCGTCACGATCGCGAAGCCGGCGTCCCCCTCGTCGACCCCACCCAGCCAATCGAAGAAGCCCAGGCCCAGGTCGTCCCGAGCCGCCGTGGCGGCGTCGACCCACCGATCGCCGGGGACCTCCAGGCACGCTCGCGCGAACGCCCCGCCTGCCGACACCGAAGCTTCGCCGACGCCGAGCGTGTCGGCGAGCCTCGCTCCGATCTCCTCCGGGGTCATGAGGCCCGATCGTAGAGCTAGCCGACGATCTGCTGAACCAACCCGCGCGCGTCGTCGGCGCAGCCCCAGGACATCGTGATCCCGGAGCCCCCGTGCCCGTAGTTGTGAACGACGACCCCGTCGTCGAACTCGACCGCCTCCAGCCGGACGCGGGGGCGCGCCGGACGCAGACCGACCCGGATCGCGCGAATCTCCGCATTCGCCACCGCGGATTCCAGACGGGTCGGCACTACGCCTGCGCAGCGGGCCCGGATCTCCTCGGCCGCGCGCAGATCGGGCGCGAGCGTCTCGTCGTTCTGGACGATCGTCCCGCCGAGCACCACGTAATCGCCCTGCGGAACGATGTAGGTGGGCACCGAGGACTCCGGGTAATCAGAGAAGAATTCGGTGAGCCCCGGATTGTCGATCACCACGAGTTGGCCGCGAATCCCGCGCAGCGTCGAATCGGGAACGAGTTCCCTCGAACCCAATCCGGCGCAGTTCACGACGATCGACGATAACGAGAAGAGCTCTTCCACCTTGTTCACCGGGTCGATCAATTCGACCGTCACACCCCGGTCGGCCAGGCGCTTCGTCAGATAGCCGAGGTACGTCACCATCTCGACGGCCGGGGCGCGATAACGCCAGCCGCCGACGTAACCGGCCGGGAGGTCACCCGGCCCGACCAGCGCGAACCCGTCCACCTCGTGGACCCAGCCGGGCGGCGACACCTCTTCTGTCGCAGCCTCCACGCCGGACAACAAACGCACTCCGGAGCCACTGTGCTCGGAGAATTCACGCAGCCGGCGCCAGGTTCGCATGCTCCAGTCGATCACCCGATCGTCGCTGACGACGTAAGGCCCCCAAATTGCACCGGCCACAGCGGACGTCGTATCGGGCGGAAGGCGGTCGGCGACCACGCGAAGCGTGAAGCCGGCGTCGGCCAGACTCAGTGCCGTCGTGAGCCCTGAGACACCGGCTCCCAACACCAGAATGTCCGCCACTACCTCACGATAACGGCGCGAAACACGACCGGCGATGAAAGCCGATTCATTCGCCTAGCTCACCGCGGGCGGACCGGTGGGGCGGTGAGCGCGGCCGGGCCGGGGCGGGCTCCACCCCGGAGTGAGACCGCCTCATCGGCGATCTTCGCCTGCAACCGCAGGATCCCCTGGAGCAACGCCTCCGGCCGGGGCGGGCACCCCGGCACGTAGACGTCGACCGGGATGATCTGGTCGACGCCTTTGGTCACGCAGTACGAGTCCCAGTACGGGCCGCCGGAGTTGGCGCACGATCCGAACGAGATCACGTACTTCGGTTCGGGCATCTGGTCGTACAGTCGGCGGACGGCCGGGGCCATCTTGTCGGTCACCGTGCCCGACACGACCATCAGGTCGGCTTGCCGAGGGCCGTTCGCGAACGGGATCACTCCGAAGCGGATGAAGTCGTGCCTCGACATCGATGTCGCGATGAATTCGATGGCGCAGCACGCCAGGCCGAAGTTGAACACCCAGAGCGAATACTTCCGCCCCCAGTTGAGCACGAACTTGATCGGATCCGGCAACGCCACCCCGCCGACCCGCTCCGCCGGCCCGCCAGCCCGCTCCGCCGGCCCGCCAGCCCGCTCCGCCGACCCAGAGCCCGGTTCCGCCGAGTCGACACCCACCCAGCGCCCAGGCATCGGCAGGTCAGTGGCCACCCACCCACCCTACGACACCAACAAAGTCCCGCCCGCCACCCTCCACGCCCCCTTCTCGACGCCGACGACTATTGAGGCACGGGCCGCAACGAACGGGTGGCGACGCATCGGCATTCACGCGGGTCACGTGGTGACCGTAGGCCAGCGCACCCGCTGCGATCCCTTCCACGGCCGACACCTGAAACCACTGCGACCACGTGACCCTCTAGGTCAAATCCGGCGGCCCGTGACCTCAACGCACCCTCGTCGGCCTCGAGGGACGCCCACCCCACGTCGAGGCCTACTTACTCCAACGCCTCGGCACCGACGTCTACCGCCCCGCCCGCCTGGCCCCGAAGCCCCGATCGAGGACACGATCGCCGCGATGGTGCAGGCCGCTGATTGACGCACTCCGCGCGGGAACACGTGACGACCGCTCAGCTCGCGATCGCTACGTTCTCGCCCAGGACGACGACATCATCGCGATTGTCGGCGCCACCGGCCGGGAACGGATCGCCGCCGCCGCGGCCGCGCTCGCCGAAGACCTGGCCGCCGCCGCGGCCGCGCTCGCCGAGGACCTGGCCGCCAGCGAGGCGGGGCCCGGCAGCGCCAGCGCCCTACGGCGGCCACCCGTTGCGCTGCTCCCCAGATGAAACTGCTGCATAGCGAGCGTTAATGCCGGACGCCGAGGCCATCCTCGACACCACCGAGGACGCCCTCCGCCGTTACGGACCCGCCAAGGCGGATGTCGCCCGCTCGGCGTCAGCCACGCGACGATCTACCGGCACTTCCAATCCAACACGCCCCGGCGCTGTGTCGCCCGCGATCGCGAGCTTCGCCGAAGACACCACGGTACCCCCGCCCGACCGGCTACCGCCCTGGCTCACCGCGCTCCTCGTCGCCACGTTCCGGCCGCTGGCCGCCGAGCAGAGCGGCGTCGCCGTCGACCACGGCGCCGACCTGCTCGAACAGCTGCAACGCATCGTCGACGACGGCGTCGCCTCCAGCGACTCCATCGCCGACGACGGCGTCGCCTCCGGCGACTTCACCGCGCGGGCCACCGCCGACGACCGGCTCGACCCGAAAGCCGACCTGCTCCCCGACGCCCTCGAACCCCGCTACAACTCACCAGCGATCGTGCACGTGCGGCCGAATCAGCCGGTCGTAAACCTCCGCCACCGCCGCATGCGCTTCCTCCGACAGCGGCTCCAACTCCCCGACCGCCGCGTTCGACCGCGCCTGCTCCGGGTTCCTGGCCCCCGGAATCACGGTGCTGACCTGCGGCTGGTCGATGATCCAGCGCAACGCCAGCTGCGCGGTGGTCCAGCCCTCCGGCGCGACCCCGCGGAGCTCGCGCACCGCGTCCAGACCCACCTCGAACGGGACGCCGGAGAACGTCTCGCCGACGTCGAACGACTCGCCGTTGCGGTTGAAGTTGCGGTGGTCGTTCGCCGCGAACGTCGTCTGCTCGTCGTACTTGCCCGACAGCAGGCCGCTCGCGAGCGGCACCCGCGCGATGATCCCGACGCCCGCCTCGGCGGCGGCCGGCAGCACGCGCTCCAACGGCTTCAGCCGGAACGCGTTCACGATGATCTGGACGCTCGCCACGCCCGGTCGCGCGATCGCGGTGAGCGCCTCGTCGACGGTCTCGACGCTCACGCCGTAGGCCGCGATCACCTTCTCCTCGACCAGTGCGTCCAGTACCTCGAACACACGATCGTCGGAGTAGACCGGCGTCGGCGGGCAGTGCAGCTGCACCAGGTCGAGCGTGTCGACGCCGAGGTTCTGGCGCGACCGGTCGATCCAGGCCCGCAGGTTCGCGTCGGTGTAGGTCTCGGGCGCGAACGGGTCGGCCCGGCGGCCGGCCTTCGTAGCGACCGTGATGCCCGGTACGGCCGCGCCGCTCTCGAGGTAGCGCCGGATCAGCTGCTCGCTGCGCCCGTCGCCGTAGACGTCGGCCGTGTCGAAGAACGTGACACCCGCGTCGGCCGCGGCCGCGAGGACGCCGATCGCGTCCTGCTCGTCGACGTCACCCCAGTCGGCGCCCAACTGCCAGCAGCCCAGCCCCACCACGCTGACGTGACGTCCGGTACGTCCCAGCTTTCGACTCTCCATTCGTTACAGCCTAGGTCACCCCTCTAGCGCCCGCCCGGGCCGGTAATGCACTATGCCTAGCGACCAGCTAGGCATTGGGGGGTACCGGTGGCCGTTCTGGACGACACGGCTGTCGTCGCGCCTCCAGCGCCGAAGCGCCGCTATCGGCGTCCGCTGTCGGTGCTGCTCTCGGTCGTCGTCCTGCTCGTCGTGTGGTGGGCGCTGGCCGCCGCGGAGATCTGGGATCCGATCTTCCTGCCGTCGCCGGGGCGGGTCTGGGACGCGTTCGTGTACTCGGTGACCTCTCACAACGGAAGTCCGGGCTACCAGGGCTACTACCTCTGGGAGCACCTCTGGGCGAGCCTGTGGCGGATCCTGCGAGGGCTGTTCTGGGCGATCCTGTTCGGAGTTCCGCTCGGCGTGCTGCTGGCCTCGGTCGCGCCGATCCGCGCGGTGATCGAGCCGTACGTCGACTTCCTCCGGGCGCTGCCGCCGCTGGCCTACTTCAGCCTGCTGATCATCTGGTTCGGCATCGAGGACACGTCGAAGGTCTGGCTGCTGTTCCTCGCGTCGTTCCCGCCGATCACGCTGGCGACGCTGGCCGGGGTGCGCCGGATCCCGGTCGAGTACCTCGAGTCGGCGCGCTCGCTGGGCGCGAGCCGATGGCAACTCGTCGTCCACACGGTCCTTCCCTCCACCGCGCCGGACGTGCTCACCGGGATCCGGATCGCGCTGGGTTTCGCCTGGACCACGATCGTCGCGGCCGAGACGTCCAACGGCATTCCGGGCATCGGCGGGCTGGCCTGGGCGACCAAGAAAGAGCTGCTCACCGACGTCGCGATCGTCTGCGTCATCACGATCGGGCTGACCGCGCTGGCCCTGGACGCGGTCCTCCGTCTCGTCGAACGTGCCCTCGTCCCGTGGGCGGGACGCACCTGATGAAGGGAACCCGGATGCGTACTCCTCTGCGCCGCGTGCTCGCGGCCGCGACGGCTGCTGCCCTGCTGCTCACCGCCGCCGCCTGCGGGGGTGACGACGACGCGAAAGCCGGCGGCAAGCCGTCCAAGATCGTCATCGGGTACCAGCAGATTCCCAACGGGGACCTGGTCGTGAAGCACAACAAGTGGCTCGAGCAGGCGTTCGGTGACGGCACGACGATCGAGTGGAAGCTGTTCGACTCGGGCGGCTCGGTCAACGAGGCGATCCAGGCCGGCTCGGTCGACATCGGCCTGGTCGGGTCCAGCCCGGCGTCCCGGGGGATCTCGTCCGGCATCAAGTACCGGGTGCCGTGGATCTTCGACGTGATCGGCAAGGCCGAAGCCCTGGCGGTCAAGGGTGGCGTCACCGACATCCAGTCCCTCAAGGGCAAGACGATCGCAACGCCGTTCGCGTCGACGTCGCACTACAGCCTGCTGGCCGCCCTCCAGGAGGCGGGCCTCGACGGCAAGTCGGTCAAGGTCATCGACTCCGAGCCGGACGCGATCCTGGCCGCGTGGAAGCGTGGCGACATCGACGGCGCCTACGTCTGGAACCCGGTGCTCGCGAAGCTGCTGGCCGACGGGGGCACAACGCTCGTCACCAGCGCCGACCTGGCGAGCAAGGGCAAGACGACGTACGACCTCGCGGTCGTCACCGACGACTTCGCCGACAAGTACCCGGACGCGGTGAAGACCTGGGTCGCCCAGCAGGACAAGGCCGTGAAGCTCATCAAGAGCGACGCCGACGCGGCCGCCACCGCGATCGCGGCCGAACTCCAGATCAGCCCGGCCGACGCGAAGGCCCAGATGGGCGACCTGATCTTCGTCGACGCCGCTGACCAGGCCGGCGACGAGTACCTCGGCAAGGGTCTGCCCGACAACCTGTTCGCGACCGCGAAGTTCAACAAGGACGTCGGCCAGATCACGACCGTCCGCGAGCAGAAGTCGTACACGGACGCGGTCGACGCCACGTTCGCCAAGTCCGTTCCACAATGATCCAGCTCCAGGGCGTCGAGCACACGTACGACGGCCGCGGTGGCCGCATCCGGGCGCTCGACACCACCGACCTCACGGTCGAGCCCGGCGAGTTCGTCTCGATCGTCGGCGCCTCCGGCTGCGGCAAGACGACGCTGCTCCGGATCGTCGCCGGGTTCGTGCGGGCCAGCGGCGGCACGGTCCGCGTCGAGGGCGAACCCGGCTTCGTGTTCCAGCGGCCGAGCCTGTACCCGTGGCTGTCGGTCGCCGGGAACGTCGAGTTCGGGCTGAAGATGCGGAAGGTGCCCCGGGCGGAGCGGAAGGCCACCGCCCGGCGGTACCTCGACCTCGTCGGGCTGGGCGACTTCGCCGAGGCCGCCCCCTACGAGCTCTCGGGCGGGATGCAGCAGCGCTGTCAGATCGCGCGGGTGCTCGCCACCGAGCCGTCGACCGTGCTCATGGACGAGCCGTTCGGGGCGCTCGACGCGCTCACCCGGGAGAAGCTGCAGGCCGAGCTGAGCCGGCTCGCGGCCGGCCGCACGGTGCTGTTCGTCACGCACAGCGTCGACGAGGCCGTGCTGCTCTCCAGCCGCGTGCTGGTGATGAGCCCGCGCCCCGGGCGGATCGTCCTCGACCTCCCGATCGACGCCGACCGCGACCGGACCCGCACGTCACCCGCCGTGCTGGCCGCCGTCGAGAAGGTGCGCGCGGCCGTCACGTCCACCTGAGGACGCCCTTGCGCCAGGCGTAGAGCAGGCCTAGCGCGAGAAGCCCGACAAAGATTCCCATCTCGACCAGCGTCGCCACTCCGAACCCTGGGCGGTCGAAGACGACCGCCCAGGGGAAGAGGAACACGCTCTCGACCGCGAACAGCACGTAGAGGTACGCGTAGACGTAGTACCGGATCTGGGCCTGGGCCCAGTTCCCACCGACCGGGTCGACCCCGCACTCGTACGTCGACAGCTTGGCCGCCGACGGCTGGTGCGGCGCCAGCAGCCGGTTCACGCCGAACGAGACCGCGACGAACCCGATCCCGACGATCAGCAGCGCGCCGAGCGAGGCGTACTGGCCGAGGTAGGAGTCCACGGACTCAGATTACGGCGATCGCCGTCACCAGGCCGATGGCCACGTTCGTCACGCCGAGGAGCACGGCGGCCGGCGAAACGGAAGGCTCGTGCACCAGGCGGCGGACGTCGATCCGGGCCAGGATGTTGAACACGAACGCGGCCACGACCTGGGCCACGATGCCGATCAGCCCGAAGATCGCGGTCGAGATCAGCCCCTCGACGAGCCGCCCGCCCGACGACCAGATCGCCGCGACGATGATCAGCGCGACGCCGAACACCGCACAGCAGGCGAGCACGGTCGCGTTGATGTTCTTCTCGTCCCGGATGATCACCGAGAGCCGGCCCGGCGTCGCCAGGTCGATCGCGTAGTAGCCGATGAGCAGCAGCACGAGGCCCAGCGCCGCGTACGCCACGATCGAGCCGGCTCCCCGGCCGACCGCGTTCCAGTACGTGCTGTCCAGCGCCAATACAACGTCCTCGGTGGCCATGCGCCCTCTCAACTCACGATTCGGTGGGGTACGAACGACGACGTGTCGTCGGTGATCAAGCCGGTGGTCTCCCGGATGCCCAGGCCCGCGGCTTCGTCCTGGACGACCCAGGCACCCAGCACCGGACGCTGGCCGTCGAACTCCGGCAGCGCCCAGAACTCCTGGTAGACGAAGCCCTCGGCACCGTACTGCCCGTACGTCGACTGGGATCCGGACGGCGTCACGATCTGCATGCTCGCGCCCTCGCGTCCGAGCAGTGGCTTCTGGATGTAGCTCAGCAACGGACCCGGGGTGCGCAGGTACGCGGGCAGCAAGTTGGGGTGGTTGGGGTGCAGTTCCCAGAGCACGGCCAGCAGGGCCTTGTTCGAGAGCAGCATCTTCCAGATCGGTTCGACCCAGGTCATCGTCGGCAGCGCGTCGATGACGTTCTTGCCGAACAGGTCGTTGACCGCCCACTCCCAGGGGTAGAGCTTGCAGATCGTGCTGATCACGCGTTCGTCGAGGTCGACGAAGCGCTTGAGCCCGTAATGCCAGCCGATGTCCTCGACCGCGATCGAGAGCCCGTTCAGGCCCGCCTGCGCGGCGGTCTCCTGCAGGTAGGCGATGGTCATGACCTCTTCGCCGGACTCGTCCTCGTTGGTCCAGGTGAAATGGACCGGCCCCGATGGGGCCCGTTCGGCGACGTGCCGCCATCCCGCGATCAGGGCCTCGTGCAGCGAGTTCCACTGGTCGTCGTCCGGGTAGACGTCCTGCTTCCAGTACCACTGGATGATCGACGTCTCGACGAGGCTGGTCGGGGTGTCGGCGTTGTACTCGAGCAGCTTGGCCGGGCCGGAGCCGTCGTAGCGCAGGTCGAATCGGCCGAACAGGTGCGGGTCGCGGCGGCGCCACGACTCCTCGATCGACGGCGCCACCCAGCCCGGGATCCCGAAGTCCGTGTAGCGCTTGGTGGTGATGACGTGCTCGACCGCTTCCAGGCACATCTGGTGCAGGGTCTCGACGTCGGCCTCGATCGCCAGGATCTCGTCCATCGTGAACGTGTAGTGCACCGACTCGTCCCAGTACGGCCGGGTGAGGTGCTCGGGATGGGACGTCCGGTGGAACGCCAGGCCCTGGGACTCGATCAGGCTCTCCCACCCCGGCCGCGGGGTGGACTTCTCGCGACGCACGGCGTCAGCCGCCGCTGGAGGAACGGGAGCCGAATCCGCCGCGCTGGATCGTCTTGCCGCTGGGCGTGCTGATGTGGGCGTCCTTGGGCTTGACCGTCGTGCCCTTGTAGATCCGCGAGCCCCGGCTGGTGCCGCCGTAGTACCAGAAGTAGCCGCCGTGACTGCCGTAGTAGCGACCGTCGTCGCAGTAGTCGTCGTCGATGACCCGGTAGGACCCGTCGGACTGGTACGAGCTGCGGTCGACGCAGCGCGCGGTGACGTCGTTGCCGCTGCTGCAGGCGGCCACCGTCAGCGAGAGCACCCCGACCATCCCGACTTTGACCGTGGAAGAACTCATCCGACGGCCCACGGGCTTTTTCTCCGGGGCCGGCCGGCTGGTCGGGATCTCGCGTTCGGTCGAGCCCACTGAGTCACTCCCGCTTCCCGGTCACACGGTTCGATCAGCGACCGAGTGTAAAGGCATTCCGCGAGTACACGTCACTACGCTGTCGGTCATGGCGGTCAGGTTCGGCTCGGGGTCGCTCCGACCGACGGCGCCTGGGGCCGCTTCGTGACGGATGCCCTCGTCGAGCTGGGCTACACGCCTATGGCGTCCGCTCCCGCCCCGCTGACCGTGCTGATCGTCTCGCCCCGGTTTTTCGACGACGCGTCGAGCAACGCGTTCTGGGCCGCGGCGCCACCCGTCTGGTTCCGGTGATGGTCGAGAAGACGCCGTTGCCGCCGCCGCTGCGCGACTACAAGTACGTCGACGTGTCGTGGTTCTCGCGACGACCACCGTGTGGAGCGTCCGCGATCCGGGCACGGTCCGGCGGGTGTCGTTCGACAGGCCGGACGACGCCGGCCTGCGGAGCGTCTGCCGGTCGGTGAACGGTCCGGGGCGGCCCAGGCCGCGGCCGGTGGAGCCGCGCGTCTTCGACGCGGCGGTCGTCGCCGAGACCGAAACCGTCACCTACCGGTTGGACGACGTGTTCAAGCGGAGCGGAGCACCCACGCTGACGTTCGTCGAGCCACCGGACTTCGCGCGGTTCGTGTCGGCGCTGCGGGCCCCCGGGCGCGGGATCGTGCTCGAGGGACCGTCCGGGATCGGCAAGACCACGCTGCTGCTGCGCGCGCTCGAGCGGCTCGGCCCCTCCGAGCCCGCCGTGGTGCTCTCCGGCCGCCACCGCGCGGACCGCGCCGCGATCGACGCGCTGCCGGACGGCCACCAAGGCACGGTCGCGGTCGACGACGTCCACGCTGGCCGGCCACGTCGCCGACGGGCTGGACTCCGACATCGCGGCCCACCTGCACTACGACCCGCAGCCCGGCCATCTCGTCGCCGAGGACCCGCAGCTGCTGTTCTACCTGCGCCGGCTCTCGACCGACCGGCTCTACGAGGTCGTCGGCAAGCGCCGTCCGCGGGTCCGCGACCAGGTCTTCGTCAGCGACAGCCACCACGCGCTCGACCGGGCCCGCGTGGCGATTCTGCTGGTCAGCAGCGACTTTCTGGCGTCCGAGTGCATCGCGTCGATCGAGTTGCCGTCGCTGGTGCGGGCCGCGGCGTCCGGCGGGTGCCGGATCCTGCCGGTGATCGTGAACCCGTGCGTGTTCAGCGACCTGCCCGGCCTGAGCGACTTCCAGGCCGCGAACCCGGAGGGCCGCCCGCTCTCCGGCCTCTCCGAGCACGAGCGGGACGAGACGTTCCTGCGGGTCGCGCGGGCGGTGAAGGACCAGCCGTGACCTGGCTCATTACGGTTTCGCGGCAACCGGACGCCGAGCGTCGTCGGGGTCGGGGGCAGGTCGTAATCTGACCCGGCATTCAAATTCCTACCGTTCGAGTCGGAGATCATTCATGGCCCTGAGACCCCTGTCAGCCGCGGCCCTCGCCCTCTTCGTCGCGCTGGGGGCAGCCGCCTGTGCGCCGGCCGACGAAGACACGTCGACCAGCGCTTCCGCGTCGTCTTCGTCGTCGGCGGAGGCCTGCGCGGCGGGCGCGCTGCCGACGCTGAAGTCCGGGACCCTGACGATCGGCACCGACAAGCCGGCCTACGAGCCGTGGTTCTCCGGTGACGACCCGACGAACGGCAAGGGGTACGAGTCCGCGGTCGCGTACGCGGTCGCCGAGAAGCTCGGGTACGCGAAAGACAAGGTCAGCTGGGTCACGGTGCCGTTCAACAGCGCGATCGCCCCGGGCAAGAAGTCGTTCGACTTCGACGTCAACCAGGTCAGCATCAGCGACGAGCGCAAGAACGCGGTCGACTTTTCGTCCGGGTACTACGACGTCCGGCAGGCGATCATCGCGCTGAAGAGCTCCCCCGCCGCCAAGGCGAAGTCGGTCGCCGACCTCAAGGGCTACAAGATCGGCGCCCAGGTCGGCACGACGTCGCTGGACGTCGTCCAGAACGTCATCAAGCCGACCGCGAAGCCGTCGATCTACCAGAAGAACGACCTGGCCAAGGCCGCGCTGAAGAACGGCCAGGTGGACGCGATCGTCGTCGACCTGCCGACCGCGTTCTACATCACCGGGGCCGAGATCACCGACGCGGCCGTCGTCGGGCAGTTCGAGAACACCGTCGGCACGCCGGAGCAGTTCGGCCTGGTGCTCGACAAGGGTTCCGCGCTGACGTCGTGCGTCACCTCGGCGACGACGGCGCTGTCCAAGGACGGCACGTTCGCGAAGATCGAGCAGCAGTGGCTGTCCGAGGCCACTAACGCGCCCGTCTTGAAGTGACCTCTTACGTCAAGAGCGAGCGGCAGCTCGCCCGGGAGCGGTACCGCCGTTCCCGGGCGATCCGTTCGGCCGGGATCGCCGGCGCGAGTTCGGTGGTCGTCGCGGTCGCGGTGGTCGTTGGGATCCTCAGCTCCCCCGGCTGGCCCCGCGTCCGGGAGACGTTCTTCAGCTGGGAGGCCGCCCGCGCCTCGTTCCCCTCGATCATCGAGGGTCTCTGGCTCAACGTCCGCCTGCTGGTCGTCTGTGGGGTCCTCATCCTCGCGTTCGGGATGGTCCTCGCCCTCATGCGGACGCTACGCGGGCCGGTGTTCTTCCCGCTGCGGGCGCTGGCGACGGGGTACACCGACCTCTTTCGGGGCCTGCCGCTGATCATCACGCTGCTGCTGTGCATCTTCGGCATCCCGGCCCTGCGGCTGACCGGCGTGACCAACGACCCGATCTACCTGGGCGGCTTCGCACTGGTGCTGACGTACTCGGCCTACGTCGCCGAGGTGTTCCGGGCCGGGATCGAGTCGGTGCACCCGTCGCAGCGGGCCGCGGCCCGGTCGCTGGGGCTGAACTGGCGTCGCACGATGCGGTTCGTGGTGCTGCCCCAGGCCGTGCGACGGGTGGTGCCGCCGCTGCTCAACGACATGGTGTCGCTGAGCAAGGACACCGGCCTCGTGTCGATCGGCGGTGCGGTCGACGCGGTCTACGCGGCCCAGATCTACAGCGGCAAGACGTTCAACTTCACGTCGTACGTGATCGCCGGGTTGCTGTTCATCCTGCTGACGATCCCGTTGACGCGGCTCACCGACTGGGTGACGTCGCGGATGAATCGCCGGCAATCCCAGGGTGGTGTGGTGTGACCGTCCTTCGGTTCGAGAACGTGCGCAAGGTGTTCGGCCCGCACGTGGTGCTCGACGACGTGTCGCTGGACGTGCCCGCGCACAGCGTCACGGTGCTGATCGGGGCGTCGGGATCGGGCAAGTCGACGCTGCTGCGGTGCGCGAACCTGCTGGAGACCGTGGACGACGGGGCCATCTTCCTGTCCGGTCGGGAGATCACCGATCCGCGGGTGAACGTCGATGAGGTGCGTCAGAAGATCGGCGTGGTGTTCCAGGCCTACAACCTGTTCCCGCACCTGTCGGTGCTGGACAACATCACGCTGGCGCCTCGCCGGGTGCACGGTGTCGCGCGTCGCGAGGCCGAAGACCGGGCGCTGGCGTTGCTGGACCGGCTGGGTTTGCGGGGCAAAGCGGCCGACTACCCGGACCGCCTGTCGGGCGGCCAGCAGCAACGGGTCGCGATCGTCCGGGCGCTGGCGACCGACCCGACGCTGTTGCTGCTGGACGAGATCACCGCGGCGCTGGACCCGGAACTGGTCGGAGAGGTGCTGAACGTCGTGGCGTCGCTGAAGGACGACGGGATGACGATGGTGATCGCGACGCACGAGATGGGGTTCGCCCGGGAGGTCGCGGATCAGGTGTGCTTCCTGGCGGATGGGAGGGTGCTCGAGCGGGGGTCGTCGACCCAGCTCTTCGGCGAACCGCAGGAGGAGCGCACCCAGCAGTTCCTCCGCCGCGTCAGCGCACGCTCTTGATCGGCTGCACCGTGAGCGCGGCGATCACCGCGGTGACCAGCGACAGCGCGTAGAGCACGGGATACCCGAGGTCGTCCCGGCCGAACAGCGCGAGCGTCGCACCCCCGAGAGCCCCCGCGAACACGTACGGCAGATTGTTCGCGATGTTGATCACCCCCAGGTCCTTGCCCCGGTCCTCGGCCCGCGGCAACACCTGGGTGATCAACGCCTGATCCACCGCCGCGTAGCACCCGAACCCGATCCCCAACAGCAACGACCCCACGATCGCCGCCCAGGTGTCCGGCCACAGCATGTAGAAGACCGCCGCGATCCCCTGCAGCACCGAAGACACGACGACGAGCATCTTGCGACGGCCGGTGCGGTCGGAGATGCGGCCGGCCGGGATCGCGGCCCCCACCGCCCCGGCGGTGTACAGGAGCGCCAGGTACAGCGTCCACAGGTCCGGGTCGACCCCGACCCGATCCCGCAGGAAGAACCACAGATAGACCTGGGCCAGCGCGTTCGAGAGCTGGATGAAGAACCGTCCGGTCCAGGCCCAGGCGAAGTCCGGGAACCGCAGCGGCGCCAGCGTTCCGCGCAGCACCGCACCCAACGAAGCCGCCGGACGCTCCGTCGGCAGCAGCGGCACTCCCCGCGTCCCCAGCGCGAACGGGAACGCTAGGAACACGGTCAGCACGGCCAGCGCCAGGTACGCCGACGGCACTCCCAGGAACACCGTGCTCACCAGCGCGATGCCGATCAGCGGGCCGGCCGCCGACGCGATCCCCCACAGCGACGACGCCCGCGCCCGCGACGCCACCGGCACCTCGTCGGGCAGGGCCGCGGTCAGCGCGGCGCTGATCGACGACAACCCGACCTGCACCAGCGCCCAGATGACCACCATCCCGGCGACCGTGTGCTGATACCCCTGGAACACCAGCCCGACGATCGTGACCAACGCCCCGATGAACACCCAGATCTGCCGCCGCCCCCGGCGCGCCAACGTCCGGTCCGAATACGCCCCGACCAGGACGTTCACCACGATCGTCACCAGGGCCGCAACCAGCGTGACGACGCTGACCACGGTCTCCTTGTGATCGGGCGAGATCGACTCGGCCTGGCGGGGCAGCACGACCTGGGCCGCCGCGAACATCACCATGAAGAACGCGAAATGTCCGAGCGTCCAGGACGTGAGCCAGCGGCCGCCCGGCGACCGGGTCGGCTCGTCCAGCGCGGACCGGATCCCGACAGTCATCGATGCGCCCCTACACCGAAAGAACGTGAGTGGGACTCATATTCGGAGCAGGCGCCTCCCGTGTCAGCCGAATCCCGGATTTCCGTCCCTGCCGAAACAGAACGTCAAGGACGCAAAGTAGCCAGAGCCGACGCCGCCGCCAGGTACCGCCCGTACCGCGCATCCAGGTTCCGCTCCGGCTCGTGCCGACGCACCACCCGCACGCACTCCTTGACGGCGGCGCCGAGGCCGGCGTACGCCCCCACGCCGGCCCCGGCGAGCATCGCCGCACCGCGCGCGCCGGCCTCGGCCGCGTCGGTGACCTCCACCGGCAGCCCCAGCGCGTCCGCGAGCAGCTGTGACCAGACCGCGCTGCGCGCGCCTCCCCCGCACAGGCGCGCGGCCCCGACCAGCGGGAACGACGACCCCAGGGCCTCGACGTGCCAGCGGTGGTTGAAGACGATCCCCTCCAGCACCGCCCGGTGGACGTCCGCCGCCGTGTGCCACCCGCGCAGGCCCACCAGCCCGCCCCCCGACGACGGCACCGGCCCGCCGTAGAGGAACGGCAGGTAGAGCGGGTCGTCCGGCCCCGGCGCCAAGGCGCCGTCCCGGTCAGCGGCGGAGGAGATCACCGACTGATACGACGATCCTCCGAACTGCCGAACCGCCCACTCCAGGTTCGACGCTCCGCTGGGCGACGTCGACATGTGCAACCAGCGCGGCGAGGCGCCGTCGGGAAAGAACGTGCGGGCCTGCCACCGCGGGTCCACTACCGGCGCGTTCCCGACCACCTGATTGATGCTGAACGTCCCGAGCACCAGGCTCAGCGCGCCGGTGCCGATCGCGCCGATGCCCAGCGCGTTGGCGTCCACGTCATGACAACCGGTGACGACCGGGGTACCCGGACGCAGGCCGGTCAGGGCCGCGGCGGCCGTAGTGACGCTGCCCACGACGGCGGACGACCGTCGCATCGGCGGGAGGAGCCGGGCGAGGTCCTCCAGGCCGTACAGCTCGAGCACCGCGGTCGACCACTCCTGGGTCCACAGGTCGGTGGCGAACGCGCTGGCGTCGGTCGGGTCGGTGACGACCTCGCCGGTGAGGTTCAGCAGCAGCCAGTCCTTGCAGTAGAGCATCGCCGCGGCCTTCTCCAGCGACGACGGCTCGTGCACCGACAGCCAGGCCAGGATCGACGCCGGGCTGTAGGCCAGCGGCACCGAGCCGGTGAGTTCCAACGCACCGGGCCGCTGCAGGGCCGCTGCCTCGGCAACGGCCCTGGAATCGGTCGCGAGGATGGCCGGCCTCACCGGCCGGCCGGCCGGGTCGACGAGGTGGAGCCCGTCGTTGTGGCCGGCCAACCCGACCGCGAGCACCGCGGTCGGGTCGACCCCCGAGCTCTCCAGAGCCCGGTGCACCGCGTCGGCCGCCGCACCCCAGGCGGCGTCCATGTCCCGCTCTTGCCAGTGCGGGTGCGGTGAGCTGACGGTGGTGGTCGCCTGGGCGACCACCACCTCGTGACCGGAGGTGTCGAACAGCGCCGCCTTGATGACGGTCTGTCCGGCGTCGATCCCCAACAGGTATCCCCCGGCCGGGGAAGTCACGGAATGACCTCGATCTTCCGCCCCTTCCCGGCGGCGAACTGATCGAGAGCGGCCGCGTAGGAGTCCAGCGGCAGCCGGTCGGAGATGAAGACGTCCGGGTCGAGGACGCCGGTGGCGAACAGCTCGGCGGCCCGCTCGAAGCTGTGCAGCACGGCCATCGAGCCGGTGATCGTGATCTCCTGGTTGTAGATCTTGTACGGCTCGATCGTCGCCCTGGCCGCGTAGTCCGAGACGCCGAACTGCAGGAACGTGCCGCCCTTGCCGACCCGCCCGAGCCCGTCCTGGATCGCCTTGGCGTTGCCGGTCGCGTCGATCACGAGCTCCCAGCCCCGCGGGCGGTCGAACTCGTCCGGCGTGGCCGCGGTGGCGGTCACCCCGAGCAGGGTGGCGGTCTTCAGCCGCTCCGGGTTCAGGTCGACGATCTCGACGCTGGCCGCGCCGACGCGCTTGGCCAGCTGGAGCATCATCAGGCCCATCGTCCCCGAGCCGTAGATCAGCACGTGGGCGCCGAGCTGCGACTTGAGGACGTCGTACCCGCGCACGGCGCAGGACAGCGGCTCGATCAGGGCCGCGTCCTCGGTCCGGACGTTGTCCGGCAGCTTGACGCAGTTCGCGACCGGCGCCACCGCGTACTCGGCGGCCCCACCGGCGGTCGTGACGCCGATCGCGGCCCACCGCTCGCACAGGTTGTTCTTGCCGAGCCGGCAGTAGTGGCACTCGTGGCAGTAGAGCGACGGGTCCACCGCCACCCGGTCGCCCACCGCCAGCTCGGTGACCGCCGAGCCGATCTCAGCGATGACCCCGGCGAACTCGTGCCCGGGGACGACCGGCAGCGTCGGCGCGAACTCCCCCTGCAGGATGTGCAGGTCGGTACCGCACAGGCCGCAGGCGGAGACGTCGACCACGACCTCGCGCGGGCCGGGCGTCGGGTCGTCGACGGTCGTCACTTCGACGGTTCCGACTCCGCTGATGACGGCAGCTTTCATGGAGCAACTCCTATTTGACGGCGCCGAGCGACAGACCCTGGACGAGTTTGTCCTGGGCTGCGAAGCCGGCGGCGAGGACGGGAAGCGAGATGGCCGTGGCCGCCGCGCACACCTTGGCCAGGAACAGCCCCTGGCTGGTGACGAAGCTGGTCAGGAACACCGGGGCGGTCTGGGCGACGACGCCGGTGAGGACCCGGGCGAACAGCATCTCGTTCCAGCTGAAGATGAAGCAGATCAGCGACGTCGCCGCGATGCCGGGCATCGCGACCGGGACGATGACCCGGCGCAGCACGGTGATCAGGCCGGCGCCGTCGATCGCCGCCGCCTCCAGGATCTCCACCGGCACCTCGGCCAGGAACGAACGCATCATCCACACTGCGATCGGCAGGTTCATCGAGGTGTAAAGGATGACCAGCGTCCAGACGTTGTCGAGCATCCCGGCCTTCTGCGCGATCAGGTAGATCGGCAGCAGACCGGCCACGGCCGGCAGCATCTTGGTGGACAGGAAGAAGAACATCACGTCGGTCCACTTCCGGACCGGCCGGATCGACAGCGCGTACGCGGCCGGGATCGCCAGCGCGAGCACGATCAGCGTCGACACGATCGACGCCATCGCCGAGTTGATCAGCGGTGGCCAGGGCGAGGCACCGCTGGTCGCGCCGAAGAACTCCCGGAACCCGTCGAGCGTGAGCGGGGCGGCGAGCGACGGCGGGTTGGTCGCCGCGTCCTGCTCGCTGTGGAACGCGGTGAGCACCATCCAGGCGACCGGCAGGAAGAACAGGATCCCGACGATCCAGGCCACCAGGCCGAGGAGGGGTGCACCTTTGCTGCGCTTCGGCCCGGCTTTGGTCGGCTTGGCCGTTGGTGTTGCTACCGCCGCGGTCATGCCCGGCCCTCCTCTTCCTGGAACAGCGACGAGACGACACGCAGCGCGAACGTCGCGATCGCGATCGTCCCGATGACCACGACGACGCCGGCCGCGGACGCGCGTCCGTAGTCGTGGGCCTGGTAGAAGGTCGTGTAGATCGTGTACGGCAGGTTCGCCGTGCCCAGACCGCCGGACGTCAGCGTGAACACCGCGTCGAAGTTCTGGACGATGTAGATCGAGCCGAGCAGCGCGCCCAGCTCCAGGTACCGGCGCATGTGCGGCAGCGTCAGGAACCGGAACATCTGCACCGGCGTGGCCCCGTCGACCTTGGCCGCCTCGAGCGCGTCCAGCGGCTGCGACTGCAGGCCGGCCAGCAGGATCAGCATCATGAACGGCGTCCACTGCCAGACCAGCGACGCGATGACCGACCACAGCGGTGCCTCGGTGATCCAGTCCGGCTGTGGGGCGTCGGGACCGAACAGCCAGGTCAGGATGCCGTTGAACAGGCCGTACTCGGGGTTGAACAGCGCGTGCTTCCAGAGCAGCGCGGCCGCCACCGGAACCACCAGGAACGGCGCGATCATCAGCGTCCGCACGATGCCCCGGCCGCGGAACGCACGGTTGAGCAGTAGCGCGATGGCCAGCCCGAGCAGGAGGCTGATCAACACGACCGCGACCGTCAGCACGATCGTCGTGATGACCGACTTCCGCAGCGTCGCGTCGGTGAAGACGTCGGCGTAGTTCCCGACGCCGGCGAAGCCGCGGTCGTCGGGGTAGAGCGAGTTCCAGTCCATGAACGAGATCACCAGCGTCGCTACGAACGGCAGCTGGGTGACGATGATCAGGAACACCAGGGCCGGGAGGAGTGGCGCCCGGCGGGCCCAGTCACCGGTGCGACGCATCGCGGTGGGTTTGCGTTCCGGGGACGCCGGCTTCTGTGCGGGAGGAGCGATGGCGGTCATGGTTACCCCCTTCGGGCGCCATCGGGCGGTGCCGGCCGGGTCACTTGCGGGCGACCCGGCCGGCGGGGGCGACTACTTGTACTTGTCGGCGACCTTCTGGGCGAGGTCCTGACCCTTGTCCAAGGCCTGCTTCACGGTCTGCCTACCGGCGATCGCCGCGCTCACCTCTTGCGAGACCTGGGTCCCGAGGTCGGTGAACTCCGGAATGCCGACGAACTGGATGCCGGGCGCCGGGCGGGCCTGGACACCCGGGTTCTCCGGGTCAGCGTTCGTGATCGCCTCGTCCGTGACCTTGTAGAACGACTCGGCGGCCTTCTGGTACTCGGGGTTGTCGTACAGCGACTGACGCTTACCGGCCGGGACGTTCGCCCATCCGATCTTGCTGCCGACCAGGTCCTCGTACTTCTTGCTGGACGCCCAGGAGATGAACTTCCAGGCGTTGTCCTGCCGCTTGCTGGCCTTCTGGACCGCCCAGGCCCAGGTGTACAGCCAGCCCGAGCTCTTGGTCTTGACGACCGGCGCCTCGACGAAGCCCAGCTTGCCGGCGACCGGCGAGTCCTTGGCCTCGAGCGAACCGGCGGCCGAGGTGGCGTCGTACCACATCGCGACCTTGCTCTGCTGCATGTTGTTCAGGCACTCGGTGAAGCCGGCCTGCGGGGCGCCGGACTCGCCGTGCTTGCGGACCAAGTCCACGTAGAACTGCGTCGCCTGCTGGAACTCCGGCGCGTTGACCTTCGGCGTCCAGTCCTTCTCGAACCAGGTGCCGCCGAACGTGTTGACGACGGTCGTCAGCGGAGCGAAGACCTCACCCCAGCCGGGGAGGCCGCGGAGGCAGATGCCCCGCATGCCGGGCTGGGCGTTGTCGACCTTGGCGGCCAGGTCGGCGACCTGCTGCCAGGTCGGCTTGTCGGGCATCTTCAGGCCCTTGGCCGCGAAGACGTCCTTGCGGTACATGAGGAACGACGACTCGCCGTAGAACGGCTCGGCGTAGAGCTTGCCGTCCTCCGCGGTCAGCGACTTGGTCATCGAACCGAGGACGTCGTCCTGGTTGAATTCCTTGTCCTTGCTGACGTAGTCGTCGAGCGGAGCCAGCCAGTTGTTCTTCGCGTACGACGGCACCTCGAAGTTCGAGATCGTCGCGACGTCGTACTGACCGGCCTGGCTGGAGAACTCCTGGCTGATCTTGTCGCGGACGTCGTTCTCCGGCAGGACCGTGTAGTTGACCTTGATGCCGGTTTCCTTGGTGAAGTTGTCGGCAGTCAACTTCTGGATGTCGAGCATCTGCGGGTTGTTGACCATCAGGACGTTGACCGTCTTGCTGTCGCTCGACGATCCGCCGCCACCCGCGCCGCTACAGGCGCTGAGCGCCATCGACGCGAGAACGACAGCAGAGAGCGAAGCAACTACTCTGCGTAATGGCCTGACACCAGCGAGAGCCACGAGCGCCTCCGATGGAGTGATTTACGGGGGTTGGATTACTGCGGGTACTCAGGGGCCGGCTGCGGTAACCCCGAGGTCATGGAGGTGGACGCGATCCGCATCGGCGGTCGCGGCGACGTCTCCCGCGGTCGAGGGCAACAGGCAGGCTGCCGTGCCCCAGGCGACCGCGGTTCTCAGTCGTCCACCCGGTTCCGGCGGACCGGCGAGCCAGCCGGCCAGCAGGGCGTCCCCGGCGCCGGCCGTGTTCACCGGGGTCACCGGTGGTGCGGCGGCGTGTAGTGCGGACTCCGGGTCGACCCAGACCGCCCCGTCCGGGCCGAGGCTGACGAGCACTCCGCCGCCGGTGTCACCGGCCAGCGCGGAGGCGGCGTCGAGCGCGGCCCGCACGAGAGGGCGTCCACCGGGCGGGAACATCCGGCCGGTGAGTTCGGCGAGCTCGTCCGCGTTCGGCGCCAGGACGTCGGGTCCCGCGTCGGCGGCGGCTCGTAGTGCTTCTCCCGACGCGTCGACGGCCGTCTGCGCGCCGGCGCGGCGTCCGGCTTCGACGATCTCGCCGATCAGGTCGACCGGGGTGTCCGGCGGGAGCGACCCGCTGCAGACGACCCAGTCGGCCCCGTGTGCGAGGTCCTCGACCGCGGCGATCAGCGCGTCGGCGTCGGCCGGGGTCAGCGGGGTGCCGGGCGCGTTGACCTTCGTCGTCCGGCCCGGCTCCAGCAGCGTCACGTTCGTCCGGACCGGCGCGCCGGTCGGCACGATCCGGTGGCTGAGGCCCTCGGCCTCCAGCAGCGCCGCGAGCTGCGCCCCTTCCGGCCCGCCGGCCGGCAGCACGATCGCGGTCCGGACGCCGGCCGAATGCAGAACCCGGGCGACGTTGACGCCCTTGCCGCTGGCCTCGACGGTGTCGTTCCGGGCGCGGTTGAGCTCGCCGCGCTGGAACCCGCTGAGGACGTACGTGCGATCCAGGCTGGGATTGGGGGTGACCGTGAGAATCATGCGCGGATCACCTGCGGCCCGAGTACCGAGTAGCGCTGAGCCTCGACCGCCGACAGGCCGGTGTCGGTCACGATCGCCTCGAAGTCGGCCACCGACGCGAACCGGCAGAAGCTGTTGACGCCGAACTTCGTGTGGACGCCGGCGAACACCCGGCGCCGAGAGGCCCGGACGACCTGCGCCTTGACGTTGGCCACGGCCGGGTCGGGCGTGGTGAGCCCGTAGCGGCGGGAGATGCCGTTCGCGCCCAGGAACGCCAGGTCGATGACGAAGCCGGCCAGCATCTGCGTCGCCCAGTGGTCGACGGTGGCCAGCGTGCGTCCGCGGACCCGGCCGCCGAGCAGATAGACGGTCGTGTCGGGCTTGGTGGCTAAGTGGCTCGCGACCGGGATGCTCGCGGTGATCACGGTGAGCGGGCGGCCGGGCGGCAGCGCCTCGGCGACCAGCTGCGGGCCGAAGCCCTCGTCGATGAAGACGGTCTCGGCGTCGCCGAGGAGCTCGACCGCGGCGGTGGCGATCCGTCGCTTCTCGGGGACGCGGAGCATCGCGCGGTTGGCCAGATTGGTCTCGAAGCCGGCGCTCTCTACCGGGTAGGCGCCGCCGTGGGTCCGGCGGACGAGGCCGTGCTGTTCGAGGAGGCGCAGGTCCCGCCGGACGGTCTCCGGGGCGACCGCCAGGTCGGCCGCGACGCTGCTCACGTCGACCCGGCCGTCGGTGCGAGCCCGGGCGAGGATGCGGTGTTGGCGTTCCTCAGCACGCATCCCGGCCTCCTTTGGCAACCGCCCGGATCGACGTCGATCCAGGGCTGTTCTCGGTTCTGTGACCTGTTTAACACTTGCCTTTAATGCGTCCAACAGATTCCTTCGCCGGAATGCTGCCCGGTTGCGCCCGACTCGGTCATTGACTTTCTCGCAGGTCGACGGCTGATGGGGCGAATTCGGACGACCGGCGTCCGCCCGAATCCGGGCCGAAGTGCGCCCGTATGACGCCCGTCCCGCAACATCGGGCCGCGGGCACTCGAACGTTGCGCTGATCGTTGTAGGCGATCACGTAACCCAATCGTGACCGAACGGGCGGGTGGTGGCCCGTTGTCAGGTCAGCCGGTGGGCTCGTCGGTGGGGGCGGGCGACTCGATCGGGTCGGCACCGGATTCCAGGTCGCCGTCGACCCAGCGGCTGTCGCCGTCCTTCCACTCGGTTCGGGCCTCTTCGCCGTCGGTCCAGGGCGCGCTCTCGGTGGGCTCGCTCATCGCTACTCCTCGGGTTCGAAAGATCACTCCTCTCCAGGAGGTACCCACCCTGGGGAGCGGCGGAGCGCCGGCTACCGGACCTAACGCTTGGTCCACACCACGACCCGCGTCTTAGGCTGCGGCGATGCCCGGGGAGTAGCCTTCGACGGCGCCGCCGAGGGGAACCTCTGTGACGCCGCTTACAAGGGTCTCGGCCCCGGACGCGAAGCCGAGAACACTGACATACCGACGTAGCATCGGGAACAAAGTCCGGCAACAGGCTGCACCGGCGCCCGTGTGCGGCAGAGGAGGACAGCCGAGTGAGTAAGCAGGTCCGGCGGTTGGACCGGGTGGTGATCCGGTTTGCCGGTGATTCCGGTGACGGGATGCAGTTGACCGGGGATCGGTTCACGTCGGAGACCGCGTCGTTCGGTAATGATCTGTCCACGCTGCCGAATTTCCCGGCCGAGATCCGGGCGCCGCAGGGCACGTTGCCGGGGGTGTCGAGTTTCCAGGTGCATTTCGCGGATCACGACATCATGACGCCGGGGGATCGCCCGGATGTGTTGGTGGCGATGAACCCGGCGGCGTTGAAGGCGAATCTGGGGGATCTGCCGCGGGGCGCGACGATCATCGTCGACACCCACGACTTCACCAAGCGGGCCCTGGCCAAGGTCGGCTACGAAGCCTCCCCTCTCGAGGACGGCTCGTTGGACGGGTATCACGTGCATTCGCTGGGCCTGACGGAGTTGACGTTGCAGGCCGTGGACGGGCTGGGGCTCTCCCGCAAGGACGCCGGGCGGGCGAAGAACATGTTCGCCCTGGGTTTGGTGTCGTGGCTGTATTCGCGTCAGATCGACTCGACGGTGGGGTTCCTGGAGAAGAAGTTCGCCACCAAACCCGATGTCGCGGCGGCGAACGTCGCCGCGCTCAAGGCCGGCTGGAATTACGGGGAGACCACCGAGGACTTCTCGGTCACCTACGAGGTGAAACCGGCGGCGATGCCGGCCGGTACCTACCGCAACATCTCCGGCAACCTCGCTTTGGCCTACGGGTTGTTGGCGGCCGGGCAGCGCGCGGAACTCCCCATTTTCTTGGGCGCGTATCCGATCACCCCGGCCTCGGATGTGCTGCACGAGTTGTCGAAGCACAAACGGTTCGGGGTCCGGGCGTTTCAGGCCGAAGACGAGATCGCCGCGATCGGCGCCGCGTTGGGCGCGTCCTTTGGCGGCGCCCTGGGCATCACCACCAGCAGCGGTCCGGGGGTGGCGCTGAAGTCCGAGACCATCGGCCTGGCCGTCTCCCTCGAACTGCCCCTCGTGGTCGTGGACGTGCAGCGCGGCGGCCCCTCCACCGGCCTGCCCACCAAGACCGAACAGTCGGATCTGCTGCAGGCCATGTTCGGGCGCAACGGGGAGGCCCCGGTCCCGATCGTGGCGCCCCGCTCCCCGTCCGACTGTTTCGACGCCGCGCTGGAAGCCGCGCGGATCGCCCTCACGTATCGCACCCCGGTGTTCCTGCTCTCCGACGGGTATCTGGCCAACGGCTCGGAGCCCTGGAAGGTCCCGGCGGTGGAGGAACTGCCGGATCTGCGCACCGAGTTCGCGACCGAGAAGAACCACGGGGACGAGTTCTGGCCGTATCTGCGCGACCCCGAGACCCTCGCCCGGCCCTGGGCGGTGCCGGGCACCCCGGGTTTGGAGCACCGCATCGGCGGCATCGAAAAAGCCGACGGGTCGGGCAACATCTCCTACGACCCGGCCAACCACGACCTGATGGTCCGCACCCGCCAAGCCAAGATCGACGGCATCACCCGCTCGATCCCCCCGCTCGAGGTGGACGACCCCACCGGCGACGCCGAGGTCCTCGTATTGGGGTGGGGTTCTACCTACGGGCCCATCGGTGCCGCCGCCCGCCGGGTCCGCAAAAACGGGATGAGCATCGCGCAGGCCCACCTACGCCACCTCAACCCCTTCCCCGCCAACCTCCCCGAGGTCCTCAAGGCCTACAAGCGGGTCGTGGTGCCGGAAATGAACCTCGGGCAACTCGCCCTGCTGCTGCGCGGCAAATACCTGGTCGACGTCGTCTCCTACAACCAGGTCCGCGGACTGCCCTTCCGCGCCGAAGAACTCGAAGAAGTCCTCACCAACGTGGTCAACGAAGCAGGCGACACCGGCACGATCACCGGTTCCGCCGACGAGATCGAGGTAACCCGATGACCCGCCCCACCGACCGTCAGGTGGACGAAGGGCGCTCCCCGGAGGAGCTGCAGTCGCCCAACCGACGCAGCCCCATCGCCAACGCTGTCGCCAACACCGCGACCGCGGTCGCGCTGGACTTCCCGTCCCTGCGGCTGGTGCCCAAGACCGACACGCCGCAGAAAGCCGGCGACTTCAAAACCGACCAGGAAGTCCGCTGGTGCCCCGGCTGCGGCGACTACGCCATCCTCGCCGCCGTCCAAGGCTTCATGCCCCAACTCGGCCTGAAAAAAGAAAACATCGTGTTCGTGTCCGGAATCGGCTGCTCCAGCCGCTTCCCCTACTACATGAACACCTACGGCATGCACTCCATCCACGGACGCGCCCCCGCCATCGCCACCGGCCTGTCCACCTCCCGCCCCGACCTGTCCGTCTGGGTCGTCACCGGCGACGGCGACGCCCTCTCCATCGGCGGCAACCACCTCATCCACGCCCTGCGCCGCAACGTCAACCTGAAGATCCTGCTGTTCAACAACCGCATCTACGGCCTCACCAAAGGCCAGTACTCCCCCACCTCCGAGGTCGGGAAGATCACCAAGTCCACCCCCATGGGCTCCCTGGACTACCCGTTCAACCCCATCTCCCTGGCTCTGGGCGCCGAAGCCACCTTCGTCGGCCGCGCGATCGACTCCGACCGCAAACAACTCACGAGTGTTCTGCAGGCCGCCGCCCAGCACGAAGGCTCCGCCCTCGTCGAGATCTACCAGAACTGCAACATCTTCAACGACGGCGCCTTCGAACTCCTCAAAGACAAAGACACCAAAGACGACTGGACCATCCGCCTCGAACACGGCCAGCCACTGCGGTTCGGCGCCCACAACGACAAAGGCGTCGTCCGGAATCCGAACACCGGCGCGTTCGAAATCGTCGACGTCACCCCCGACAACGAGAACACCATCGTCCGCCACGACGCCCACACCGAAGACCCGTCTTACGCGTTCGCGTTGTCCCGGCTCTCCACCCAGGACCTGCGCTACACCCCCGTCGGCGTCTTCCGCGACGTGAAGCGTCCGACCTACGACGCGGAGATGGCCGCCCAACTCGAGACCGCCCAGCAACGCGGCGGCGGCAACCTCCAGGGCCTCCTCCACGGAAACGACACCTGGACGGTCAACTAGGTACTGTCGGAGCACGTGACTGATCAGCGAAAAGGCCTGTTCTACGGGCTGGCCGCCTACGTGGCCTGGGGCGCGTTCCCGCTCTACTTCCGGCTCCTGAAGCCCGCCGGCCCACTGGAGATCCTGGCCCACCGGATCATCTGGTCGCTCGTGACGGTCAGCGTGCTGATCCTCGTCCTGCGGCGCTGGCGGTGGTTCCGGACCGCCGGCGCCCGGACGCTCGGCCTGCTCGCACTGGGCGCCGTGCTGATCGCTGTGAACTGGTACACGTACATCTACGGCGTCAACTCGTCGCGGGTCGTCGAGACCGCTCTCGGGTACTTCATCAACCCGCTGATCTCGGTGCTCTTCGGCGTCGTCATCCTGCACGAACGGCTGCGCCGGCTGCAGTGGGTCGCGCTGGCGATCGGCGCGGTCGCGGTCGTCGTCCTGACCGTCGACTACGGTCGGCCGCCCTGGATCGCGCTCACGCTCGCGGTGAGTTTCGGCCTGTACGGGCTGATCAAGAAGGTCGCCGGGGCGCCGGCGGTCGAGGGTCTCACGGTCGAGTCGCTGGTGCTCTTCCTCCCCGCGCTCGGCTACGTGACCTGGCTGACCTGGAGCGGCGACGCCGCCTTCGGGACGGTGTCGGCCGGTCACACCGCGCTGATGGTGCTCTCCGGCGTCCTCACCGCCGGTCCGCTGCTCGCGTTCGCCGCCGCGGCCAACCGGGTTCCGCTGACGACGATCGGCCTGCTCCAGTACCTGACGCCGATCCTGCAGTTCCTGGCCGGCGTGCTGATCCTCGGCGAGCACATGCCGGCCGCCCGCTGGGCCGGGTTCGCGCTGGTCTGGCTGGCCCTCGTGGTGTTCAGCGCGGACAGCCTCCGCTCGGCCCGGCGGGCCGCCCAGATCCGGGCCAATAACGTTGTCCTAGCTCAGTAACACTGTTACTATCGTCTCCATGGACACCTGGACTCTGCTCGACGGCACCGCTGAGACCACCCTGCGCGCGTCGGTGGACGACACCGGCACGCTCCGGGCCGACCTCGCCCAGGACGTACTGGGCTGGCACCGCGACACACCCGGCTGGTGCCGGGGCGACGCCTGCATCCCCAACTTCCGCACCGCCGACCTCGAGACCGGCGACGGCCTGGACGTCGTGCGGTTCGCCGCACTGGCCGGGCTCGTCGCCGCGGTCGACGTCCCGACCAGGACGCTCGCCACCACGCCCGACGCCGGCACCCGGGCGCGGGAGCTGACCGGCGCCACCGCCCCCGAACTCACACTCCCGGAGCTGGACGGCACGCCGTTCGCGCTCAGCAGCCTCCGCGGCACGAAGGTCGCGCTGGTGTTCTGGGCCTCCTGGTGCGGCTGCCGCTACGACCTGCCGGCCTGGCAGCAGCGCCACGCCGAGCTGGCCGACCAGAACTTCACCGTCGTCACGATCGCGCTCGACGCGAAGCCGGCCGACTCCGCCCCCTGGCACGCCGAGGCGCACACCACCCACCCCGCGCTGGTCGACGTCGACGGGGTGGCGGCGGACGCGTTCGACGTCGTCAACGTCCCCACCGTCGTCTGGCTGGACGAGGAGGGCCGGCTGGTCCGGCCGCAGGACTCGCAGACCGCAACCGACACGTTCCGGGACTGGAACCACCTGTCGGCCGAGGCCTCCGGCGAGGCCCTCCGCCGGTGGGTCCGCGACGGTGACGCCGGGCTGACGCCCGACCAGGTGCGGGAGCACCTGCGGCTACCCTCCGCGGACGACCAGCGCGCCCGGGCCGAGACCCGCCTCGCGTCGTGGCTGGCCGACCACGACCAGGCCGACGCCGCCGAGCGGCACTTCGCGGCCGCGGCCGCGGCCGCACCTCACAACGTCGCCCTCCGGCGGGGCGCGATGCCGCGGCGCGGGGTCGACCCGTTCGGCGAGGAATACTTCGCGCTGGCGGGCGAGCTCGCCGAGGCCGGTATCCAACTCCACCGCCCGCTGCCGACCGGAGCCGACGAATGACCACCCCCTACCAACGCGCCCAGGCCGCCGGCCAGGACGCCCTGCGCCGCACGGTACTGGACGCGGCCGGCGCGCTGCTGGTCAGCGAGGGGCCGCAGGCGCTGACGATGCGGAAGGTCTCCGGGGAGATCGGCTGCTCGACGACCGTGCTGTACACGATGTTCGGCGGCAAGGACGGGCTCGCCGAGGCGCTGTACCGGGAGGGGTTCGCGCGCCTGCGAGCCCGGCTGGTCGCCGCGGTCGACGCGGCCGGCGACGACCCGGCCGAGCGGCTGGCCGCGACCGCCCGGGCGTACCGGGAGAACGCATTGGCCGAACGCGCCTACTACGGCGTCATGTTCGGCCAGGCGATCCCCGGCTTCACGCCGTCGGCCGAGGCCCTGGCCGAGTCGAAGCGCGCGTTCGACGTGCTCGGCGAGTCGGTGGCCGCGCTCGGCGGCGGCCGGGCGCCCGAGCCGGACGTCGATCCGACGAACCTGCTCTGGGCGGTCGCGCACGGCGTCGTCAGCTTCGAACTCGCCGGTCACTACCCCGACGAGAAGTCCGCCGCCGCCGCGTACCGCACCGCGCTCACCGCGGTGAGCGCGTACCTGGGCCTGCGTTAGGCCGTGTTTCAAGGGTTCAGGCCGTCGTGGGCGTGGGCCAGGCGGCGACCGGCAAGGCGGAGGTCTTTCCGGCTGCCGCTAGCCTTTTTGCAGCTGTTGTATCCGGGAAGGCCGACAACGCCGCCGGTCGTCGTCTGGGCCTCGGCCACGGCGGGCTGCTGGCCTTTGAAGCACGACCTAAGGCGCCTGGAGGAACTCGACGATCCGCTCCGGGAGCTCGGGGTTGCCGAGCGTGGAGACGTGGTCACCGGCCACGAAGCGGCCGACCGCCTTCGGGATCGCGTGCACGAGCACCTCCGGGCGCGCGGCCATCCGGTCTTCCGACCCGGCCAGCACGAGCGTCCGGGCGGTGATCCGGCGCAGCGGGATCGGGTCGTCGTGCGCGGCGGCCACCTGCGCGGCCAGCGCCAGCCGGTCGGCCTGCACCGCGTCCACGTACTGCCGGAACTCGCGGGCCTCGGGATCGGAGATCGACCCGACGTCCGGCGCCCGCAGCGCTTCCAGGCGCGCGGCCCGGTTCCAGACCCGCGTGTCGACGCCGCCGACCTCGACGATCCCCGCGCCGACGCCACCGGCCACCAACCGGCGGACCCGGGTGTCGGCGGCCGCGGTGAGCAGCGCGGTGATCGCGCCCATCCCGTAGCCGACCAGGTCGACGGCGTCGGCCTGGAGGTCGTCGATCAGCGCGGACACGTCCCGGGCCATCGTCCGCTCGCCGTAGCGCGCCGGGTCGTGCGGCTTCTCCGAACCGCCGTGGCCCCGGGCGTCGACCGCGACGACCGTCCGTCCGGCCCGCGTGAGCGCACCGGGAACGCCGGCCTGGATCCACGTCAACGCGGAATCCGCACCGAATCGATGCAGGAGAATCACCGGAGGTAATTCGGCATCTCCCGCCCACCGCTTGTACGCCAGCGAAACTCCGTCAAAGGAGACATACTTCTCCACTACTTCCCCCACCACATGAGAACGGGCCCGCCCCCGGGCCTATTCGCATCGTCCCTGACGGTGAACAGTTTTCGCAAAGAAACGCGGTTGCGCCAGGTCTGTCACCCTGCGTATCCCGATAGTTTTGTCCATTCAGGGTGCTCGGCGCTCTACCGTGGGCGCAGCGATGCTTCCCGGGGAGGCGCATGCGCGCGGTATGGAAAAAGCGTCCGATGGCGCTGGTCGTGGCCGTTGTCCTGGTGCTCGGGATCGTCGCCACCGTGCTCATGTGGACGTTACGCACCCGCGAGCCCAAGCCGGACGAGCTCGCCGCCACCCGCTACGGCTTCAACACCGACGGCGGCGCGGCCTGGGCACCGGAGTCGGGCCGATTGGTCATGACGAAACGGGGCGCCCGGGAGCACATCGCGATCGGCTTCCGATTCCGTACCCGCGCGGCCATCGAGCGGCTCGACGGACGGGCACTGGAGCTGCGGCTGGCCGTCCGGACGATCGGGCCGTGCGGAGCCGACGCCGGCTGGACGGTCCAACCGGCCGGAGGCGGCGCCTCGCCGAGCGTCCGGGGCTTACCGAAGGAAGCTCAGCCGTACGTCGCCGTGACCGAGGGACAGACCTGCACCGAGACGCTCGTGCGGATCGGCAGCGCGAGCCCGGAGGAGCTCGCGCCGGGACAGGACTACACGGTGACGACCGACATCCCGGCCGGGACGGGGAACCCGATCGGCGCGACGCTGACCGTCGCCCGGCGGACGACCGACGACTGCGACCGGAAGGCGACGGCCGAGTGCGTGACCGGGACGGTCGCGTCCGACGGTCCGGACGTGGAGGAGCTGGTCAGCGCCGACCGGGGCTGGCAGTTCAACGGCAACGGCTGCCGCCGCTGGTTCGCCGACGCGACGACGAGCTTCCCGTGCCTGCCCGACCGGGGCGCCCGGATCATGACGCTCGGCGACAGCATCACCGCGGGCGCGATCGGTGACCACACCTGGCGGTACTGGGCCTGGCAGAAGCTCGATCCGTCGTCCCACCCGACCTGGGTGGGGTCGAAGACGGAGACCTGGACCGGCGACTACGCGGTGCCGCACACGCAGTGGGCCAGTAAGCACGACGCCCAGTCCGGCGTCAGCGCGGCCACGGTCGTGGGGTGGGTGCCGGGGCTGATGGCGTCCGAGCGGCCGGACATCGTGATGATCGACCTGGGCACGAACGACACCCACCCGCTGTTCGGAGCGGACGCCGCCGCCGCGGCCGCGAGCCTGGAACGGATCGTCGACGAGGTGCAGACGGCCAACCCGCGGGCGCAGATCCTGCTCGCCCAGCCCGACGGGCACCACGACGTCGCGCTGAGCATCATGGCTCAGCTGGCCGTGCGGATCGCCGGTATCGCGGCCGCGCGCACGACGAGCGACTCGCTGGTGAGCATCGTCGACCTGCGGACCGGCTGGAACCGGGACGTCGACACCTACGACGGCACCCACCCGACCCAGGCCGGCGAGTACTTCATCGCCAGCCGGTTCGTGAACCGGCTGTCCGGCACGTACGCGTACGGGCGGGTGTTCGGCTCGGTACCGAAGCCGCCGGTGCCGGCCGCCCCGACCGACGTGAAGGCGCTGGCCCAGGACGGCGGGTTGCTGATGGCCTGGGATCGGGTTCCGCAGTCGAGCGAGTACCGCGTCTACCTGCGCGATTCGACGTCGGGTGGGCAGTTCGAGCGGGTGGAGGCGGGATCCCGGGAGCTGGTGTGGGGGACGAAGGAGCTGGTGCTCGGCCACGAGTACGACTACTACGTCACGTCGGTACAGGCGGAGCGGGAGAGCGAGCCGTCGAAGATCGGGTCGTTCCGAGCCCGGTGAGGGTTGGAACACTTTAGTTGGCCTATTCAATAATCTCGGGGAAAGCTAGGGGGTGTGCCTGAGCTGTCCCGCCGCCGGCGTGTGGCGATCCTCGCGACGTGTTGTCTGAGCCTGTTCCTCGTCGGGCTCGACAACACGATCGTCAACGTCGCTCTGCCCTCGCTGGGCAAGGAGCTCGACGCCCCGCTCTCCGGCCTGCAGTGGACGGTGGACGCCTACCTGGTCGTGCTGGCCGCGCTGCTGATGCTGGCCGGCTCGATGGGCGACCGGTTCGGCCGTCGCCGGGTGTTCCAGATCGGGTTGGTCCTGTTCACGCTCGGCTCGCTGCTGTGCAGCCTGGCGCCGAGCCTCGGATGGCTGATCGCGTTCCGGATGATGCAGGCGGTCGGCGGGTCGATGCTCAACCCGGTCGCGATGGGCATCATCACGAACACGTTCACCGACGCTCGCGAGCGCGCGCAGGCCATCGGGGCGTGGGGCGCGGTGTCCGGGGTCAGCATGGCGCTCGGGCCGGTGGTCGGCGGGTTGCTCGTCGACACGGTGGGCTGGCGGTCGATCTTCTGGATCAACGTCCCGGTGGGGATCGTGGCGTTCGTGCTGGCGCTGCTGATCATCCCGGAGTCGCGGGCCGCGGTGCCGCGGAAGTTCGACCCGGTCGGCCAGGTGCTGATGGTGGTCGCGCTCGGCGCGGCGACGTTCGGGCTGATCGAGGGGCCGTCGCGGGGCTGGGGTGCGGCGGCCGGGTTCCTGGTGCTGGCCGCGGTGGCGGTGGCCGCCCTGGTGACGTACGAGCCGCACCGCGAGCAGCCGCTGATCGACGTCAAGCTGTTCCGGAGCGTGCCGTTCGCCGGGGCGTCGGTGACCGCGGTCGTGCACTTCGCCGCGCTGGCCGCGTTCCTGTTCCTGAACACGCTGTACCTGCAGCAGTCGCGCGGCTACTCGGCGCTGGCCGCCGGGGCGCTGACGTTGCCGCTGGCCGCGGCGGCGGTGATCGCGTCGCCGGTGTCGGGGCGGCTGGTCGGGCGGGTGGGGGCACGGCTGCCCATGGTGCTGGCGGGATCGGCGGTGGCGGTCTCCGGGCTCGTCCTGGCGTTCCTGACCGGCTCGACGCCGCTGGCCGTGCTGGCGGTCGCGTACGGGTTGTTCGGGATCGGGCACGGGCTGGTGAACGCGCCGATCACCAACACCGCGGTGTCGTCGATGCCGAAGGCCCAGGCCGGGGTGGCGTCGGCGACGACGTCGGCCGCCCGGCAGATCGGCCAGGTCCTCGGGGTGGCGATTGCCGGGACGCTGACCAGCGGGGTCGCCGCGTCGGACGCCGGGTTCGCGCGGGCCACGCATCCGGCGTGGTGGCTGGTCGTGGGGATCGGGGTGGTCGTGGTCGCGCTGGGGGTCGTCACGACGACGCCGTGGGCCGAGCGTTCGGCCCGGCGCGCGGCCGACGGCTGGGAGCCGTCCGACTTACCGGGCCGGGCGCCGGCGCCGGTTCACTGACGATCGGGCCTACGCCGGGTCGGTGTAGGCCCGATTCGTTGTCGTCAGGCCGGGCGGACGTGGATGACGTCGCCGGCGGCGACGTGGGTGGCGCCGACGACGAGGCGGCCCTCGGCGTCGATGTCGTCGGCTCGTCCCTGGACGGGCTCGCCGCCGGGGACCTCTACCCGGACCTCGCGGCCGAGCGTGTCGCACCGCTCCCGGTACGACGCCAGCAACCCGGACGCCGCTGCGTCGCCGTTCGACGCCCGCCAGAACTCGTACTCGTCCTTCAGTGCGCCCAGGATCGCTACCAGGAGCTCGTCGCGGTCGGTGACGGGTGCGCCCTCGATCGCCAGCGACGTGGTGTCCGGGCGGTCGGGGGGCAGGTCGTCGCGGCCGAGCGTCACGTTGAGCCCGATCCCGAGCACGACCGCGTCCCCGGCCGCTTCGGCCAGGATCCCGGCCGCCTTCTTGCGCTGCGGGCCGATGAGCAGGTCGTTGGGCCACTTCAGCCGGGCGTCGACGCCGGGCAGGGCGCGGGCGGTGGCGACGCCGGCCAGCAGCGGCAACCAGCCCCACCGCTCGGTCGGGACGTCGGTGGGGCGGAACAGCACCGAGAACAGCAGCCCGGCCCCCGGCGGCGACGTCCACGAGCGGCCGATCCGCCCGCGCCCGGCGTCCTGTACGTCGGCGACCAGCACGGTCCCGGCCGGCGCCCCGCCCCGAGCGGCCTCGGCCAGGTCGGCGTTGGTCGACCCGGTCCGGGGTACGACGTCCAGAGCCACCCAGAAGTCGTCCAGCAATCGGGCCCGCAAAGCCTCTTGTTCCATGCCACGGAGAGTAAATGAGGCTTGTTCGGGAGCGTTCCGCCGCGCGGATCGCAGTGGCCAGCGTGTGACGGGCTCAAATGGCGCGCTCGGTCCCGAACAAGTCTCAAAGTGATCCACGCCTTACTTCCGCGGCACGTCCGGGAAACTGACTTAGGCTCGCGGCCAGCAGCGCTGCGGAGGAGGGCACTCACCGATGACTCTCGAAGCCACCCAGCCGTCCGACTCGGTCGACGAACCGGACATCCACACCACGGCGGGCAAGCTCGCCGACCTGGAACGACGGGTGGACGAGGCGGTCCACTCCGGTTCCGCCCGCGCGGTCGAGAAGCAGCACGCGAAGGGCAAGAAGACCGCCCGCGAACGCATCGAGGCCCTCCTCGACGAGGGCTCGTTCGTCGAGCTGGACGAGTTCGCCCGGCACCGCTCGACCCAGTTCGGGCTCGAACGCAACCGCCCCTACGGCGACGGCGTCGTCACCGGCTACGGCACGATCGACGGCCGCCAGGTCTGCGTCTTCAGCCAGGACGTCACGGTCTACGGCGGCGCGCTCGGTGAGGTCTACGGCGAGAAGATCATCAAGGTCCAGGACCTGGCCATGAAGATCGGCTGCCCGATCATCGGCATCAACGAGGGTGGCGGCGCGCGGATCCAGGAAGGCGTCGTCTCGCTCGGCCTCTACGGCGAGATCTTCCAGCGGCACGTGCTGGCGTCCGGCGTCATCCCGCAGATCTCGCTGATCATGGGCGCGACCGCCGGGGGCCACGTCTACGGCCCGGCGCTGACCGACTTCGTCATCATGGTCGACCAGACGTCGCACATGTTCATCACCGGACCGGACGTCATCAAGACGGTCACCGGCGAAGAGGTGAGCTTCGAGGACCTCGGCGGAGCCCGGACGCACAACACGAAGTCCGGCAACGCCCACCACATGGCCGCCGACGAGGACGACGCGCTGGAGTACGTCAAAGCGCTGCTCTCGTATCTGCCGAGCAACAACCTCGACGAGGCGCCGGTCTACGAGGAGCCGGCCGAGACCGACGCGGACTTCCTCGACACGTTCATCCCGGACTCGGCCAACCAGCCCTACGACATGCACCGGGTGATCGAGGCGATCGTCGACGACGGCGAGTTCCTCGAGGTCCAGGCGCTGTTCGCCCCGAACATCCTGATCGGCTACGGCCGGGTCGAGGGCCGCCCGGTCGGCGTCGTCGCGAACCAGCCGATGCAGTTCGCCGGCACGCTCGACATCGACGCGTCCGAGAAGGCGGCCCGCTTCGTCCGCTTCTGTGACGCGTTCAACATTCCGGTTCTCACGCTCGTAGACGTCCCCGGATTCCTGCCCGGCACCGGCCAGGAGTGGGACGGCATCATCCGGCGCGGGGCCAAGCTGATCTATGCCTACGCCGAGGCGACGGTCCCGAAGATCACGCTGATCACCCGCAAGGCGTTCGGCGGCGCCTACGACGTCATGGGGTCCAAGCACCTGCGGGCCGACCTCAACCTGGCCTGGCCGACCGCCCAGATCGCGGTGATGGGCGCCCAGGGTGCGGCGAACATCGTGTACCGCCGGGAGCTGTCGAGCATCGAGGATCCGGAGCAGCAGGCGGTCCGCCGGCAGGAGCTGATCGCCGAGTACGAGGACACGCTCTTCAATCCCTACATTGCCGCCGAACGCGGATATGTCGACCAGATCATTCGGCCGTCCCAGACTCGTGTTCAGATCGTCAGGGCACTGCGTATGCTTCGCGGCAAGCGGGATTCTTTGCCACCCAAGAAGCACGGCAATATCCCGTTGTAACGCTGTGCTCGCAGAACTTGCCGCACAGTTGCTTCGCACCGGACGATAGGGACGTGATGACCACCGATGACGCCGGCACCGAGCCAGTTCTTCGGATCCTGCGGGGCGTACCCACTGCCGAAGAGCTCGCCGCGCTGGTGGGCGTGCTCGCGGCTCGGTCGGCGGCGGTGACCCCGGCGGCCCCGCAGGCGCGGGAACTCTGGCGTCGCAAGGAAGCACGGGTCGGTGCCCCGCTAGTCGCGGGTCCGGGGGCGTGGCGCGCCTCCGGGCTCCCTCGATGAGCCTCACGATCCGTCCACTCCGCCGCGGAGACGTCGAAGGCTGTCTCCGGGTCATCGCGTCGCTGCCGCGCTTCTTCGCCGTCAGCGAGGGCGGTCCCCTCGGCGAGAGCATGCGCGCCGACGTCGCCAAGGAGGCCGCGGCCAAGGAGGCGGCCGAGCGGGCCGCGGCGGACGAGACCGCCAAGACCGACGAGCCGGAGAAGGTCGGCGCGCACCGGTCGCAGTCTTCCGGCGCGTCGCGGACCCCGCTCCGCAGCACGCGCCCCACGTCCGCGACGCATCCGGCGTCCGGTGTGCATCCGGTCCGTCCCCGCCGCGGTCGTCACGGCATGCCCGACGACGAGGACGAGCCGGCGCCCGGCGGCCGGAGCATCGCCCAGGCCGCCCGTGACCTGGGCACCCAGGGCGGGCTGGTCGCGATCGGACCGGGCGGCGACGTGCTCGGGTTCCTGACCTGGAAGCGCCACGGTGACAAGGCCGCGGAGATCACCTGGATGGCCGTCCACTCCGCACTGCGGCACAAGGGCGTCGGCACCACGTTGCTGACCAGGTTGGAACGGCTGCTGGCCACCCAGGGTTTTCAGAACATCTCGGCGATCACGTCCGCGTTCTCCCACACCTACGAGCCCACTCGGCAGTTCTGGCGCGGCCGCGGATACGCCCCCGTGCTGGAGCTGGAGGATTTATGGGAGACCGACGTGGCGCTGGTGCTGACGAAGTCGCTGGAACCATGAGGCGGCTGATTCTGGCGTCCCAGTCGCCGGCGCGGCTGAACCTGCTGCGCAACGCCGGGTTCGCGCCCGAGGTGATCGTGTCGGGAGTGGACGAGTCCGGCGCGACCGGTACGCCCAGCGAGATCGCGCTCGAGTTGGCCCAGCTCAAGTGCCGCGCCGTCGTGGCCACCGAAGCCGCGGCCGGCGCGGTGGTGATCGGCTGCGACTCGGTGCTCGAATTGGACGGCGTGGCTTACGGAAAGCCGAAGGACGCCGCCGACGCGGTGACCAGGTGGCAGCTGATGGCCGGGCGCACCGGCGTGTTGCGCACCGGGCACTGCATCGTCGACTCGGTGACCGGCCAGGAGGTCTCGGCCGTGGCGTCCACCGCGGTGCGATTCGGGACGCCGTCGGAGGATGAGGTTGCGGCGTACGTGGCGAGTGGGGAGCCGCTCGTGGTGGCCGGTGCGTTCACGATCGATGGCCGTGGTTCGCTGTTCGTGGAGGGGCTGGATGGTGACCACACGAACGTCATCGGCCTCTCGATGCCCCTGTTCCGCTCGCTGCTGTCCCAACTAGGGATCCCCGCCGTCTCCCTCTGGCCCTGACCCGCCCCCGGATGTGCGCCCGCGGCCGCGGGGCCCCGTGGGGCTGCGGGGCCGACAGCGCGAACGGGTGTGCACTACCGCGCGGATTCACGACTTACCGGGCTTCTGAGCAGCCGGGAGACCCCGGAAAGTCGGTAAAGCGCGAGTCACCCTGCCCTGAGGTGGTTGGTGGCACCGTCGTCGGGGTCGGCCCCTGCGGTTCGCAAAGGCAGCGACCCCGGCAGGCATCGGCGCCGACCACGAAACCCAGCCACCCGCCGTGCCGCCGCTGCCGACCGGCCGCGGCCGAGCCGCCACCGCCTGACCTGAGCGCCCCCGGTCGGCCGACTCAGCCACCGGTTGCGCCTGTCGGCGGACACAATGACCGGCCGATCATCCGCCGCCCCACTCCATCCCCCGCCGACCCTTCGCGCCCGTTCGGCCGCCCGCCGAGCCCACGCCGGCCGACCCACCGACTCCGGCCCGGCCACCCGCCGGGGTGCGGAGAGCGAGGTCACGGGCGCGGTGGCCCGTCAGGCGCGGGCTCGGGGCTCCGGCGCGTGGCCGCACGCCGGGCATGAAACGCAGGCGCGGGGCGCGGGACGGAGTGCACAAGGCGCGGGACGCAGGCCACAGGGGGCGCAGGGACGCCCGCGAAGAGCGCAGGCGCAGGCCCCGGGCGCAGGGACGCCCGCGAAGAGCGCAGGCGCTGGCCGCGGCGCAGGGGCGCCCGCGAAGAGCGCAGGCGCAGGCGGCGGCGCAGGCGTAGGTGCAGGCCGCAGGCGCGGGACGCAGGGCGCAGGCGCGGCGCAGGGGTGCAGGGGCACAGGGTGCGGGCGGAGGCCGCGGGCGCAGGGCACGGGCGCAGGGCGGGGCGCGGGCGCAGGGCACGGGCACAGGCACGGGCACGGGCAAAGGGCACGGGCACAGGGCGCGGGAGCAGGGCGCGAGCGTAGGGCACGAGCGTAGGGCGAGGGCGCAGGGCGCAGACGCAGGGCACGGGCACGGGAGCACGGCGCGGGCGCAGGGCACGGGCACAGGGCGCGGGTGCAGGACACGGGAGCAGGGCGCGAGCGTAGGGCGCGAGCGCAGGGCGGGCGCAGGGCGGGCGCAGGGCGGGCGCAGGGCGCGGGCGCAGGGCACGGGCGCGGGCACGGGAGCACGGCGCGGGCGCAGGGCGCGGGCGCAAGGCGCGGGACGCAGGGCGCAGGCGCGGCGCAGGGGTGCAGGGGTGCAGGGGTGCAGGGTGCGGGTGGAGGGCGCGGGCAGAAGGCGGGGGTCGGCGGGCGGGGGCGCGGGTTTGCGACTTTTGGGGGCTTCGCGGGGCGGGAGAAGCCCGGAAAGTCGTCGAAGCGCGGGCGAGAGGTACGCACGGCGCAGGGGACGGCGCTCTCGGGCGGCTGCTGAGGGATTACGCGGGTAGCAGGGTTGACTTGGTGGAGCGGCGGACTCCTAGGACCCCTAGCGCCGCTGCGGCGAAAAGGGCTGGAACTACTAAGAACGCCGCGTGCGGGCCAACCACGTCGGCCAAGGCTCCGAGAATGAACGGCCCCCCACCGATCGCCAGCCCAGCCGCATACGACGAATACCCAGCCGCCCGATCCGACTGCCCCCCAGAAGCCCGCAACGCCAGATCCACCGACAACGGAAACAACGGCCCCAACCCCAACCCCAGAACCGCCAGCCCGACGATCGCCCACCCCGCCGCGGTCACCCCCCAGAACACCGCCGTCCCGGCCAGCGCCACCCCCAGCGCCGGCAACAACACGACGAACCCCGGCAACCGGGCCGCGAGCAACGCCCCCACGATCCGCCCGGCGCACATTCCGCCCACCACCGCGGTCACCGCCGCGGTCGCCAGGGCCGCGCTCGCCCCGGTCCGGTCGCGGAGGACGTCCGACGCCCAGAGCGTGGTCGCGAACTCGGCCGCGATGCAACACAGCGTGACGCCCCAGGCGATCCAGTACCGGCCCGGTAAGGCAGCATTTACAACTTCGGTTCGCCGCCCATCGTCAGAATGAAGCGGAGGGGACGGCAGGCGGGCACCGGTGGACCGGCCGACCACCAGGATCACGGCCGCAAGCACGCTCGCCACCAGCAGCGCGGGCCGCCAGCCGTAACCGTGGTCGAGGGCGAGCCCGACGGCCAGCGGGGCGATCAGGCCGGTGCCGGTCGCGATCGCGTTGCCCTCGACCAACGCCGCACCGGACGTCTCGGCGCCGTGGACGTCGAGCAGCGCGGGCGGGGCGACGTTGACCAACGTGGAGCCGACGATCCCGCAGCAGAGCGTGGCCGCGATCGTCACGGCCGGGGCGGACGGGACCGACACCAGCAGCACGATCCCGAGTCCGAGACCGAGCACGGTGCCGTAGAGCGTGTTGCTGCGGCCGATCCGGCGGGCCAGCACCGGGTACAGCGCTCCGGCGACGAGCGCGCCGGCGGCCAGCGCGGTGCTGTGCAGGCCGGCCACCGCGCGACTGGTGCCCTGCTCGTCGCGGATCAGGGGGACGACCGGGCCGAAGCCGTAGATGAACCAACCGTAGAAGCCGAGGCTCGCGTAGACGAGATACGTGGCGCGCGTGCGGACGAGTCTCACTATCGCCAGCCTAGCCTCCGCGATCGCTACCGATTGTGTGGTTACCGTTACTCCATGCGTATCGCACTGGTGGTGCTGCTGGCCCTGCTGTCGACGGGAGCCGCGGCCGCGCCCGACGGCCAGGCCACGGCCGGCGCCACCGTCGAGACGCCTCCGGTGCAGCACTCCGGCGACGCGGCCGACGACCCGGCGATCTGGTACGACCGCACGGATTCGTCGCGGTCGATGGTGATCGGCACCGACAAGATGGGCGCGCTGGAGACCTACGACCTGCAGGGACGCCTCCTGCAGCGGATCACCGGCATCATGCCGAACAACGTCGACGTGCGTGACGACGTGGTGGTGGCCGCGGACGACGACACCGACGAGGGCGTGCTGCGGATCTTCCTGGTCGACCCGGCGACGCGGAAGCTGCGGCCGGCCGCGGTCATCCCGACCGCGGTCACCGCGCACGGCGTGTGCATGTACCGGTCGCCGGTGTCCGACAAGCTGTACGCGTTCCCGACCGCGGTGTCCGGCCGGGTGGAGGAGTTCGAGCTGACGGTCCGCGGGTCGCGGGTGGACGCCCGGTCGGTGCGGCTGTTCAACCTCGGGCGGACGGTCGAGGGCTGCGTGGCCGACGACGCGTCCGGGGCGCTGTACGTGGCCGAGGAGAAGGTCGGGATCTGGCGGTACGACGCCGAGCCGAGCCCCCGGCACTCGCGGGTCCTGGTCGACGGCGCGCGCCCGGAGCGCGACGGGCACCTGCAGGCCGACGTCGAGGGGCTGGCCATCGCCGGTGACCGGCTGTACGCCTCCTCCCAGGGCAGCAGCGACTTCACCGTGTACGGACGGATGGTCAACGCCTACCTCGGTCGGTTCCGGGTCGTGAACAGCGGCGACGTCGACGGGTGCCAGGACACCGACGGGATCGACGCGACCTCGCGCCCGCTCGGGGCGGGGTTCCCGGCCGGGATGTTCGTCTGCCAGGACGGCTACAACGTCCGCGGCTCGACCGTGCTCAAGCAGAACTTCAAGTTCGTGCCGCTGGAGCGCGTGGTGGCCCCGATCGGAACGTCTCCGACCCCGTTCGGCTGAGGTTAAGCTCCCGATGACGAGGGAGGCGAGCGTGCACAAGGTCCTCATCGCCAATCGGGGCGAGATCGCGGTCCGGGTCGCTCGGGCCTGTCGCGACGCCGGGCTGACCAGCGTCGCGGTGTACGCCGACTCCGACCGGGACGCGCTGCACACGCGGCTCGCCGACGAGGCCTACGCCCTCGGCGGCGACACCCCGGGCGACTCGTACCTGCGCATCGACAAGATCATCGACGTCGCGAAGCGCTCCGGGGCCGACGCGGTGCACCCCGGGTACGGCTTCCTGTCCGAGAACGCGTCGTTCGCGCAGGCCGTGATCGACGCCGGCCTCACCTGGATCGGCCCGACGCCGGAGGCGATCACCGCGCTGGGCGACAAGGTCGAGGCCCGGCACATCGCGACCGCGGCCGGTGCGCCGCTGGTCCCCGGCACGAAGGACCCGGTCGGTAGCGCCGACGAGATCGTCGCGTTCGCGCGGGAGCACGGTCTCCCGGTCGCGATCAAGGCCGCGTTCGGCGGTGGTGGCCGCGGTCTGAAGGTCGCCCGGACGCTGGAGGAGATCCCGGAGCTGTTCGCGTCCGCGGTCCGCGAGGCCGAATCCGCCTTCGGACGTGGTGAGTGCTTCGTCGAGCGGTACCTGGACCATCCCCGGCACGTCGAGGCGCAGGTGCTGGCCGACACCCACGGCACCGTGATCGTGGTGGGGACGCGGGACTGTTCGTTGCAGCGGCGGCACCAGAAGCTCGTCGAAGAGGCGCCGGCGCCGTTCCTGAACGACGAGCAGCGCGGATCCATCCATCACGCCGCTAAAGCGATCTGCAAGGCGGCCGGGTACCACGGCGCCGGCACCGTCGAGTTCCTGGTCGGGGTCGACGGGACGATCTCGTTCCTCGAGGTCAACACCCGCCTGCAGGTGGAGCACCCGGTCAGCGAGGAGACGTCCGGACTCGACCTGGTGCGCGAGCAGTTCCGGATCGCCGACGGCGAGCCGCTGCGGATCACCGAGGACCCGGCGCCGCGCGGCCACTCGATCGAGTTCCGGATCAACGGCGAGGACCCGGGCCGCGGCTTCCTGCCCGCGCCCGGCGTGGTGAAGTCGTTCGTGCTGCCGACCGGGCCGGGCGTCCGGGTCGACACCGGCGTCGAGCCGGGCTCGGTGATCGGCGGGAACTTCGACTCGCTGCTGGCCAAGCTGATCGTCACCGGGTCGACGCGCGAGGAGGCGCTCGAGCGCTCGCGCCGGGCACTGGACGAGATGCAGGTCGAGGGCATCGCGACCGTGCTGCCGTTCCACCGGGTCGTGGTGCGGGACCCGGCGTTCACGTCCGAGCCGTTCAGCGTGCACACGCGGTGGATCGAGACCGAGTTCGACAACCAGATCCCGGCCTACACCGCGGCGGCTGCGGCGGCCGAAGCGGAGACGCGCGAGACGGTCGTGGTCGAGGTCGGTGGGAAGCGGCTCGAGGTGTCGCTGCCCGCCGGGCTGGGGGTCGCTTCGGCGGAGCCGTCGAAGAAACCGAAGAAGCGGGCCGGGGGCGCGAAGGCCGGCGTCGCCGCCGGCGGCGACGCGGTCGTCTCGCCGATGCAGGGCACGATCGTGAAGATCGCGGTCTCGGACGGCGACCAGGTCGCCGAGGGGGACCTCGTGGTCGTGCTCGAGGCGATGAAGATGGAGCAGCCGCTCACCGCGCACAAGGCCGGCACGATCAGCGGCCTGTCCGCGTCGGTCGGGGACGTGATCGCGAGCGGCGCGGCGGTCTGCGAAATCGCCTGACTCCCGGTCGGGCCCGAAGGTCGTCCGCGGGCTGGACGGACATCTTCAGTCGGTGTACTCCGTGATCGATTCGACCAGGGTGGCCAGGAACTCCTTGGGCTTCTCGATGTGCGGGGAGTGACCGGTGTCGGTGATCACCAGCTCCTCGTAGCGCCCGCCGGCCAGCACGTAGCGGTCGAGCACGTGCCGGGTCTGCGACACCATCGGCTGCGGCGGCGCCAGCTCGTCGCCCGGCCAGCCCGGCACCGCACCGATCTGGCCCAGGTAGGCCAGGTCGAACAGCGACGTGTCCGACACGATCACGTCGGAGTCGCCGCGGATCCAGTAGATCGGCGGCTTCGGCTCGATCACGTCGAGATCGTCGACCCGGAAGAACGTGGGCGCCATCGTGTTCAGCACGCCCCGCGTCCCCGGCAGCACGCCCGGCCACTCCGGCGTCACCTCGGACGTCCCCGGGTAGTTGTCGTCACCGGTACGCGTGCTGAGCATCGAGGCCACCCAGCGGTCGGCGTCGTCCGGCTCCGGCGTGAAGCCGGCCTTGACGTAGCTGCTGCCCAGCACGGCCCGCGGCGACACCGGCTCGTCGGCCGTGCGGTCGCCGACCGACAGGCGCTCGACGAACTCGGCGTTCGCCGATCCGGCGCCGGCCCCGAGGCCCGGCGGCTCCAGGTGGACGCCGTCGACGCCCTTCGTCCCGCCGAATCCGTACGGCGAGACCGGGTTGACCAGCGTGGCCGTCCGGACCAGGGCCGGGTGCTCGCGGAGCAGGTGCAGCACCACCCCGCCGCCCATGCTCCACCCGACGAAGTGCACCCGGTCGAGCTCGAGCCACTCGAGCAGCGACACGACGTCGTCGCTGAAGTCGCGCAGGCCGCGGGTGGCGTCCACCGGCGCGGGGTCGCTGTCGCCGAACCCGCGGAGGTCGACGGCGATCGGCCGGAACGTGGCCGGCAGGTCGCGCATCGCGTACTGCCAGAACAGCGACGACGAGACGTTGCCGTGGATGAAGACGACGGGCTCGCCGTCGGTGCGATTCTCGACCTCGAGGATGTTCGTCGTGAGTCGCTCGGTCGGGATGCGACGGGTGGTGATCCCGGGCAGGAGCAGGTCCATCACGAGGCTCCGTTCGTCAGGGCGCGGGCGACCGCGGCGGCGTACTGCGGCTGGAACAGGATCGTGTAGTGGTTCGACCCGGGGAGACGTTCGACCGCGATGTGGTCCTCGTACTTCGCCGGATCGCCGTAGAGCGAGGTCGACTCGTTCAGCAGACCGCGCTCGGCGTGCAGGAACACGGCCGGGAACGGCTGGTTCGGCAGGTCGGCGTAGGCGTCCTTGGCGGCCTGGCCGAGGTGCATGTCCCGGCCGTCGGCCCGGATGATCTCCGGCGCGATCCGGCTGCGGAGGTCGGTCTCACCGTCGCCGACGTCGTAGTCGACGTAGGCCTCGACGTAGGAGTTCCAGTCGGACAGCGCCGGGTGGGCCTTCCAGAACAGGTGGACGGCCTCGCGGTCGGGCCAGGTGATCTCCAGCCGGGAGAGCGCCGGGCCGAGGATCGCCTCCATGACCCGGTCGACGTCGTCCTCGATCGGCGGGAACGGTATACCGCCATCGACCAGGACGAGCCGCTCGACGCGCTCGGGGTGCCGGTGGGCGAGCACCGACGCGACGAACCCGCCCATCGAGTGGCCGGCGATGATCGCTTTTTCGACGCCGAGTTCGTCGAGGACGGCCAGCGCGTCCTCCGCGTGCCGTTCCATGCTCGACGGACCGGGCAGCTCCCAGCTGCCGCCGCGCCCGCGCAGGTCGGGCGCGATGATCTGGCCGTCGTAGGCGTCGGCGATGGCTTTCCAGCTCTGGTGATTGGCCGTGATCCCGTGAATGGCCAGCACCGGGGTGCCGTTGGGTTCTCCCCACACCCCCACGGTGAGACCCGCGACCTGTTCCAGGCGATACGTCATCGCGCGCTCCATCCGCCGTCGAGAACGAGTGCCGACCCATTCTGGAAGCTCGCGGCGTCGTCGCACAGCCACAGCGCGGCCGCGGCGACCTCGGACGGCTCGATCAGCCGCTTGATCGCCGGCTGGGTCAGCATGATCTTCTCGATCACTTCGTCCTCGCCGATGCCGTGGGTGCGCGCCTGGTCGGCGATCTGCTTCTCGACCAGCGGCGTCCGCACGTAGGCCGGGCAGATCGTGTTCGAGGTGACGCCCTTCGGGCCGGCCTCGAGCGCCAGCACCTTCGACAGGCCCTCCAGGCCGTGCTTGGCCGAGACGTAGGCGGACTTGTACGGCGACGCGCGCAGCCCGTGGGCCGAGGAGACGTGGATCAGGCGGCCCCAGCCACGCTCGTACATGCCCGGCAGGACGGCCCGGCTGAGCAGGAACGGTGCCTCGAGCATCAGGGCCAGGATCAGCGCGAACTTCTCCGGCGGGAAGTCCTCGACCGGTGCGACGTGCTGCACGCCGGCGACGTTGACCAGGACGTCCGCGTCGAGACGCCCGAGCGCGAGGATCGCGTCCCGGTCGGCCAGATCGACGACGTGCGCGGTGCCGCCGAGGCGCTCGGCCGGCTCGGCGACGGAGGGGTCCCGATCGAGCAGCACGAGCCCGGCCCCGGCCCGGTGGAACGCTTCGGCGATCGCCAGCCCGATCCCACTAGCCGCCCCGGTGACGAGCGCAGTCCTGCCCTGCATGACGACTCCCAGGAACCAGACAGCGGGTCGGTTTTCACCCTCACATCAGGCGCCCGATGAGTCAACGGGCCAGCTTCTAGTGCGCCGCCAGGCGCGATTGTTCTGACCCGGAGCCCGCCCAGGGCGGCGCTGACATCCGCGCCACTCGACGCCGCGTACTAGTCCGTACTCAAGTCGGGTGGCGCGGCTGTCAGCGCCGCCCTGGGCGGGCCGCCCACTACTCGAATTCGTGCTGCATGAGTTGGCGGGCGGCCTCGGTGAGAGATCCGGACAGCGACGGGTAGATGCTGATCGTCCGGGCGATCTGTTCGACCGTGAGGTGGTTCTCCACGGCCAGCGCGATCGGCAGGATCAGCTCGCTCGCCCGGGGCGCCACCACGACCCCGCCGATCACCAGCCCGGACGCCGGACGGCAGAACAGCTTCACGAACCCGTCGGTGAGCCCCTGCATCTTCGCCCGCGGGTTGGTGCCCAGCGGCAGCGTCACGGTGCGGGCCGGCACCTCGCCGGCCTCGACCGCGGTCTGCCCGAACCCGACCGTCGCGATCTCCGGATCGGTGAACACGTTCGCGGCCACGGTCCGTAGTCGAAGCGGCTGCACGGCCTCGCCGAGCGCGTGCCACATCGCGATCCGCCCCTGGGTGGCCGCGACCGACGCCAGCATCAGCACCCCGGTGACGTCCCCGGCCGCGTAGATGCCGGGCACGTTGGTCCGCGACACGCGGTCGACGGTGAGGAACCCGCCCGGGCCGGTCTCGACCCCGCTCTCCTCCAGGCCCAGGCCGGCGGTGTTCGGTACCGAGCCGATCGTCATCAGCGCGTGGCTGCCCTCGACGACCCGCCCGTCGGTCAGCCGCACCTCGATGCCACCGGCCGTGCGCGAGACCCCTTCGGCCCGCGCCTTGTAGAGGATCGTCATCCCGCGCCGGGCGAACACCTGCTCGATCAGGTTGGCGGCGTCGGAGTCCTCGTGCGGCATCACGCGGTCGCGGCTGGAGACCAGCGTGACCTGCACGCCCATCGCCAGGTACGCGCTGGCGAACTCGGCGCCGGTGACCCCTGAGCCCACGACGACCAGGTGTTTCGGCAGCTCGGGCAGGTCGTAGACGTCCCGCCAGGTCAGGATCCGCTCGCCGTCGGGCTCGGCGCCCGGGATGATCCGCGGGGTCGCGCCGGTGGCCAGCAGCACGGTGTCGGCCTCGACCCGGTACGGCGCGCCGCCGGTCGGCTCGACCGTGACGACGTGACGCAGCCCGGTGCGCCCGTCGAGCTTGGCGAAGCCGCGCACGACCTCGACGCCGGTCGCAGCGACCGTGCCCCGGATGTCGGCCGACTGGGCCAGCGCCAGTCCCTTCACCCGTCCGTGCACGGCCGGGGCGTTGACCTCGACGTCCTCCGGCTCGCAGGCCATCACGCCGAGCGCGTCGCCCTGCTTGAACGCGGTGGCCGCGTCGGACGACGCGATGAACGTCTTGCTCGGGACGCAGTCGTAGAGAACGCACGCCCCACCCAGGCCGTCCCGCTCGACGAGCGTCACCTCCGCGCCCAGGCGAGCGGCGACGAGCGCTGCCTCGTATCCGGCCGGACCCCCACCAATGATTACGATGCGCGACACGTCAGAACAGTATCCGACTGCTGTACCGGGCCAGGGTGCCGGTTAGAGTGCGGACCCATGGCCCTCTACGCCGCCTACGGGACGAACATGCACCCGAGTCAGATGCGAGAGCGGTGCCCGCGCTCCCCGAGCGCCGGCATCGGCTGGCTGGAAGGGTGGCGCCTGACCTTCGGCGGCGAAGAGCTCGGCTGGGAGGGCGCGCTGGCGACGATCGTCGAGGCGCCCGACGAGCGGGTGTTCGTCGCGCTGTACGACGTCAGCGAGTTCGACGAGCCGACGCTGGACGCCTGGGAGGGCGCCGACCGCGGGCTGTACCAGAAGCTCAAGGTGCGGGTGCACACGCTCGAGGGCGAGGCGCTGGCCTGGCTGCACGTGCTCGACTCCTACGAGGGCGGCCTGCCGTCCGCGCGGTACCTCGGGCTGATCGCCGAGGCCGCCCAGGAGGCCGGCGCCCCCGACGACTACGTCAGCGCCCTCCGCGCCCGTCCCTGCAACTCGACGGAGCTTTAGCCCGCGTTTCAAGGGCAGCGTCCACTGGGGAATGTGGACGCGTGACGGATTTCGTGCTCATCGCCGCCGTGGTGACCGTGGTCTTGGCCCTCGTGGCCTTCGGTGTGGCGGTCGGGCTCGCCGCGCTGGTCCGGAATCGGCTCGAGGCTCCGATGTTCGACGTGACCGAGGCCCAGGCCGCCGAGATCAAACGGGCGGTCCGGGACGGGCGGGCGGTGGATGAGCCCGCGCTGGCCGGGGCGGCGGTCGAGCGCGCCCGGTTCGAGGTCGGGCAGGCCGAGCGCGGGTTCCGGCGGATCCGCTGGGTTCGCTGGATCGTGCTGCTGGGGGCCGCGATCGCGCTGATCGGGTTCGCGTTCTCGCTGTCCGACGGGCTGGACTCGAGCGCGGTGCTCTCGGCGGTCTGGAGCGTGATCGTGGTCGTGCTCTACACGGTCGTTCTGCCGGCCCAGTTCCGCCACCGGATCGCCCGGGCCCGGGCGGCGATCACGGCCAACGGGTGAGGTCCACAATGGTACTGAGCACCGTGATCGTCCTGCTGCCGTTCGTCGTCGTCATCGCGTTGGCCGTTCCGCTGGTCCTGCTCCAGCGGCGGCAGTTCGCCGCGCTCCCGCACCGGGACGCGCTCGCCGGACTGGCCGCCCCCGAGCGCACCGAGGTCCGGGACGCCGTGCGCACCGGCCGCCCGGTCGCCGACCCCACGCTGGCCGCGGCCACCACCGCCTGGGCCGAGCACGAGATCGCGGCCGGCGAGGTCAATCTGCGCTGGCAGCGGGTGCTGCGCTGGGTGTACGTCGGGCTCGCGGTCATCGTCGTGGCCGCCGCGCTGACCGACCGCGACGGTCATACCTGGCTGTTCACCGCTCTGTTCACCGTCTTGCTGATCGGGACGTCGTTCTTCAACATCGCGCGCTACCAGCGGGCGATAGCCCGGGCCCGGGCCGCGATCACCGCGAACGGGTGATCGCCGGCCCCGATCTGGGGTAAGCAGAGTACGTGGCCGAGAAGGACCGGCTGGCGCGTTACCGGGCGATGCGCTCAGCCGACCGCACGCCCGAGCCCGTTCCGGAGAGCGCTCCGGAACCTCGTGCTGGGAACTCCTTCGTCATCCAGGAGCACCATGCCCGGGCCCTGCACTGGGACTTCCGCCTCGAGCGCGACGGCGTCCTGGTCTCCTGGGCGATCCCCAAGGGCCTCCCGCCCGACCCGAAACAGAACCACCTCGCCGTCCACACCGAGGACCACCCGCTCGACTACGCGAGCTTCGAGGGCCGCATCCCCGAGGGCGAGTACGGCGGCGGCAACGTCTCGGTCTGGGACTACGGCACCTACGACCTGGAGAAGTGGACCGACCGCGAGGTGAAGGTCGTGCTCCACGGAAACCGATCCGAGGGTCGGTATGTGCTGTTCAAGACCGGAAACGGCGAGGGAAAACGCGGCCGGGACTGGATGATCCACCGCATGGACCCGCCCGCCGACGGCTGGAAGCCGCTGCCCGAGCTCGTGCCCCCGATGCTCGCGACGCTCGGCGCCCTGCCGGCCACCGACGACGGCTGGGCCTACGAGATGAAGTGGGACGGCGTCCGGCTCGTGCTCTACATCTCCGGCGGACGCGTCCGCGCGCTCACCCGCAACAACCGGGACGTGACCAGCACGTACCCGGAACTCCACGCGCTGGCGGCGAGCGTCGGCACCCGGCAGCTGGTCCTCGACGGCGAGGTCGTCGCGGTCGACGCCGGTGGGCGGATCAGCTTCGGCGCGCTCCAGCCCCGGATGCACGTCGCCCGCCCGAACAAGACGCTGCTCACCAACGTCCCCGTGACCTACCTCGCGTTCGACCTCCTGCACCTGGACGGGGAGCCGCTGCTCGAACGTCCGTACGCGGAGCGTCGGCAGAAGCTCACCGAGCTGGGCCTGAAAGGCCCGCACTGGTCCACCCCGCCGCACTTCGACGGCGGCGGGGAGGACGCGGTCGCGACGAGCCGCGCGCAGGGCCTGGAGGGGGTCGTCGCGAAGCGGCTGACCTCGAAGTACCTGGCCGGGAAACGCACGCGGGACTGGCTGAAGGTCAAGAACATCCGGACGCAGGAGGTCGTCGTCGGCGGCTGGCGCCCGGGGGCCGGGCGCCGCGAGGGGAAGATCGGCTCGCTGCTCGTCGGTATACCGGGGGAGAACGGCCTGGACTACGTCGGGCACGTCGGCACCGGCTTCACCGACGCGGTGCTCGACGACCTGACCAGGCGGCTGCGCCGGACCGAACGCAAGACCAGCCCGTTCAGCGCCGAGCTGCCCCGGCCGCACGCCAAGGACGCGCACTGGGTGACGCCGCACCTGGTCGGCGAGGTCGCGTTCGGCGAGTGGACGGGTGACGGACTGCTCCGCCACCCGGCCTGGCGGGGCCTGCGCGCCGACAAGAAGCCGGGCGACGTGGCCCGCGAGAACTAGTGACCTGCATGGAACGGATCTGGAAGACCTTCGGGCTCAAGCCGGCGACCTACTCCTCCTGGCTAGACCACCCGCTCGTGCAAGGCGATCAGAGCGGCCTCGGCGAGCAGCTTCACGCCGTACCCGATCGCCTTCTCGTCGACGTCGAACGAGCCCTGGTGCAGGTCGAGCGCCTCGCCGGGGCGGCCGACGCCGAGGCGGGCCATCGCGCCCCAGCAGTGCTCGAGATACCAGGAGTAATCCTCACCACCCATGCTCTGCTGCGTGTCGACGACCGACTCCTCGCCCAGCGCCGAGACCGCGGCCTGGGTCAGGATCCCGGCCGAGTGCGGGTGGTTGACGACCGGCGGCATACCGCGGGTGTACTCGACCACGGCCGACGCTCCGGTCGGCGCGACCACCTGGTGGACGAGCTGCTCGATGAGCTTCGGCGCCAGCTCCCAGGCCGCGTGGTCGAGACAGCGCACCGAGCCCAGCACGGTGCCGGTCTGCGGGATCGCGTTCGGCGCGACGCCACTGTGCACAGCGCCCCACACCAGCGACAGCGCCGACCGGACGTCGACCCGGCGGGAGAGCAGCGCGGGCACCTCGGACACGACCCGGGCCAGCGCACCCACCAGGTCGACGGTGAGGTGCGGCCTCGCGGTGTGCCCACCGGGCCCGGAGAGGTCGACCTTCACGAAGTCGGCCGCCGCGGTGATCGCCCCGACCCGCAGCCCGACCTGGCCGGCCAGCGTCCGCGGGTCGCAGTGGATCGCGAAGATCTCCTGGACACCCGCCATCCGCCCGGCGTTGATGATGTCGAGCGAGCCGGACGGCAGCGCCTCCTCGGCCGGCTGGAACAGCAGCCGCACCCGCCCCGGCAGCGCGTCCCCGAGCGACGCCAGCGCGAGCCCGGCCCCGAGCACGACCGTCGTGTGGACGTCGTGCCCGCAGGCGTGGCACACCCCCTCCACCGTCGACCGGTAGGGCACGTCCTTGACGTCGGGCAGCGGCAGCGCGTCGAGGTCGGCGCGGAGCGCCACGAGGTGCTCGCCGGAGCCGACGTCGCAGGAGAGCCCGTTGCCCTTCGGGAGCATCACCGGTTGCAGCCCGGCCGCTCTCAGACGCTCGGCGACCAGCCCCGCGGTGGGTTGCTCGTGGTTCGAGAGATCGGGGTGCGCGTGCACGTGGCGACGGAACCGGACGAGCTCATCGAAGTGGTCGGCCACCCAGGCGTCCAAATTCACCGGGCCGGGCCACCCTCGTCCGAATGCGGCGGGTGCAAATGCATCGGCAGAGTGTACCCCCGGCCGGATACCCCGGTGATCCGCGCCACCAGGCATTTCACGAGGAAAAGCGGTACTTACCGTGTTAGCGCCTTGACGATCGGAACGACTTTTCCGCAGCGATCTCGATCATCCGAGAAATACTGACTCCGGGCTGCGCACGCACCTCATTTGTCCCGATAATCACAGGGGTCGCACCACAGCGCACTTGCCCGGCGCGCCTGCGTCCGACACCCTTTCTCGAAGCGATCGGCAGCAGGCGAACCCGGGCTGGCACCATAGGACCCGAGCGCTAGGACGGGCGAGTAGAAAAGGTAAGCGTGGACGCACCCACCCCGGTAGACGGCCCCTCGGCAGCGAAGGCGCCCGATGGCCGGACCGTCGGCAGACGGTACACCCTGCGATCGTCCGTGGGGTCCGGTGGCATGGGAACCGTCTGGCGGGCCTTCGACGAGCTCCTCCGCCGTGAGGTCGCCGTCAAGGAGGTGCTGCTCCCGCCGGGTATCCCGGCCGCGGAGCGGTCGGTGTTGTGCGAGCGGACGCTGCGCGAGGCCCGCGCCGCCGCCGCGCTGAACCACCCCGCGGTGATCCGGGTCTACGACGTCGTCAACGACGGCGACCGGCCCTGGATCGTCATGGAGTTGCTCGACGCGGCCAGCCTGGCCGACACGCTCCGCGACGAGGGCCCGTTGCCCTACGACCGGGTCGCCGAGATCGGCCTGGCCGTGCTCGGTGCGCTCGAGGCCGCCCACCGGGTCGGCGTCCTGCACCGGGACGTGAAGCCCGGCAACGTGCTGCTCGGCACCGACGGCCGGGTCACGCTGACCGACTTCGGCGTCGCCCGCTCCCCCAACGAATCGCCGCTGACCAGCACCGGCCTGCTGCTCGGCTCGCCGCAGTACATCGCGCCCGAGCGCGCCCGCGGGCGTCCGTTCGGGCCGCCCAGCGACCTGTTCTCGCTCGGCGCCACGCTCTACACCGCGGTCGAGGGGCGTCCGCCGTTCGACCGGGGTGACCCGCTGCCGACGATGACCGCGGTCGTCGTCGAGCCGCCCGACCAGATGACGTTCGCCGGGCCGTTGGCGCCGGTGCTGCTCGGCCTGCTCGAGAAAGACCCCGAGCAGCGCTGGGACACGAACAAGACGCGCAACGCGCTGCGCACGGTCCTGTCCGGCGGCCGCATCACGTCGCTCGACGGCGGTGGCCGGGCCCCGCGTCAGACCGGTCCGGCCGACCGGCGTCGCCGCCGCGAAGACGCCAGCCCGGCCGCCGGCACGCCGGCCCCAGGGCCCATGCCGGGCTCCGGGCCCATGCCGGGTTCCGGTCCCACGCCGGGCTCAGGGCCGATGCCGGCCAGCGCGGCCCTGGCCGGGTCTCCTCCGCCGCCGCCTCCGGCCGGTTCGGCGCGGCCGAACCGCGCCGCCCCGCCCGCGCCTCCCGGCGCACCGCCGGCCGGACCCACGGCCCCCACCGGGCCGTCCGAGGCCGGCTCGGGCACGCCCGGCCAGCGGCCGGCCGCCGAGGGCGCGCGCCCGGAGGGCACCGCGGCGATGGCGGGCGTCCCGTTCACCACCGAAGGTCTGCCGTCGGTTCCCCCTCCGAACGATGCGGACGCGGAGCCCGCGCCGAACAAGCCGGAGGCCACCCCGCAGAGCGGCGGACCGGCCCGGCCGGGCGGACGGGCGAGCGTGCGCGGGAGCGTCTCGGTGTCCGGGGCCGCCGCGTCCGGGCCACCGGCCGCCGGTGGGGCGACCGCGCCGATCTCGGGCTCGGCCCGGGTCCCGGGGCTGACGCCCACGCCGCCGCCGGCCGCGGGCCCGCCCCAGAACTACGGGGGGACGACCTACGGCTCGCCGTACGGCAACTCCCCCAACTATGGCGAACCGGGCAACGCCACCGCGCCGATCCCGAACTCGTCGCCGCCGCCGACGTCTCCGCGCCGCTCGGCCTACATGGGCCCCGGCCCGCAGGGATCCCCAGCGACGCCGCCGGCCCCGAGCTACCCGAACAACCCGGGCGGGTCCTCCCGTCCGCCGGTCAGCGGGCACACGATGGTGGCCCCGCAGCCGTTCCCGGCTCAGCCCGACGGGCGTCGGCGCACCGTGATCATCGTCGTCGCGATCGTGGTCGCGGTGCTACTCATCGGCCTGATCAGCTACCTGATCAGCGTGGCCGCCTCGGGCGACGACAACGCAACGTCCGCGCGTTCGACGTCGTCCGCGCCGGCCAGCGGCGGCCTCGACCTGAAGCAGCACTCGTACTCCAACCGCGGCTTCTCGGTGAAGGCACCGGTCGCCTGGAAGGAGAACGAGGCCAAGTCGTACGTCGACTTCGACAGCTCGACCGGCGACAAGCTGCGCGTGCTGGTCGAGAACGCGTCCTCGGTGGAGAACTACCTGAAGGCGTCGGAGAACGTCCAGAAGCAGCGGCTGAGCAAGGGGCAGATCACCGCCTACCAGTCGCTGCGCCAGGAGGAGTCCGACCAGAAGCTGGCCGGCCAGGAGACCTGGGAGTGGGAGTTCACCTACACCGAGGGCGGCACGAAGAAGCACCGGCTCTGGCGGGTCGCGGTGGTCGACGGTTCGGCCTACAGCGTCTACCTGACCGCGCCGGCCGACTCGTTCAACGACCGCAAGCCGCTGTTCGACGAGATCACCGCGTCGTTTCAGTTGGACAAAGCCTGACCGGGTAGCCTCCAGCGTCGTGACGATGACGACCGATCCCGCCAGCCCTGAGTTCACTGCCGCGTCGGCGGCGACCGCTCTCGGCGAGGCCACCGGGGTCCGCCAGCACGACGTTGCCCTCGTCCTCGGTTCGGGCTGGGCGCCCGCCGCCGACCGGATCGGTGCGGCCGACGTCGAGATCCCGCTCGAGCGCCTCACCGGGTTCGCCGCGCCGACCGCGCTCGGGCACGTCGGCACCGTGCGGTCGCTGACCGTCGGCGAGAAGAAGGTGCTGATCTTCCTCGGGCGTACCCACCTGTACGAGGGGCGGGGCGTCGAGCCGGTCGTCCACGGCGTGCGGGTCGCGGCCGCGGCCGGGGTCCGGACGATCGTGCTGACGAACGCCGCCGGTGGGCTGCGGGCCGGGATGTCGGTCGGGCAGCCGGTGCTGATCAGCGACCACATCAACCTGACCGGTCGGTCGCCGCTGGTCGGGGCCACGTTCGTCGACCTCACCGACCTGTACTCGCCGCGGCTGCGGGAGCTGGCCCGCCAGATCGACCCGTCGCTCGAGGAGGGCGTGTACGCGGCCCTGCCCGGGCCGCACTACGAGACGCCGGCCGAGATCCGGTACCTGTCGACGATCGGCGCCGACCTGGTCGGGATGTCGACCGCGCTGGAGGCCATCGCGGCCCGCGCGGCCGGTACCGAGGTGTTCGGGCTCTCGCTGGTCACGAACCTCGCCGCCGGGCTGGCCGGCAAGCCGCTCGCCCACGACGAGGTGATCGAGGCCGGCCGGGCGTCGGCCGAGCGCATGGGCACCCTCCTAGGCGAGCTGATCTCCCGCGCGTGAGGCGGTGACGACCGCCGCCGCACCCCAGGGGCCGCCGTACCAGAAGCGCCAGCCCAGCGGTCGTACCCGGACGTCGGTGAGGCCCGAACGCGAGAGCTCGGCCGCGTAGTCGCGGGTGTGCCGGAAGTCGACCAGGATCATCCGCCCGCCCGGGCGGAGGATCCGGGCGGCTTCCCGCACCGCGGCGAGGCGTCCCTCGGCGTTCGGGATGTTGTGGATCGCCAGGCTGCTCACCACGAGGTCGGCCTCGGCCGAGGCCAGCGGCAGGTTCCGCAGGTCACCGGTGACGAGGTCGATCCGGACGCCTTCGGCGGCGGCGTTCGCGGCCGTGCGCGCCGGGTCGTTCCCGGACTGATCGACCGAGCGCCACAGGTCGACGCCGAGCGCCCGTCCGTGGGCCGCGGCCTTGATCAGCACGGCTCCGCGCCCGCACCCGAGGTCGACGATCCGGGCGGCCGGACCGGCGCCGGCCAGCAACTCGTCCCAGACCACGAACTTCCCACGCCGGGTCGTGTACAGGAAGCTGCCGAAGCTGGCCAGGAAGAACAGCGCGTAGGCCAGCGGGATCAGCCACCACCCGCCGGGCGCCAGCACCGCGACGACCGTGGTCACGACGCCGCTGAGCAAAGCCGCCGCTCCGAGCCCGTACAGAGCAGGCGGAGCGTCCACCCCGTAGTCCGCGCGCACGCCCGCGACCGTAGTCAGTCGACGAGCTCCGGGAAGTCGGAATCGCGATACTCCCGGGCCCGGCGACAGCCGTCGGACTCCCGCTGACGCAGCTCGGCCCGCCGGACCCGCCCGGACACCGTCCGCGGCAGCGGGCCGAACTCCACCCGGCGGACGCGCGAGTACGGCGGCAGGTGCGAGCGGGCGAACGACAGGATCGCCCTGGCCGTCTCCGGTCCGGCCCGGTGCCCCACGGCCAGGTCGATGTACGCCTTCGGCAGACCGTCGGCGGGCACGACCGCGGCCTCGCCGACCGCTTCGTGCTCGACCAGCACGCCCTCCAGCTCGACCGGCGAGATCCGGTGGTCGGCGCTGGAGAACACGTCGTCGACCCGGCCCAGATACCGCAGGTACCCGAGTTCGTCGGCCACCGCGACGTCCCCCGTGCGGTAGTACCGGCCGGTCGGCGGCAGCGCTCGCGGAGCGTCCACATAGTGCGCCATCAGGCCCAGCGGACGGCGGGTCAGGTCGAGGCAGATCTCACCCTCCTCGCCCGGCGCAGCCGGGTAGCCGGTGACCGGGTCGACGAGGACGACCGGGCAGCCGGGCAGCGGCCGTCCCATCGCGCCGAGCGTGACCGGGCTACCGGGCGTGTGCCCGACCAGCGCGGTCGTCTCGGACTGGCCGTAGCCCTCGCGGATCGTCAGCCCCCAGGCGCGCCGAACGCGGTGCACGACGCCGGGGCTGACCGGTTCGCCGATCGTCACCAGCTCACGCAGCGCGGACAGGTGCGGACGCCAGCTCATCAGGTCGCCCTCGGCGAGGGCCCGCCAGGCCTTGGGCGGCGCGCACAGCGTGCTGACGCCACACCGCGCGACGAGCGCGAGCAGCGTCTCCGGGCCCGGCTCCGCGGCCGCGTGGACCAGCGCGCAGGCGGCCGCGTTCCACGGCGTGAACAGCGCGCTGCCCCAGCTCGGCGACGACACGCCGAGGTGGACGTCGCCGGGGCGCAGGCCGGTCCAGTACATCGTCGTCAGGTGCCCGACCGGGTACGACGTGTGGGTGTGCACGATCGCCTTGGCCCAGCCGGTCGTGCCCGGCGTGATCAGGATCAGCAGCGGGTCGTCGGCCATGGTCGGGCCATCGGGGACGAAACCCGGCCCCTCCCGGCGGCAGTCCTCGTAGTGCTGCCAGCCCTCGACCGGCGGGCCGACCGCGATGCGGGTGATGCCGTCGGCCGGGAGCATCGCGGCCCGGTCGGCGCGGGCGACGACGTGCCGGACTCCGAGCCGGTAGATCCGGCCGCGGACGTCGGCCGGCGACAGTTGCGACGACGTCGGGACCGCCACCGCGCCGAGTTTCATCAGCGCGAGCAGCGTTTCCCACCGCTCGACCTGGTCGCCGAGCTGCACGAGCACGCGGTCGCCGCGCCGCACGCCCCGGGCCCGGAGCCAGCTCGCGGCCTGGTTCGAGCGGGCGGACAGCTCGGCGAACGTCCAGAACGATTCGGTGTCGCCGACGATCCACAGCGCACGGTCGTCGGCGTGCTCGGTGGCGAGCACGGCGTCGAACCAGTCCAGGGCCCAGTTGAACTCGGTGAAACGAGGGTGGGCGAAGCGGTTCAGGGCTCGGTTGAAGTCGGTGGCGGTCGCGAGGAGGAGGTCACGGGCGGCACGGAACGTCGACGTCGGGTCGGTCATGCTCCCTCTCCGGCAACCGGGTGACCACCCAACGGGGGTCAGTCGGCGACAGCGTAGATCAGGAACTCGTTCTTTCGTGTACCTCTGAACAGGACTCTTCGGCAATGTCGGCCCCCGGAAGCACGATCGTCCCGGAGAGTGGGCACGATGAGGGCATGACCGATACGTCCGGGTGGACCGGCCACGAGGTGGCCGCGCTGCGGCACCGCACCGAAGTCTGGATCGCCGACGATCCCGATCCGGTGTCCCGCGCCGAGCTGCAGAACGTGCTCGCCGGGCTGCCGGCGACGGTCGACGACCTGGCCGACCGGTTCGCCGGACCGCTCACGTTCGGGACGGCGGGCCTCCGCGGCCCGGTCCGGGCCGGTCCGAACGGCATGAACCGCGCGGTGGTGCGGGCCGCGGCCGCCGGTCTCTGTGCTTACCTGGACGATTTCCGGGTGGCCGGTCCGGTGGTCATCGGTTACGACGCCCGCCGCGGGAGCGCCGAGTTCGCGGCCGAGACCGCCGCCGTCGTGACCGGCGCCGGGCGGGCCGCGCTCCTGCTGCCGAGGCCGTTGCCGACGCCGGTGCTCGCCTACGCGGTCCGGCGGCTCGAGGCGGCCGCCGGCGTGATGGTCACGGCCAGCCACAACCCACCGGCCGACAACGGATACAAGGTCTACCTGTCCGACGGCGGGCAGATCGTCCCGCCGGCCGACCGGGAGATCGAGGCCCGGATCCGGGCGGTCGAGACGCTCGCGGCCGTGCCGCTCGGGACGGCCGCCCAGCAGGTCGAAGACCGGCTGGTGGACGAGTACCTCGACGCGACGGCCCGCGCGGTGCTGTCGGCCGGAGGCCCCCGGTCGCTGCGGGTGGCCTACACGCCGCTGCACGGGGTGGGCCGGGACGTGCTGGTGCGCGCGTTCGCGGTGGCCGGGTTCGAGCCACCGGCCGTCGTCGGGTCGCAGGCCGAGCCGGACCCCGCGTTCCCGACCGTGGCCTTCCCGAACCCGGAGGAGCCGGGGGCGGTCGACGAGCTGATCGCGCTGGCGTCGTCGATCGACGCGGACATCGCGATCGCCAACGACCCGGACGCGGACCGGTGTGCGGTCGTCGTCCCGGCCGGAGACGGCTGGCGGCTGCTGCACGGCGACGAGGTGGGGGTGCTGCTCGCGGACTCGCTGCTGCGACGCGGGGTCAAGGGCACGTACGCGACCACGATCGTGTCGTCGTCGCTGCTCAGCACGCTGGCACCGGCCCGGGGCGCGAAGGCCGCCGAGACGCTGACCGGCTTCAAGTGGATCGTCCGGGCCGCCGACGACCTCGCGTTCGGCTACGAGGAGGCGCTCGGGTACGCGGTCGCGCCGGGCGTCGTCCGGGACAAGGACGGGATCGGCGCGGCGCTGGCCGTGGCCGAGCTGGCCGCCGCGCTCAAGGCCGAGGGGCGGACGCTGACCGACCGGCTCGACGAGCTGGCCGTGGAGTTCGGGCTGCACGCGACGTCGCAGCTGTCGGTGCGGGTCACGGACCTGAGCGAGATCGCGGCGGCGATGGAGCGGGTCCGGTCGGCTCCCCCGGAGACGCTGTTGGGCCGGGCGGTGACCGAGGTGCACGACCGGTTGCCGTCGGCCGACGTGCTGACGCTGCGCGCGCCGGGCGTCCGGGTGGTGGTGCGGCCGTCCGGCACCGAGCCGAAGCTCAAGGCCTACCTGGAGGTCGTGGAGCCGGTCCCGGCCGGGGTGCCCACCGCCCGGGCGGCGGCGACCTCGCACCTAGCGCAGCTGCGTACCGAGATGGCCACCGCGCTGGGGCTGGACTAGCGAGGTCGGCGCTTCGCTCAGCCAGGTCGTGACGGCCGGGCCGGCCAGCCGCACCAGCGCCCCCGCGAACGCGACCACCGACCCGGTCTGCAGGGCCAGAGAGGCCACGACGCCCGCACTGGTCGCCAACTCGATCGAGCCGTCGATCTCCACGCCGAGGGCGAGCACCGCGATCGCGATCGCGGCCAGCCCGAACGAGAACACCACGTACCGCCAGGCTCGCGCGCCGGTGCGACGCCGGAGCACGCTCCGCACCGCCAGCAGCAGGAGCACGAGCAGGACGACGCTGGGCAGGAACAGGTAGAGGATCTGGATCGACCCCGAGTCGGCGACGGTAAACGAGACGATCGTGACCGCCAGCGCGGCCGCCAGCAGCCCCAGCGACACCCACCCGAGCGTCCCGGCGCCTCTGGCCTGACGGCGGCCCGCCTCGGCCGCGACCCGCCGAGGGTCCCGCCGGGCGGTCTGCTCCCAGACGTACCGGCGGACCTTCTGCGACGCCAGCGACCAGACGAGCGTCGCCAGCACGCCGACCTGCAGCACGAGCAGCAGCACGCCGACCAGGCCCCCGACGACCTCGACCAGGTCGACCGGCGGATCGGCCTGCCGGGCGATCAGGACCCCGGCCGCGAACCCGGCCGCGACGACGACCGGCGGAGCCAGCACCCAGACCAGCGACCGCAGCACCGGCCGGCCGGCCAGCCCACCGATCGCCGCGAGCGCCACCGCGGCCGGTAACCCCAGCATGACCAGCACCTCGAGCACCAGGCCGACCGCACCGGCGGTGAGCCAGAGCGCCACCGTCGGTCCGTCGGCGGCGACGCCGACCACGACGAGGTCGAGCGTGATCGCGACCGACAATGCGAGGAGCACCCACGGCGCGAGCCGGACGATGCCCAGTGATCCCTGTGTCTGTGGCACGGTTCCTACACGGGCTGTACCACGAAAAGGCTCACACAGCGCCGAACTGACGGTCACCGGCGTCACCGAGACCGGGCACGATGTACGCCGAGTCGTTCAGCCGCTCGTCGATGCTGGCGGTGATCACCCGGATCGGCAGGTTCGCCTCTTCCAGCCGACGCAGCCCCTCGGGCGCGGCCAGCGCACAGATCACCGTGACGTCGGTGGCGCCCCGCTGGGTGAGCAGGCCGACGCAGTGCTGGAGCGAGCCGCCGGTGGCGAGCATCGGGTCGAGCACGAAGACCGGGCGGCCGGTGAGGTTCTCCGGCAGCGATTCCATGTACGCGCGGGGCTGGTGGGTCTCCTCGTCCCGGGCCAGCCCGACGAACCCCATCGACGCCTCGGGGAGCAGCCCGAACGCGGCCTCGGCCATGCCCAGCCCGGCCCGGAGCACCGGCACCAGCAGCGGCGGGTTGCCCAGCCGGACGCCGGTGGTGCGGGCGACCGGGGTGTGGATCGGGTAGTGCTCGATCTCGATGGTGCGGGTGGCCTCGTAGACGAGCATGAGCGTCAGTTCGCGGAGCGCGGCACGGAAGACGGACGGCTCGGTGCGCGCGTCGCGCATCGTGGTGAGCCGGGCACTGGCGAGCGGGTGGTCCACGACAAGGGTCTGCACGTCGCGACGGTACCGCCCCAGGTCAGCAGCCCACTGCCAGGGTGCGGATTCGCCCGGGGCGACCTACGCCGCGCGCGTGCGCTGGGTGGCGCGCGCGCCGCTCGGCGCCACGGCCCGGCGGGTGGTCACCGCCCGCCGGTAGACCGCCTCGATCGCCGCGCCGTACGCGTCGGGAGTGTGCTTCAGGGCCGCGGTGCGGCACGCGACGGCCGTCCGCGCGGCCAGGTCCGGGTCGGTGAGCATGGCGGCGAGGGCGGACGGGAAGCCGTCGCCCGGCGCGCAGACGGCCGCGCCGGCCAGCGGGCCGTGCTCGTTCAGGACGGCGTCGGCCAGCACGACCGGCAGACCGGCCAGCGCCGCTTCCTGCAGCACCAGCCCCTGGGTGTCGGTCATCGACGGGAACGCGAACACGTCCGCGGCCGCGTAGGCCTCGGCCACCGACGCCGCCGTCAGCTGCCCGGTGGTGACCACCCGGTCGCCGAGCCCGTACGTCCGGATCAGGCCGTTCAGCCACCGCTGCTCGTAGATCGCCCCGACCAGCGCCACCCGGACGTCGGGAAGGGTGACGGCGAGGACCGAGACGGCGGCGAGCAGGCCCTCGACGTTCTTCTCGCGGTTCACCCGGCCGACGAACAGCACCAGCGGAGCGCCGGCCGGGATCCGGTGCCGGGACCGGAACGCCGGACCGGCGTCCTCCCCCACCGGACGCGGCCCGACCCCGGTCGGCACCCGGACGACCTGGTCGGGCGCCACCGGCAGTGCCGAACGGCGCAGCACCGCCCCGGTCGGCACCACGACGACGTCGGTACCGCCGAAGAACGCGGAGTTGGCCGCGTCGAGCAGCCCGCCGCGGGTCGCCGACCGCTGCTCCGACCGCCAGGCCCCGGCCACGACCCGCATCGGCCGGCGCGCGGGCCGGATCTCGACGCCCAGCCGGCGCCGGTAGGCGGTCTCGATCAGCCGCATGACGGTGGTCGGGATCCGGTACGCCTCCAGGTAGGCGTGCAGGTCGGTGTGGTAGGTCTGCACGAGCGGCAGACCGAGCCGCTGAGCAGCCAGAACGCCGAGCAGACCGGCCGGCCCGGGTGTGTGGACGTGCACCAGGTCGGGCGCCGCCGACGCCACCCGGGCCACCTGCCGGGCCCGCGGCCAGGTCGCCAACCGGAGGTCGGCGACCCCGCACGGCACCGACGGCAGCCCGACGACCGGGAAGCCGACCGGCGTCGCCTCCGGGTATCCGGGCGTGAACAGCACGTTCTCGTGGCCCCGCTCGGCCAGCGCGCCGGCGAGCGTCCGGATCGACGTGATCACGCCGTCCCGCCGCGGCAGGAAAGTGTCCGAGAAGTGGGCGACGCGCATGGGCCCCGAAGGTAGAGGCGCCGGTGCTCCGCCCGGGGTGCCTTCACCGGTCATTAACCGTCCCGCACGGCAAATGTTGCCCTGACCGGGGCGGTAACGCGCTGCGTAGGATCGTCTTCATGTCCGTTACCGCCGTTCCTGATGTCGGCCGGTCCGAAGCCTCGCTGCGCCGGTTCCTGCACGGCCTGTCCGGCGTCGACGAGGTCGGCGCCAAGGCTCGGGCCGACCGCCTCGGCACCCGCTCGATCAAGACGTCGGCCAAGGCCTACGCGCTCGACCTGGCGATCCGGATGATCGACCTGACCACGCTCGAGGGCGCCGACACCCCGGGCAAGGTGCGCGCGCTGTGCGCGAAGGGCCTGCACCCGGGCGACGACGCTCCGCCGGTCGCGGCGATCTGCGTCTACGGCGACCGCGTGCCCGACGCCGTGGAGGCGCTGAAGGGATCGAACGTGCACATCGCCGCGGTCGCGACCGCGTTCCCGTCCGGCCGCGCGCCCCTGCCGGTGAAGCTGGCCGACACCCGCGCCGCCGTCGAGGCGGGCGCCGACGAGATCGACATGGTGATCGACCGGGGCGCGTTCCTCTCCGGCCAGTACACCCAGGTGTTCGACGAGATCGTCGCGGTCAAGGAGGCGTGCGGTGACGCGCACCTCAAGGTGATCCTGGAGACCGGCGAGCTGGTCACCTACGACAACGTGCGCCGGGCGTCCTGGCTGGCGATGCTGGCCGGCGCGGACTTCATCAAGACGTCGACCGGCAAGGTCTCCCCGGCCGCGACGCTGCCGGTCACGCTGGTGATGCTGGAGGCGTGCCGGGACTTCCGGGACGCGCACGGGCGGCAGGTGGGGATGAAGCCGGCCGGCGGCATCCGCACCGCGAAGGACGCGATCAAGTACCTGGTGATGGTCAACGAGATCACCGGGCCCGACTGGCTCGACCCCGACTGGTTCCGGTTCGGGGCGTCCAGCCTGCTCAACGACCTCCTGCTGCAGCGTCGCAAGATGGCCACCGGTCACTACGCCGGCTCCGACTACGTCACCCTGGACTGAAGATGTTCGAGTACGCGCCTGCACCGGAGTCGCGCGACGTCGTCGCGCTCCGCGACTCCTACGGTCTGTTCATCGACGGCGAGTTCACCGACGGCGGCGGGGTCTTCAAGACCGTCAACCCGGCCGACGAGGAGGTGCTGGCCGAGGTCGCGTCGGCCGATTCGGCGGACGTCGACCGGGCCGTGGCCGCGGCTCGGCGCGCCTTCGACACCGTGTGGGGGTCGATGCCGGGGCGGGAACGGGGCAAGTACCTGTTCCGGATCGCCCGCATCCTGCAGGAGCGGGCCCGCGAGTTCGCGGTGCTGGAGTCGCTCGACAACGGCAAGCCGATCCGCGAGTCGCGGGACATCGACCTGCCGCTCGTCGCCGCGCACTTCTTCTACTACGCGGGCTGGGCCGACAAGCTGTCGTACGCGGGCCTCGGGGGAGCGCGGCCGCTGGGAGTGGCCGGGCAGGTCATCCCGTGGAACTTCCCGCTGCTGATGCTGGCCTGGAAGATCGCTCCGGCGCTGGCCACCGGCAACACGGTCGTGCTCAAGCCGGCCGAGACGACCCCGCTCACCGCGCTGCTGTTCGCCGAGGTGTGCCAGCAGGCCGAGCTGCCGCCGGGCGTCGTCAACATCGTGACCGGGGCCGGGGAGACCGGGCGCGCGCTGGTCGCGCACCCGGGCGTCGACAAGGTCGCGTTCACCGGATCGACCGAGGTCGGGCGGGAGATCGCCCGCGCGGTCGCGGGGTCGTCGAAGCGGCTGACGCTCGAGCTCGGCGGCAAGGCCGCGAACATCGTCTTCGACGATGCGCCGGTCGACCAGGCGGTCGAGGGCATCGTCGACGGGATCTTCTTCAACCAGGGGCACGTCTGCTGCGCCGGTTCCCGTCTGCTGGTGCAGGAGTCGGTGGCCGACGAGGTCCTGTCCTCGTTGCGACGACGGATGTCGACGCTGCGGGTCGGGGATCCGCTCGACAAGAACACGGACGTCGGCGCGATCAACTCGGCTGAGCAGCTGGCGAAGATTCGCGAGCTGTCCGACATAGGCGAGGCCGAGGGCGCTACCCGGTGGTCGCCGTCGTGCTCGCTCCCTGATCGCGGCTTCTGGTTCGCCCCGACGGTGTTCACCGGGGTTTCGCAGGCCCACCGGATCGCCCGGGAAGAAGTGTTCGGGCCCGTGTTGTCCGTGCTGACGTTCCGGACGCCCGCGGAGGCCGTCGAGAAGGCCAACAACACGCCGTACGGGCTGTCGGCCGGGATCTGGACCGAGAAGGGGTCCCGGATCCTCTGGATGGCCGACAAGCTGCGCGCGGGCGTGGTCTGGGCCAACACGTTCAACAAGTTCGATCCGGCGTCACCGTTCGGTGGCTACAAGGAGTCGGGTTACGGCCGCGAGGGCGGCCGCCACGGCCTGGAGGCCTACGTCAAATGAGCCGTCTCTCGGTTCGGAAGACCTACAAGCTGTACATCGGCGGGGCGTTCCCCCGGAGCGAGTCGGGACGGACGTACCCGGTGACCGACGCGGAGGGGGCGTTCGTGGCGAACGCGGCACGGGCATCCCGGAAGGACGTCCGGGACGCGGTCGTCGCGGCTTCCCGTGCCTTTTCCGGGTGGGCCGGGCGGACCGGCTACAACCGCGGGCAGATCCTCTACCGGGCCGCCGAGATGCTGGAGGCCCGCCGGGAGGAGTTCGGGCTCCCGCTCGACGAGGTGGACGCGGCCGTCGACCGGTTCGTCTGGTACGCCGGGTGGGCCGACAAGTACGCCCAGGTCGTGGGCGCGACGAACCCGGTCTCCGGGCCGTACCTGAACCTCTCGACGCCCGAGCCGACCGGGGTCGTGGGGGTGCTGGCGCCTTCGGGGCTGCTCGGGTTGGTGAGCGTGATCGCGCCGGTGATCACGACCGGGAACACGTGTGTGGTCGTGGCGCCGGATGCGGTGGAGGCGATCACGCTGGCCGAGGTGCTGGCCACGTCCGATCTTCCCGGCGGGGTCGTCAACGTGCTGACCGGGCAGGCCGCGGAGCTCGGTTCGTGGCTGGCGTCCCACGAGGAGGTCCGGGGCCTGGACCTGACCGGCGCCGAGGGCGAGCAGGCGGTCGAGTGGGAGGGGCTGGCTGCGGCCAACCTGAAGCGGGTCCGCCGGCCGGATCCGGCCGAGGACTGGCCGGCGGAACCGGCGCTCGCGCGCCTGACCACGTTCGTGGAGACGAAGACCGTCTGGCACCCGATCGGGGTCTAAACAGACCTACGCGGTGGGACGGGGGGCCTTTGCCATCCCTGTCCCACCGCGCTTTGGCTGCGTCCGGCGCCCGGGGGGTCGGCGTCGGCTCGCGTGGTGTCTGACAACTGAACGTTACGATGGCACGTTGACCAGCGGGAAGACCCTTGAGGTTTGCTTAAGGTCTCTCTGATCGCGAGTTAACCCGCGTCTTCCGCATGGCCCGCAGCGCGCCGACCGCCCGATGTAGCGGGCGGTAATCACCAGCCCCACGAGGCACATCCGGCCACGGCTCTTCGCGGTCGGGCACCGGCCCCCCACCGCGGGCCATGTTGCGGAACACCGCCGGGTCGAGCATCGCCAGATCGACCCGGATCCGCGCGCCGCCCATCGGGCTGATGTCGATCCGGATCGACCCCCCGGCCGTCTCCGCCACCCGGCGGACGATGTCGAGCCCGAGCCCGGTGGACCCGCCACCGCTGTTGCCCCGGCGCACCGCCATCCGCGGGTGCTTGATGCCGGTACCGGCGTCCTCGACCACCAACGCGGCCACCGGACCCCGTAACACGAGCACGCTGACCGCGAACGCCACTCCGGGTGCGGTGTGCCGGAACACATTGCCGAGCAGAACGTCCACGATCGAGACCAGCTCGGTGCGGGAGACCGCGACCGGCACCCGCCGCCCGACCCCGGCCAACCGGAAGTCGCGGCCCTCGTCCTCGGCCAGCGCACCCCAGAAGTCGACGCGTTCGGCGACGACCTCGGCCAGGTCGCACCACTCCGGCCCGCGCTCGGACAGCGGCCGGCGCGCGGTCTGGATGATGATGTCGACCTCGCGCTCGAGCGTCGCCACGGCCTCGCGCATCCGGGCCGCGTCCACGCCGTCGTCGAGGGCCTCGGCGTCGAGCCGGAGGGCGGTCAGCGGCGTTCGCAGGCGGTGCGAGAGGTCGGCCGCGAGCTCACGCTCCGCATCCAGGGTCGCGACGACCCGGTCGGCCATCGTGTTGAACGAGAATCCCGCTTCCGACAGTTCCCGCGGACCGGACGGTTCCACCCGCGCATCCAGGTTTCCGTCACCGAACGCACGCGCGACCGCGGCCAGGTTCCGGGTCGCGCCGACGACTTTCGCGGCCAGCCGGTCGGCGACCACCACCGACCCGACGACCAACCCGATCGCGACGACGATCAGCGCCAGCGAGGCACCGGCCACCCCGCGGCTGAGCGCCTCGGACGGCACGAACACCTCGATCACCGCGGTGTCCTCGCCGGTCGACGTCGGCTGCGCGAGCTGCGTCGGCAGCAGGTAGACGACACCGCCGTCCACGCCCGCGGTCGTCGACTCGTCGGTGCCCGTCCGGACGGTCTTGATGTCGGCCGGCTTCGCCCTGGTCGTGCCCAGCGTGGCCTGGCCTGGGATGTGGATGGCCAGCCCGTCCTGTTTCCAGGCCGGCACAGTGGCCAGCGCGCGCTCCCGCTCGTGCAGGTCGTTGGTCGCCGCCAGGATGGAGACCGCCGCGTTCGCCTGCCGCTGGGCGTCGGTGATGGCCCGATCGCGGGCGATCTGGTGCACCACCAGCAGCAACGGCACGACGAAGGCAAGCGAAACCATCGACGTGGTCGCGAGCGCGACCAGCGCGAGCGCACGTCTCATCGGCGGCCTGACCTCATGTGGGATCCACGAGTTTCACTCCCACCCCGCGGACCGTCCGAAGATACCGCGGAGCGGCCGCGGTTTCGCCGAGCTTTCGCCGTAACCAGGAGAGGTGGACGTCGATCGTCTGGTCGCCGCCGACCGCCGGCTGACGCCAGACCGCCTCGACGAGCTCGCGCCTGCTCACGACCGTGCCGGGCCGGGCGGCCAGGTAGGCCAGCAGGTCGAACTCTCGGCGGGCCAGGTCGAGCGCGGTGCCGTCGAGAACGGCCTCGCGTCGGTTGAGGTCGATGCGCAGGCCGCCGACGGTCAGCGTGGGATCGCGCCGGACCTCGCCCGGGCTACTGCGACGCAACACCGCGGTCATCCGCGCGGTGAGGTGCTCGAACGAGAACGGCTTGACCAGGTAGTCGTCGGCACCCGAGTTGAGCAGACGAACTATTTCCCGCTCATTGTCCCGGGCAGTTGCCACCACTACCGGAACATCACAAACGCCTCGCAACATGCGTAATGCGTCTGCACCGTCCAAGTCGGGTAGTCCTAGGTCGAGAATTACTACGTCGGGACGCGCGGACGTGACTTCGCGCAGTGCGTCCAAGGCAGTTCCCACAGCGCGGACGACGTGGCCCGCCTTTGACAGAGAACGTACAAGGGCACTACGGATCGTGGGGTCGTCCTCGACGAGCAACACGGTCGGCATGTTCGGCACGGTAGCCCGATGGAAGGATGGACGGTATGCCTCGTGCGGTACGGCTCACCCTGCTGTGGCTCGGGGCTACGGCGTTAGCGGTGACCGTTTCGTGGTTTGGCGTTCGCCTCGTCCTTTATGCAGCCGTGCCAGATCGGTCGAAACTACCCGCGGTCCGGGAATTAAAAAGCGCGGGTCCACCGGCCGCGGGAGGAACGACCCACAGCCCGACTCCGTCACCGTCCGTAGAAACGCGCAACGATTCCGAGCCCGCGTTGCAGTCGTGGACCGACGATCAGGGTCTGCTCAATTACCTCAGCACGGTGCCGACCGATGGCGGTTGGGCGAAGATCCAGTGGAATCGCGAAGAGGTGACCATCCTCGATTCGCTCCCGGAAGCGGGTTATGAGTCGCACGTAACGCGTCAGAACCCCACCCGGATCGAGATCACGTTCGTTTCCGGGGGAAAATCGACCGAGATCACCGCGTGGTGGAGCAACAACGCGCCCAAGCTCGACGTCGACAACGGCGACGGGTGAGGCGCCCGCCACTCCGCTGCGGAGCAGCCCTAAGGTAGACGGGGACGAATCGGCCGCACCTTGGAGGACCCGTGGCGGGCAGGCACCCGGAGGACCTCGACACCTCCGGCGACGAGATCCTCGACGAGGACGTCGTGGACGAGGCCGAGGAGGCCGACGAGGTCGACGCCTCCGACGGTGAGCGGTCCGAGCGGATCGCCGAGTACTGGGAGGCACTCGGCATCGACCCGGTCGAGATCGCGCTGCCGCGCGGTGGCGTCGGGCTGACGCTGCGGGAGTACCGCGTCGTCGAGGAAGAGCCCGAGATCGACGACGAGGAACTCGAGGCCGAGGCCCTGGCCGCCGACCCGGCCGACGTCGAAGACGAGGACGACGACGACAAGGTCGTCGCCTCCGACTCCGACGAGGACGAGGACGAGGACGAGGACGAGGACGAGAAGCGGGACTCCGGTAAGCGGTTCCGCTCCCTGGAAGCCGAGGCCGACGACGACCTCGACGACCTCGCCGACGAAGACGACGAAGACGAGGACGAGGACGACGACGACGAGAAGGGCCGCGCCCGGGTAGCCGCAGGCGAAGAGGAAGCCGTCTTCCTCGCCACGAACGGCACCCTGCACCTCTTCCACGACGCCGACTCCCTGGTCGCGTTCGTCAAGTCCCCCGCCGCCCACGACCTCACCAGCAGCGAGCACTGGGCCGAACTGGTCGAGACGCTCACCGCCGACCTGGTCGTCCCGGACGACGAAGACCGCTACGAGCTCGACCTCGTCGTCGAGAACCTGCGCGGCGGCCGCGACGTCTGGGAGCGCGACCTGATCATCGGCGCCGGCGAGCTCGCGCGAGACCTGGCCTACGCGCTGGAGCTCACCGAGGTCGAGGGCATGCTCTCGCCGGGCTCCCCGCTCGACGAGCTCGACGAGGCGATCCGCGCGACCGGCTTCTTCGGCCGTCGCAAGCTGCGCAGGATCGGTCCGGAGCAGGCCGCGCTGGGCTGGCGCAGCGTGATCGGCCGGATCTCGTCGGCGGTCGAGTGGCACGACTGATCCACCGATGCCCGTCGCACTGCCGATGGGGCCGCTGGCCGCACTGATCGAGACCGCGGCCCCGGCGGCGCTGCGCGCCGAGATCGTGCGGCGGGCGCTGCCGGGCGTCGAGGACGTCGTTCCCGGGGCACGGACCGTGCTCGTGCGGTGGCGCCCCGGACCGGCCCCGGAGCTGGCCTGGCTGACGTCCTGGCGGCCGGACGAGGCCTCGGCCGCCACCGGGCGCGAGGTCACGATCGACGTGCACTACGACGGCCCCGACCTCGACGACGTCGCCGCGAGCACCGGCCTCGACCGCGACCGGGTCGTCGCACTGCACGTCGGCGCCGTCTACACGGTGGCGTTCACCGGCTTCGCGCCGGGTTTCGGGTACCTCACCGGGCTCCCGGACGTGCTGCACGTTCCGCGCCGCGACTCGCCGCGCACGCGGGTGCCTGCCGGTGCGGTCGGGCTCGCCGGGGAGTTCACCGGCATCTACCCGCGCCCGTCGCCGGGCGGGTGGCAGCTCATCGGCCACACCGACCAGCCGCTCTGGGACCCGTCGGCCCACCCGCCCGCGCTGCTCGCGCCCGGCGACCGCGTCCGCTTCGTTCCATGCTGACGATCCGCAGCGCGGGGCCGCTCACGACCGTGCAGGACCGCGGCCGCCCGGGGTGGGCGCACCTGGGCGTCCCGCGCTCGGGGGCGGCCGACCGGCCCGCGCTCGACCGCGCGAACGCGCTCGTCGGCAACGCGCCGAGCGCGGCCGCGCTGGAGGTGACGCTCGGCGGCCTGGTCGCGGTCTTCGATACCGACGCCGTGGTCGCGGTCACCGGGGCCCGCTGCCCGCTCTCGATCGACGCCGTCCCGGCCCGGCACGCGACCGCGGTCGGAGTGCCGGCCGGCGCCGTACTCCGCCTGAACACCGCCCGGGGCGGGGTGCGGGCGTACCTCGCGGTGGCCGGCGGGATCGCGGCGGACCCGGTGCTCGGCAGCCGCAGCACCGACACGCTCTCGATTCTGGGGCCGCCTCGAGTCCAGGACGGCGACCGCCTCCCGCTCGGCACCGACGTCTTCCGCGCCCCCGCCACCGGAGGCTCCGCCGAGCTCGACCTCGACGGCGTCCTCGCCGGGGCCCGGGCCCGGGCCGTCGTCGAGCCGGCGATCCCGGCCGAGCCGGTGCTCCGGGTCCACCCCGGACCCCGCGAGTCCTGGTTCTCCCCGGCGGCCCTCGACGCGCTCTACACCGCGCCCTGGATCGTCACCCCGGAGAGCGACCGCGTCGGCGCGCGCCTCGACGGTCCCGCGCTGGCCCGTGCGATCGAGGGTGAGCTCCCGAGCGAAGGAATGGTGGCCGGCGCGCTACAGGTGCCGCCCTCCGGGCCCGTGCTGTTCCTCGCCGATCATCCGGTCACCGGAGGCTATCCCGTCATCGGAGTGGTCAATCCCGACGATCTTCCGCTAGCCGCTCAATCCGCGCCCGGAACAACTTTGCGGCTGCGACGCGCCGATGTCGCTGAGCCGAGCGGGCCTTTCATACGTGAGTGAGCCGAGAACGCCACGCTTTCATGGACGACGGCCCGCGATACACCCTACGAAACGGCACACTTACGGGTGTCCGGTCCGAAAACGACGGTTACGGAGCTGCGATGCCCACTTTGGCCAACGGAAAGCTCAGTTATCTCGAGATCCCGGCCGTCGACGTGCGGCAGTCCGCCGAGTTCTACAGCCGGGTGTTCGGGTGGGCTCTGCGTCGGCGGGGTGACGGCAGGCTGGCGTTCGACGACGCGGTCGGCGAGGTGAGCGGGGTCTGGGTCACCGGGCGGCCGCCGGCGTCCGAACCGGGGTTGCTGATCTACATCATGGTGGACGACGTCGAGAAGACGATCGCGTCGCTGGTGCAGCACGGCGGTGAGGTGGTCGCGCCGATCGGCGGCGAGCCGCCGGAGGTGACGGCCCGGTTCCGCGACCCGGCCGGCAACGTGTTCGGCATCTTCGAGCAGTAGCGGTAGCAGCCCTGAGAAACCCCGAGGACGGCAAGTCCGGGCGAGCCCCGATACCGCCGGGCCACGCCGAGGAGCACCGTTGACAGCGACCCAGTCGGAGCTACGAAAGGTGCTCGGAGATGTCATCGGTTTCCTACGGCCGTCGCCTCGCCCGTCCGCGTAACGACCGGTGGATCGCCGGTGTCTGCTCGGCCATCGGCCGTCGCTACGGCCTCTCGAGCAACCTGGTCCGCCTGCTCTTCGTGCTCTCCTGCCTGCTGCCCGGCCCCCAGTTCCTGATCTATCTCGGCGCCTGGATCGTCATTCCGAACGAATGATCAGGTCGGCCACGATCGCCCGGTGGTCGCTGCCGGGGATCGTGTAGGCGTTGAACGACGAGGCGTCGCCGCGCGAGTCGACCAGGACGTGGTCGAGCGTCACCGGCGGCGCCTTGTTGCCGTTCATCGGCCAGGTCGGCACCAGCCCCTTACCGACCTCGGCGGCCGCGTCCACGTAGCCGGTGTCGACGAGCTTCCGGAACGGCGAGTGGTCGAGCGACGCGTTGAAGTCCCCGGCCATCACCCGCACCGCCCCCGACGTCGAGGCGCCGGGCAGCCGGGAGAGATCCTCGGTCCACCGGGAGACCGACCCGAACTCCTCGGGCTTGAAGATCGGCGGACGCGGGTGCGCGCTGATCACGTCGATCACCCGGGGCCCGCGCAGCGTCGCCCGGGTCTGATCGAACCCGGTCCGCGAGTCGACGGTCCGGGCATCGGTCAGCGGGTACTTCGCCCAGATCCCGGTGCCCGACGCGCCCGGCAACGCCCGCAGCGCCGAGTACGGGAACAGCCCCAGCGCCGAGAACTCCGCCGCCCACTCCGGCGTCAGCTCCTGCACCGTCAGGACGTCGGGCGAGGCCCGACGCACCAGCGCGGCCAGCGACGACACCGAACCGGCACCGATCTTCGTGTTGAACGCCATCACCCGCAGCCGCGTCCCACCCGAGGGCGACCCCGACGGCAGCACCCGCGGCACGACGAACGCCCCGAACAGCGCGGCCACCGCCAGCGCCGCCACGAGCACCCGCCACCGCCGGGTGACCCCGGCCGCCACCACCGGCACCAGCGAGAACGCGGCCACGTAGGGCGTGAACGAGACCAGCTGCGCGAACGGCGTCCGGGTGTCGAACCCGATCCCGCGCACCAGCGCCCACACCGCGCAGCCGGCCACCGTCAGCCAGAGCACCAAGGTCCACAGCCGGACGCCCACCCGACGGGCGACCCCCGCCGGAGCGGTCACGCCATCAGCGCTTCGTACCCGGGCTTGATCACGTCGTCGATCAGCCGCAGCCGCTCGTCGAACGGCAGGAACGCGCTCTTCATCGCGTTGATCGTGAACCAGCGCAGGTCGCCCCAGCCGTACCCGAACGCCTCCGAGAGCAGCGTGAACTCCTTGGACATCGACGTGTCGCTCATCAGCCGGTTGTCGGTGTTCACCGTGACCCGGAACCGCAGGTCACGCAGCAGCCCGATCGGGTGCTCGGCGATCGAGGACGCGGCCCCGGTCTGGATGTTCGACGACGGGCACATCTCGAGCGGGATCCGCTTGTCGCGCACGTACGCGGCCAGCCGCCCGAGCCGGGCGACGCCGTCCCGCGGATCGACGACGCCTTCCGAATCAGCCTCGATGTCGTCCACGATCCGGACGCCGTGCCCGAGCCGGTCGGCACCGCACCACTGCAGCGCCTCCCAGATGCTCGGCAGCCCGAACGCCTCGCCGGCGTGGATCGTGAAGTGCCCGTTCTCCCGCTTGATGTACTGGAAGGCGTCCAGGTGGCGGGTGGGTGGGAAGCCGGCCTCGGCCCCGGCGATGTCGAACCCGGCGACGCCGGCGTCCCGGTACGCGACCGCCAGCTCGGCGATCTCCCGGGAGCGGGCCGCATGGCGCATCGCGGTCAGCAGCGTCCCCATCCGGATCGTGTGGCCCTCGGCCGCGGCCTCGGCCGCTCCGGCCTCGAACCCGTGCAGCACCGAGTCGACGACCTCGGTCAGCGCCAGGCCCTGCTCGATGTGCAGCTCGGGCGCGAACCGGACCTCGGCGTACACGACCCCGTCGCGGGCCAGGTCGAGCGCGCACTCGGCGGCCACCCGGGCCAGCGCGTCCTTGGTCTGCATGACGCCGACCGTGTGGCTGAACGTCTCCAGGTAGCGGACCAGCGAACCGGAGTCGGCCTGGACCCGGAACCACTCGGCGAGCTCGTCGACGTCGGTGGTCGGGAGGTCGCGGTACCCGGTCTCGGCGGCGAGCTCGACGACCGTGCGCGGGCGCAGCCCGCCGTCGAGGTGGTCGTGCAGCAGGACCTTGGGAGCCCGGACGATGTCGGAGTAGGCCAACGGAACACTCATGCCCGAAGAGGCTATCCCAGTCGGTCACGGGCAGTTTGACCGCAGTGACCAGGGACGATGTCGTTGCGTGTTCGTTGCGTGGCGTTCACCGATCGACCCCTACCGATACCTGGGTATTAGGGGTCGCACCCCAGGGATGAATCAGGGTGCGCACCGGATGCCCCCAACTGCCGGTCGACGAGAGGCTCAGCCCGTCGACGCGCCCGGCGGGGGTGCGGGCCGTTACGAAGGGCAGACGGATGTTCGGTCGGTTGAGCCGATTCTGTTTCCGGCACCGCTTACTGGTGGTCGCCGTCTGGGTTCTGGCAATCGTCGGGGGCGTCTTCGCCGCCGGCCCCGTGTTCAGCTCGCTGGACAAGGGCACCAACGACGCGAAGTTCGAGTCGGTCGTCGGCAGCGACGTGCTCGACGCGGCCGAGACCGAGGGCGGCTCGGTGATCGCGGTCGTCGACCGGGTCGACCCGAACGCGGCCGCCACGAAGTCCGCGGTCGAAGCGGCCGCCGCCGACGTGCGCACGGAGCAGGGCGTGACGCGGGTCGACACCCCGTACACCGCCGGCCCGGCGCTCGTCTCGACGGACAAGCGCGCGCTGCTCGTCATCGTCCACTACCGGAAGGACCTCGCGTCCGACGTCGAGGACGCCTCGGTCGACGCGGTCAGCAACCGCCTCGACAAGATCGACGACGGCCTGAGCGGAGCGAAGGTCCAGATCGGCGGGGACCAGGTCCTCGGCCGGGAGATCAACGCGACCGTGCAGAACGACCTCTCCACCGCGGAGATGATCTCGCTGCCGCTGACGCTGGTCTTCATGGTCATCGTGTTCGGCGGCTTCATCGCGGCCGGCCTGCCGGTGCTCGGCGCGGTCGCCTCGGTGGCCACCGCGATGCTGACGCTCTGGGGCTTCTCGAAGTTCGTCGGGCTGGGCAGCGACACGGTCACGGTCGTCACGCTGCTGGGTCTCGGCCTGTCGATCGACTACGGGCTGCTCGTCGTCTCGCGCTACCGCGAGGAGCTGGCCGGGCTCGTCGCCGCGGCCGGCCCCGGGCTGACGCCGAAGAAGGTCCGGGTCGGCAAGCCGATCCTGCCGGCTTCGCTGCGTGAAGAGGCCGCGTCCCGGGCCGGGGCGACGGCCGGTCGGACGGTCGCGTTCTCCGCGCTCACGGTCATGGCCAGCTTCCTCGGCCTGGTGCTGGTCCAGATGCCGTTCCTGCAGGCGATCGGGGCCGCCGGTATCTCGATCGCGCTGGTCACGATGCTCACCGCGGTCACGCTCATCCCGGCTCTGCTCCGGCTCGTCGGCCGCCGGATCACGCCGGCCGGTGTGAAGCGGTTCCGCAAGGCCAAGCACGTCAACTCTGAGCGCGGGCTGTTCGCTGCTCTGGCCCGGGGCGTCCAGAGGCGTCCGGTGGTCGTGCTGATCGGTGCGCTCGGGGTGCTGATGGTCGCGGCGATCCCGGTCTTCTCGGTCAAGATCTCCGATCCCGGCCTGGGTGAGATCCCGACGTCGATCGAGTCCCGCCGGGTGCTCGACACGCTCGACGGCCGGTTCGGCCGTCAGGAGGCGCCCGCGATCTCGGTGGTGGCCCGCACGGACGCGGCCGCGCTCGACCGCTGGGCCGCCGGCTTCGCCGACGACCCGGAGATCCGCCGGATCGGTAAGGCCGAGCAGGTCCGCCCGGGCACGTCGGTCGTCGCGATCGACGTCAAGGGTGACGCCAACGGGTCGGACGCCCGGCACCTCGTCGAACGTCTCCGCGCCGACCGACCGGACGGGGGCGAGTCGTGGGTGACCGGTCAGGCCGCGTTCTTCCACGACGAGCTGACGCTGTACCAGCGGGACCTCCCGCTGGCCGCGGGCGTGATCGCGGTCGCCATGTTCATCCTGCTGTTCCTGATGACCGGGTCGGTGGTGGTGCCGATCAAGGCCCTGCTGATGAACCTGGTCTCGATGGGGGCGACGTTCGGCGCGATGGTCGCGGCCTTCCAGTGGGGCTGGGGCGCCGGTCCGCTGGACCTGCTCGTCAACCCGGGTCTGGATCCGGCCGTGCTGATGGTGATCTTCGTCTTCGCGTTCGGCCTGTCGATGGACTACGAGACGTTCCTACTGGCCCGGGTCAAGGAGGAGTACGACTCGGGTAGGTCCAACGACCAGGCGGTCCGGGCCGGCCTGCAGCGGACCGGCCGGATCATCACGTCGGCGGCGATCGCGATGGTGATCGTGTTCTCCTGCTTCGTGCTCGGTGACATCGGCACCGTCGAGCAGATCGGGCTCGGCCTGGTGGTCGCGGTCCTGGTCGACGCGACGATCGTCCGGTGCCTGCTGGTACCGGCCACGATGACGCTGCTCGGCCGGGCGAACTGGTGGGCGCCGAAGCCGCTCCGGAAGCTCCACGACCGGTTCGGTCTGCGTGAGGCCCCGTCGGCGCTGGAGGTCGTTCGCGCCCCAGAGGAGCCGGTCCTTTCTGGTGCATCCGCACGAGACTGATTGCCCGAGGATCGCGCGCAATTGACTGCAAACGCAGTCAATTGCGCGCTCCCGTTTGGGGGCACAAACCAGACGTTGGACTTATTAGATCGACCGTTCGGCGCGAATCGCGTTAACGGTCCTGCACGCAGCGTCCCGCCCAGGGCAGGATGTGCCGGGTGACGAGTTCGACCTACGATCTCCCCGCCGCCGTCGCCAACGTTCCGCTCGCTCAGGAGCGCTTCTTCGGCACGATCGCGACGCTGACCGACGCCGAGATCCGCGAGCCGTCGGTGCTGCCGGGCTGGTCGCGCGCGCACGTGATCGCCCACGTGTCCCGGCAGGGGGCGGCGATGGTGCGGCTGGTCGATGGAGCGCTCACGCACCGGTCGGTCGAGGCGTACCCGGGCGGCCCGGCCGTCCGCGATGCCGAGATCGAGACCGGGGCTCAGAGCGACGTGAACGACCTCATGGACGAGGTCTCCGAGTCGAACCGCGAGGTCGTGTACGCGTTCGCCCGGATGACCGCGCCGACCTGGGGGCGTCAGGTGCTGTTCCCGACCGGCGCCTACCCGGCCTCCCGGTGCGCGTGGGCGCGCTGGCGCGAGGTGGAGATCCACCACGTCGATCTCGGGCTCGACGTCTACACGATCGAGTCCTGGCCGGAGGAGTTCGTCGGCACCCATCTGCCGCACGAGTTGGCCAAGCTGCCGGCCCGGCTGGCGCCGGGCGTCGCGGTGCAGGTCGGCGAAAGCCGGTTCGGCACCGGCGAGATCGTCGCGTCGCTGGAGGGGCCGGATTCCGCGCTGCTGGCTTGGCTGCTCGGCCGGGTCGGCCTGGCCGCCCCGGCCCTCGAGATCAAGGGCACCCCACCGGAACTCCCACCCTGGAGCTAGGTCAGGGCTGGTAGTTGGTTCCAGGTGGTGCCGTCGGAGGTGACCCAGCTGGCCTTCGGGCCGTAGACCAGCACCTTGTCACCCAGGTCGTACACCGCCCCCTGGACGTCGGGCACGTCGGTGACGTCGCCGTCCGGGGTGACGACCGCTACGCGGCCGTCGGAGGCGATGACGGCCGCACCCGAGTCGGTGACGCCGACCCCGCTGCCGGTGTTCAGCCGGTAATCCTCGGGCAGCTTCACCGGGTTGAACGTCCGCGCGGAGTCCGCGCTGTAGAGCAGCGACTGGCGCGTCTTGCGGCCCGGCTCGGTCGGCACGGTTCCGCCGGCGCCCCCGGTGTCGGGGTCGCTGAGCGAGAGCGCCCAGGCCGCATCGCCGGCGCCCGCGATGCTCACCGTGGACGCGGCCGCGGCCGGTACCCGGTTGAGCGTCCAGGACTTGCCGTTGTCGCGGCTCACCGCGAGCACCACCCGGCCGACGCCGTCGCGGCCCTGGACCCAGAGCGCGCCCTCTGGAACGCGGCTCGCGCTGATCGTCTCGGTGAGCTGGGCCGGCGGCGGCCCGAACGAGGCCGACGTCCCGTTCGGACGGATCACCCGCAGGAGCGGCTCGGCGCAGTCGACGCTCTGCGCACACCAGCCGACCAGCGCCTCGTTGCCGGCGACCGACGTCGTGACGCCGACCGGCGCGGCCTTCTGCGGGGCCCAGGTCTTGCCGCCGTCCGCGGTGCGCCGGGCCGGACGATCGGCGTCGACCTGGATCTCGGTGACGATCTGGCCACCGGGCAGCACGACCGCATAGGCGTCGTCCAGCGGGGTGCTGGTCACCGGCGGGCCCGGCACGTCGGCCGTCGACCACGTCTTCCCACCGTCCGAAGTGGTGAGGACCTGGTACCCGCAGCCGTCGGCGGCGCACTTCGCCCGGACCACCGCGCCGTGCTCGGCGTCCTCGAAGCGGCCACCGATCGGGATCCCGGTGTAGGACGCGAGGCTGGAGCTGAGCGTGTCGTCACTCGTCGGCCCGGCGGTGTTCTCGGTCTCCCCGGTGGCGGATCCCTGCCCGCAGGCGGCCAGGAACAGCCCACCAATGACGACAAGGGGTAAAAGCGTGCGTCTTCTGAGCGGATCGGCCGGACGGCCTGATTCCGTCACTGTCAGCATCCCTTCGGGTCACTTCTGACGCAGGGACCTCAGGAGCACTGCGCCTCGATACCACCCTAGAGAGGCGAGGTCGCAGCGCGAAGGCTTTTCAGCTCGCCAGATCGACCTCATCCCAGCGCGGAGGCTCGGGATGGTAGGGACCACGGAAGGTGACGGCCCATTCCAGCGCCCACCGTCGCTGGCCGATCACGTACGGTAGCGTCACGCCCGGAGTGGGCTCGTCGTTCATCAACGCCTGGACATGCCCCCAGTCCAAGCAGTAGTGCAGATCGAGCAGAGCGGCCACCTCGACCGCCGGACGCGGCCGGGCGCCCGCCCTGGCCTGCCAGTCCACGAAGGACTCGTCGGCGCCGATGTCGGGCAACCAGGCCGCCAGGCCCTCGCCGCAGTAGCGTCCCGGGTCGAGGTCCTCGCCGACGCCCAGCACCCAGGCGAACGCCCAGAGCGCCTCGACGTGCAGCCCGTAGAGGTCGCCGGAGCCCTTCCGCTCGGACAGGAACGCCCACTCCGGGCCGGTGACCGCCTCGACCAGGCCGTTGCGCTCGAGCCAGCCGCAGGTCAGCTCGGCCGGCGCCCCGAACACCCCGGCCAGCACCGCGTTGAGCACCGCGCACCGGCCGAGCAGCTCCTCGGTCGGCCGCAGCGCCACCGAGTCACCCTGCTCCCAGATCAGCGGGTAGCCGTCGGGCAGCGCCGGAAAGCCGAGCTCGGCCAGGTCGGCCATCGTCGCGGCCCGGATCATCAGCGGGTCCGGGGCCGCGACCGGTTGCCCGTCGGGCTCGGGTGTCCCGTCCTGTACCGGCGCACGACGGCGCGAGGGGACCGGCTGGCACACCACGGGTCAACCGCCGATCCGGCCGAGCACGAGCGGGGAGGCGTCCGCCGGAGCGGTGCCCACGGAAACCCCGGCGGACAGCGCGTCGAGCGCCGACGGGATGCGCTCGGCGTCCTCGGTGCGCAGTTCGAGGATCGGATCGCCCGCGCGCACCGCGTCGCCTTCACGCTTGTGCAGCCGGATGCCGGCGGACGCGGAGACCGCGTCCTCCTTGCGGGCGCGCCCGGCACCCAGGCGCCAGGCGGCCACCCCGACGGCGTAGGCGTCGAGCGTGAGGTAGCCGTCCTGCTCGGCCCGCACGACCTCGGTGACCGGCGCGGTCGGCAGCGGGGCCGACGGGTCGCCGCCCTGCGCGCTGATCATCGCGCGCCAGCTGTCCATCGCCTTGCCGGAGGCCAGCACCTCGGCCGGGTCGGCGTCGATGCCGGCCGCGGCCACCATCTCGCGGGCCAGCGCCACGGTGAGCTCGACGACGTCGGCCGGGCCGCCGCCGGCCAGCACCTCGACGCTCTCCTCGACCTCCACCGCGTTGCCGATCGCGTAACCCAGCGGCGTGCTCATCGCGGTGAGGAGGGCCACCGTGCGAACCCCGGAGGCCGTGCCGATCGCCACCATCGTCTCGGCCAGCTCGCGGGCGTCGGCCTCGGTCTTCATGAACGCGCCCGACCCGACCTTGACGTCGAGCACGAGCGCGGACGAGCCCTCGGCCAGCTTCTTGCTCATGATCGAGGACGCGATCAGCGGGATCGACTCGACCGTGCCGGTGACGTCGCGCAGCGCGTAGAGCTTCCGGTCGGCCGGAGCCAGCGTGTCGTTCGCCGCGCACACCACGGCCCCGACTTCCCGCAGCTGGGCCAGGTATTCCTCGGTGGTGAGCCGGGCCCGCCAGCCGGGGATCGACTCGAGCTTGTCGAGCGTCCCCCCGGTGTGCCCGAGGCCGCGGCCGGAGAGCTGCGGGACGGCGGCGCCGCAGGCGGCGACGAGCGGGGCCAGCGGCAGCGTGATCTTGTCGCCGACGCCACCGGTGGAGTGCTTGTCGACGGTCGGGCGCGGGATCGCCGACAGGTCCATCCGGTCGCCGCTGGCGATCATCGCCGCGGTCCAGCGGGTGATCTCCTCGCGGGTCATCCCGCGCAGCAGGATCGCCATCGCGAGCGACGCCATCTGCTCCTCGGCGACCTCGCCCCGCGTGTAGGCGTCGACCACCCAGTCGATCTGCGCGTCGGTGAGGGCGCCGCCGTCACGCTTCGCCCGGATCACATCGACTGCCGTGAAGTGCACCACACGCCTCCGCTAACTCACCCGGGCCACGATCGTACGCGGGACCGGCCGACCTACCTCAGCCCAGGAACGCAACGCCACGTATGCACGGCGTTTACCTGGTGACCAGGTCCTCGGGCCCGAACGCGTCCGGGAGCACGTCACGCATCGGCTTGACGCCCGACACGGTGTCGAGCAGGCACTCAGGGCCGCCGAACTCCCACAGCAGCTGGCGGCAGCGTCCGCACGGCATCAGCCGGTTGCCGGAGCGGTCGACGCAGGCCACCGCCACCAGCCGGCCGCCGCCGGAGGCCGCCAGCGCCGAGACCATCCCGCACTCGGCGCACAGCCCCAGCCCGTACGAGGCGTTCTCGACGTTGCACCCGACGACGACCCGCCCGTCGTCGACCAGCCCGGCCACCCCGACCGGGAACTTCGAGTACGGCGCGTACGCCTTGTGCATCGCCTCAGTGGCGGCGGCCCGAAGAGCCTCCCAGTCGATCATCCTTGGCCTCTTCGGTACGGCAGGCCGTCGGCGGCGGGCATCCGGAGGCGTTGGGTCGCGAACGCCAGAACCAGCAGCGTCGCGATGTTCGGGGTGACGCCGACGAACTGGTTCGGGACGTCGAACCCGATCAGCGTCAGCACCCCGAGCACGACCGCGGTCGGCAGGTAGAGCGTCAGCGTGCCGGCTTCCGTCCGTTGCCCCAGCCGCACCCCGACGTACCCGATCGCGGCCGCGATCAGCAATCCGAGCGTCACGATGCCGGTGGTCCCCCAGCCGTCGGCCGCGGACACCCCCAGCGCCACGAACGCGGCGAACACGCCCACCGCGACCAGCCAGACGCCGGACGGGGCCACCCGCCGGGCCAGCACCCCGCCCCCGTCACGCTGGTAGATCCGCCACATCTGCCGGACCGCCAGGTAGATCAGCGCGACCGCGGCGAACGCCAGCAGCGCGGGCACCGACGAGTTGTCCGACCGCAGGCGCAGCGCGTCGGTGTACCCGAACAGCAGCGCACCGGCGGCCGTGCCGACCGGCGTCCAGTTGCCGAAGATCATCGCGGCCAGACCGATGAAGCCACGGCCGCCGGTCTGACCCTCGAGGTAGGTGCCGCTGGAGACCGTCACCAGGTAGACGCCACCGAGCCCGGCGAACGCGCCCGAGATGACGACGGCCATGAACTTCGTCCGGTAGACGTCGACGCCCAGCGTCTCGGCCGCGGTCGGGTTCTCACCGCACGAGCGCAGCCGCAGGCCGAAGCCGGTGCGCCAGAGGATGAGCCAGGACAGCGGCACCAGCAGGATCGCCAGCACGGTCAGCGGCGAGAGCCCGACGAACACGCCCCGGAGGATGCCGGCCAGGTCGGAGATCACGACCCAGTGGTGACCCTCGAGCTTTCCGAGCGGGTCGTCGATGCCCGGGATCGACCAGGTACCCATGTCGGGGATCGGCGGCGACTGCCGCTCGCTGGCGGCCGGCTTGCCCTCGAAGAACACCTTCCCGAGGACGCCGCCGACGCCGAGCGCGAGGATGTTGATCGCCACGCCGGAGACGATCTGGTCGACCGCGAACACGACGGTGGCGAGCGCGTGCAGCGCGCCGACCAGCGCACCCGCGACGACCCCGGCGACGACGCCGGTCCACGGTCCCCACTGCCAGCCGGCCCAGGCGCCGAACAGCGTGCCGACGATCAGCATGCCTTCGAGGCCGATGTTCGTGACGCCCGCGCGCTCGGTCCAGACCCCGCCGAGGCCGGCGAGTCCGATCGGGACCGCGAGCTGGAGCGCGGCCCGGATCGCGCCGGCCGAGGTGAGGTCGTCGGCCCCGAGCAGGGCCCGCACGACGAAGAACGCGATGACGACCGCGGCCAGCACGTAGTACAGCCGGGTCCGGTTGACCCGCGCGGGCGGGGTGGGGCCGGCCGCGGGCGCGGCGGCCGTACCGGTGTCGATGAGGCTCATCGCCCGTCCTCCCGCTCGGTGCCACGCTCGCCCGACCGCTCCGCGCCCGGCCGTTCCGAGCCCGGCGGCTCCGCGCCCGGCGGCTCCGCGGCCGGTGGCTCCGCGGCCGGCGGCGGTTCGGCTGCGGGCGGCGGCGAGGTTTCCGCGGCTCGCGCCGGCGAAGCGTCCGCATTGGCGTTGTCGGAACGCGCGCCGACCGCGGCCGGAACCGGAGCCTCGGTCGAGAGGTCCTGGCCGGAGGCCAGTTGGCGGGCCACCTGGCGCGCCTCCTGCGCCTTGGTCCACCGGTTGACGACGACGTACGCGATGACGACGCAGAACACGATCAAGGCCTGGACGATCGACGCGACCTTGTCCGAGGTGTCGTTGGGCGGATCGAGGATGGCCAGGGACCGCGTGGTGACGTCGACCCAGCCCCAGAGCAGGGCCGCGAGTCCCATGCCGATCGGGTTGTTGCGCCCCAGCAGCGCGACCGCGATACCGGTGAACCCGATCCCGCTCGGGAAGTTCAGCGAGTAGTTGTGACCCCGGCCCTCGAGCAACTCCGGCATGCCGATCAGCCCGGCCACCGCGCCCGACAGCAACATGCTGATCAGGATCATCTTCTTCGTGCTCACACCGCTGGCCACCGCGGCCGTCGGCGACTTGCCGCTGGCCCGCAGGTCGAACCCGAACCGGGTCCGGTCGACCAGTACCGCGTACAGGATGCCGAGGAGAATCGCGACGATCAGGAAGCCGTAGACCTCCTTCGAGGCCGCGAGCTTCGGGTGCTTCACGGTGTCGGAGTCCAGCAGCCCGGAGTTGCTCAGCGCCTCGATGATCGGGCGCGCGATCGGGTCCAGCGACGGAAACCAGCCCGACGACGGGATCGGCTTCGTTCCGACGTCGTTGCCGCCGTCGGACAGCACGCCGAGGATGCCGTCACGCAGCAGGAACGCGATCACCGCGGTGGCGATCGCGTTCAGCATGATCGTGGAGAGCACCTCGCTGACCCCGCGGGTCACCTTGAGCACCGCGGCGATGCCGGCCCAGGCCGCGCCGACCGCCATCCCGACGATCAGGATCACGCCGATGTGCAGCGGCGCGGGGAGCGCGATCGCGCCGCCGACCGCGGCGGCGAAGAACGCGGCCAGCCGGTACTGACCGTCGACGCCGATGTTGAACAGGTTCATCCGGAACCCGACCGCGACCGCGAGCGCGGCGATGTACAGGAACGTCGCCCGGTTGACGATGTCGACGATGTTCGCGGGCCTTTTGCCCGACTGCACCATCGCGTCGAGGACGACGCCGGGCTCCTTGCCCAGCGCGATCAGCAACAGCGTGACCAGCAAGCTCGCCAGCACGAGGGCGAGCACGGGGGCGGCCAGCATGAGCCCGATGCGACGGGCTCGCAGTGCGAGGGTCATGCCGCTTCACCGGCTCCGGTCATGGCAGCACCGAGCTCCTCGGGGGTCACGCTGTGGGGGTCGACCTGGGCCACGATGCGGCCGCGCAGGATCACGTAGAGGGTGTCCGACATACCGATCAGCTCGTCGAGGTCGGCCGAGATCAGCAGCGTCGCCAGCCCGGCCGCCCGGGCCCGGCGCAGCTCGTCCCAGATCGCGGCCTGCGCGCCGACGTCCACCCCGCGGGTCGGGTGGGCGGCGATCAGCGCGACCGGGTCGTGGCTCATCTCCCGGCCGACGATCAGCTTCTGCTGGTTACCGCCGGAGAGCGAGGACGCCGACACGTCGACGCTCGGCGTCCGGACGTCGTACTCGCGGACGATGCGCTCGGTGTCCTCACGAGCGCCCTTGCGGTTGATGAACGCGCCGCGGGCGTTCGGGGGCTGGGTCTGGTGGCCGAGGATCCGGTTCTCCCAGAGCGGGGCGTCGAGCAGCAGCCCGTGCCGGTGCCGGTCCTCCGGGATGTACCCGATCCCGGCCTCGCGGCGGTGGCGGGTGTCCCAGTCGCTGATGTCCTCTTCACCGAGGCGCACGAGGCCGGTCGACGGGCGCATGCCCATGATCGCCTCGACCAGCTCGGCCTGCCCGTTGCCCTCGACGCCGGCCAGGCCGACGACCTCGCCGGCGTGCAGGGCCAGATCGACGCCGTCGACGACGGGGCGACCGGCGGCCGCGAGGACGGTCAGTTGTTTGACGTCCAACACGATCCGGTCGGTCACGGTCGACCCGCGGAGCTCCGGCTCCGGCAGCTCGCTGCCGACCATCAGCTGGGCCAGGTCGCGGGCGGTGACCTCGTTCGGGTAGACGGTCCGGACCGTGGTGCCGCGGCGGATCACCGTGATCCGGTCGGCGACCGCGCGGACCTCGTCGAGCTTGTGCGAGATGAACAGCACGGTCAGGCCCTCGGCCTTGAGCTCGCGCAGGTTGCCGAACAGCTCGTCGACCTCCTGCGGCACGAGCACCGCGGTCGGCTCGTCCAGGATCAGGATGCGGGCGCCGCGGTAGAGGACCTTGAGGATCTCCACCCGCTGGCGGTCACCGACGCCGAGGTCCTCGACCAGGGCGTCCGGGTCGACGTCGAGGTGGTAGGCGCTCGCGATCTCGTTGACCTTGGCCCGGGCCCTTCGACGGTCGAGGAAACCGAACCGGGTCGGCTCGCTGCCGAGCACGATGTTCTCGAGGACCGTGAGGTTGTCGGCCAGCATGAAGTGCTGGTGGACCATGCCGACGCCGGCCTTGATCGCGTCCGACGGCGAGGAGAAGCTGGTTGCTTGTCCGTTTATCCGGATCTCGCCCTCGTCCGGCTTGTGCAGGCCGTAGAGCGTCTTCATCAGCGTCGACTTGCCCGCGCCGTTCTCGCCGACGATCGCGTGCACCTCACCGCGGTTCGCCGAAAGATTGATGTCCGAGTTGGCGACGACGCCCGGGAAACGTTTGGTGATGCCCCGCAATTCGACGGCTGGGGGGCCGTCGGGGGCGGTCGTCTCGGAGATGGCCGTCTCCTCTCCTCGGCGGTGGTACGTAGGGGTTGATTACACAACCGGCCCCCGCTCACGAGGAGCGGGGGCCGGTTGCAGGCGCTTACAGCTTGTCCGGCGCCGTGATCTTGCCGGAGATGATGTCGGCCTTGAACTTGTCGATCTGCGTTGCGTACTGCTTGAACTGCTCGTTGTTGATGACGTACCCGACGCCGTCTTCCTTCAGGCCGAGCACGGTGTTACCGGCCTTGAAGGAGTTGCCCTCGACCGACTTGATGAACTCGTACACCGCGGTGTCGACGCCCTTGAGCGCGGACCCGATGATGTACGGCTTCACCGCGGCGGCCGCGGTCTGGTACTGGTCGGAGTCGGTACCGATGGCCCACTTCTTGGCCGCCGCAGCCGCCTCGAAGACACCGTTGTTCGACAGACCGGCGGCGGCGTAGATGACGTCAGCACCCCGCTCGTAGAGACCGGTGGCGGCCACCTTGCCCTTGTCGGGGGCGGCGAAGCCGCTGAAGTCCGGCGGCTGCGAGATGTAGGTCGAGAGGACCTTGATGCTCGGCTTGGCCGCCTTGGCGCCGGCCTGGAAGCCCGCCTGGAACTTCTGGATCAGCGGGTTGTTCACGCCGCCGACGAAGCCGACGGTGCCGGACTTGCTGGACAGCGCGGCCAGCGCACCGACCAGGTACGCGGCCTCGTTCTCCTTGAACGTGTACGACGCGACGTTGTCGCCGGTGACGCTGGCGTCGTCGATGATCTGGAACTTCGTGTCCGGGTAGTCCGGCGCGACCGCCTTCAGCGCGTTCGCGTAGGCGAAGCCGACCGCGACGATCGTGTTGTAGCCGGCGTCGGCGAGCTCCTTGAGCCGCGCCTCCTTGTCGGCGTCGACCTCGCCGTCCTTGGCCGCGAGTTCCTTGCTCTCGAGCTTGAACTCCTTGGCCGCCTTGTCGAAGCCGGCCGCGGCGGAGTCGTTGAAGGACTTGTCGCCCCGCCCGCCGATGTCGAAGGCGAGGCCGATCTTCAGGGTCTGCGCGGAGCTCGACGACGACGAGTCCGAGCTGCTGCTCGAGTCGCTGTCACTGCCGCCGCAGGCCGTGAGTGCCAACGCCATGACCGCGGCCACCGCCGCGAATTTCATCCCACGCGGGTAGCGCAAGACCTTCTCCCTCCATTTGCCCGACCCCGTCTACATCCGCCGCCGCGCCGCTTGGCGGACACGGTCGGGGCAGATCAGGGGGAGCGTAGGCGCAGGTAGACGTGTAAAGAAGCGGAGCAGGCAGTCGTCACCGGACCGTGACTAAACCGCGATGACGACGGAAAGTAGGCAGTCGACACGCCGAATAGGTAACGGCAACTGTTGCCCAACGTAAACGTCTTCCATTGGCAGCTAATGAACCGATTCAGTCGGCGAGCGGGCGGTGTGAGAGTGGCCACTCACCTGGTCAGACGGGTCACACCCTCAACGGCGTGTCCGGATCCTGGGAATAGCATGCGGGCATGCCCAGCGCTGCACCTACGGCTCGCCGGCTACCGGCGGGCACGCTCTATCGCGGTCGTGAGGGGATGTGGTCGTGGGTGGCCCACCGGGTCACCGGCGTCCTGATCTTCTTCTTCCTCTTCGTCCACGTTCTCGACACCGCGCTGATCCGGGTGTCGCCGGACGCCTACAACGACGTCATCGCGTCGTACAAGCATCCGATCATGAGCGTGATGGAGCTCGGCCTGACCGCCGCGATCCTGTTCCACGCCCTGAACGGGATCCGGATCGTGCTGGTCGACTTCTGGTCCAAGGGCACCAAGTACCAGGCCGTGATGCTGCGGGTGATCGTCGTGCTCTGGGTCGCGCTTATGGTTCCGAGCACGTACTACCTGCTCAAGCACGCCTTCCTCGAAGTGTTCGGGAGCTAGCGATGACCGTCGACATCGAGGCACCGCGCACGCCCCGGCGGCGGGCGGCCAACCGCACGAACTTCGAGATGTACGCCTGGGTGTTCATGCGCCTGTCCGGGCTGCTGCTCGTCGTCCTGGTGTTCACCCACCTGATCGTCAACGCGTTCATCGACGGTGGGGTGCAGCGGGTCAGCTTCGCGTTCGTCGCGGGCAAGTACGCCTCGCCGTTCTGGCAGGTGTTCGACCTGGCCCTGCTGTGGCTGGCCCAGCTGCACGGCACCAACGGCCTGCGCGTGATCATCAACGACTACGCCGAGCGGGACAGCACCCGGTTCTGGCTGAAGATGCTGCTCTTCACCGCGTCGACGCTGATCATCGCGCTCGGCACGCTGGTCATCTTCACGTTCGACCCGACGATTTCCTGACCCCGGGAGCGCGACATGCAGTTCCACCGGTACGACACGGTCATCGTCGGGGCCGGCGGCGCCGGCATGCGGGCGGCTCTGGAAGCCGGCCAGCGGTGCCGTACGGCCGTCCTGACCAAGCTGTACCCCACCCGGTCCCACACCGGCGCGGCCCAGGGCGGCATGTGCGCCGCGCTGGCCAACGTCGAGGAAGACAACTGGGAGTGGCACACCTTCGACACGATCAAGGGCGGTGACTACCTGGTCGACCAGGACGCCGCCGAGATCATGGCCAAGGAAGCGATCGACGCCGTCCTCGACCTCGAGAAGATGGGGCTGCCGTTCAACCGCACCCCCGAGGGCCGGATCGACCAGCGCCGGTTCGGCGGCCACACCCGTAACCACGGCGAGGCCGCCGTCCGCCGGGCCTGCTACGCCGCCGACCGCACCGGCCACATGATCCTGCAGACGCTCTACCAGCAGTGCGTCAAGCACGGCATCGAGTTCTACAACGAGTTCTACGTGCTCGACGTGATCATGTCGGAGGGCCCCGAGGGCCCCGTGTGCACCGGTGCCGTGGCTTACGAGCTCGCCACCGGCGAGATCCACGTCTTCCACGCCAAGGCGGTCGTGTTCGCGACCGGCGGCTTCGGCAAGGTCTTCAAGACGACGTCGAACGCGCACACGCTCACCGGCGACGGCATGGGCATCGTCTGGCGCAAGGGCCTGCCGCTGGAAGACATGGAGTTCTACCAGTTCCACCCGACCGGCCTGGCCGGGCTGGGCATCCTGCTCACCGAGGGCGCCCGGGCCGAGGGCGGCATCCTGCGCAACGACGCCGGCGAGCGGTTCATGGAGCGGTACGCGCCGACGATCAAGGACCTGGCGCCGCGCGACATCGTCGCCCGCGCGATGGCCACCGAGGTGCGCGAGGGACGCGGCGCCGGCCCGCACAAGGACTACGTCTACCTCGACCTCACGCACCTGCCGCCGGAGCAGCTCGACGCCAAGCTGCCCGACATCACCGAGTTCGCCCGCACGTACCTGGGCGTCGAGCCGTACACCGACCCGGTGCCGGTGTACCCGACCGCGCACTACGCGATGGGCGGAATCCCGACGAACATCCACGGCGAGGCGCTGCGCGACTCGGAGCACGTGATCCCGGGCCTGTACGCGGCCGGTGAGGTCGCCTGCGTCTCGGTGCACGGCGCCAACCGCCTGGGCACGAACTCGCTGCTCGACATCAACGTGTTCGGACGCCGGGCCGGTCTCGCGGCGGCCGAGTACGCACTGGCCCACTCACACGTGGACCTTCCGGAAGCTCCGGAGACGACCGTCGTCGCGCTGGTGGAGGGTCTCCGGGAGTCGACCGGCGAGGAGCGGGTGGCCGACATCCGCCGCGAGCTCCAGAACACGATGGACCTCAACGCGGCCGTCTACCGCACCGAGGGCTCGCTGAAGCAGGCGCTGGACGACATCGCCGGGCTCAAGGAGCGCTACGGCCGCATCTCGATCATGGACAAGGGCCAGCGCTACAACTCCGACCTGCTCGAGGCGGTCGAGCTGGGCTTCCTGCTCGACCTGGCCGAGGTGCTGGTGTTCTGCGCGGAGGCCCGCAAGGAGTCGCGCGGCGGCCACTCCCGCGAGGACTACACCACGCGCGACGACGAGAACTACATGAAGCACACGATGGCCTACCGGCAGCCGAACGGTGACATCACGCTCGGCACCAAGCCCGTCGTCGTCACCCGCTACCAGCCGATGGAGCGCAAGTACTGATGGCTTCCACGATGGAGATCACCCGCGAAGCGACCGACGAGGAACTCGTCGAGAAGACCGTGTCCGGCACGGTCATCCGGACGGTCAACCTCAAGATCCGGCGGTACAACCCCGAGGTCGACGAGGAGCCGCACTGGGAGACCTACGAGGTCCCGGTCACGCCCGGTGACCGGCTGCTGAACTCGCTCGGGCACGTCAAGGGATACATCGACGGCACGCTGACGTTCCGCCGGTCGTGCGCGCACGGCATCTGCGGCTCGGACGCGATGCGGATCAACGGCGTCAACCGGCTGGCCTGCAAGGTGCTGCTCAAGGACCTGCTGACCCGGGACGGCGAAGAGGTCACGATCGAGCCGATCAAGGGCCTGCCGGTCCTGAAGGACCTGATCGTCGACATGGAGCCGTTCTTCGCCGCGTACCGCGCGGTGAAGCCGTTCCTGATCGCCTACGGCAACGAGCCGACGAAGGAGCGCCTGCAGTCGGCCGAGGACCGCGCCCGGTTCGACGACACGACGAAGTGCATCCTGTGTGCCGCGTGCACGTCGTCGTGCCCGGTGTTCTGGAACGACGGCGAGTACTTCGGACCGGCCGCGATCGTCAACGCGCACCGGTTCATCTTCGACTCGCGGGACCAGGGGTCGGAGGAGCGGCTGGAGATCCTCAACGACGCCGAGGGCGTCTGGCGCTGCCGGACGACGTTCAACTGCACCGACGCCTGCCCCCGAGGCATCGAGGTCACCAAGGCCATCCAAGAGGTCAAGCGAGCCCTACTGTTCCGCCGCGTCTAGTGGGCGGCCCGTCCAGGTCAGGACAACGGCCGCTTCGCGGCCGAGCGGAGGCCTTTGTAGCCGACGTAGGCGATCACGGTGCCGATGATCAGGGCCGTCACGATGAGTACTGCGTGGACGGTGAGGAACGACGTCGGGGTGCCGTTGTGCCACGCGCGCGGGTCGTCCCAGATCGCCTTGGCGAACCGCGGCCAGATCAGCCAGTTCCAGGCTCCGGCGACGAGAAGGAACGCTGACCAGCGACGGGACAAAATCACCGCTCCATTATGCCCACCCCCGCGCGACGACAGAGTGCTGTGGCTCACCTGTGCATACGCTCAGGACTCGGCCAAACGGAAGAACAATCGCTACTCTGAGTTTGCACCGAGGCCACCCGAGGTACTGGCCACGGAGGAACTGACACCGTCCCGGAGGCGCTCAACGTGTCCGAGCCACTGCCGGATGATGCCCGAACCAGCGACCCAGAGGCGCTCCACACCGACGCCGAACTCGCCGCGTTAGCCGCGGTCATGCCGTCGGTCCCGGACTCTCTCGAGTCGAACGAACCGGCATCGTCCTGGCCTCGCGAAATGATCGACCCGGAGGCGCTGGCCGCCGAGGAGACACCGCCGCCCGCCCGGCCGCTGGCCGGACAGAGCGCCGCCGCCGGCGCCAGATCCGGCATCGCGACCGCCGTGCGCTCCGCGGTCCCGAACGCGATCCGCGACGGTGGAGTCGTGATCCGCCCGTCCACCGGCGCCCGCGTCCGCTGGACGCCGATCGAAGCGGTCGCCGACGAGTACGACGCCGCCCAGGCCATGCGCAGCCGGGGCTACAGCTGCCTCGGCGTGATCGGCAACGCGTCGCACTTACGCGGCTCCGGTGGCCACACCCCCTGGTGCTCGGAGGGCTACGCCGGTCGCGCCTGCAAGGTCGGCAAGGTCTACGCGATCGACCTCGAGGCCCCGAACATGACCGGGCTCGAGCGCTGGCTGATTCCGCGCCTGCGCGCCGGTTCGTACAAGTGGGTCTACTACCTCAACATCAACGGCCACCAGTACACCCGCAAGGACTCGTTCCGCGGCCGGTACTCGTCGGCCGACCAGCACCTGCACCTGTCCGGTCTGGCCGGCCACGAGAACGACAACTCGTCGATCCTGCGCGACTACGAGAATTTCCGCACCAACGGAGGAGAAGACATGGCCCAGGTGCCGCAGGCGCAGTGGGATCGGGTTCGCAAGCAGCTCGACTCCATCGACGACGTCGTGCACGGCGGCAACGGTGCGGCGTACCGCGAGTCGGCCATGAAGCGCGACCACCAGTCCCAGGTCGAGCAGCTCAAGGAGTACGTGGACCAGCGGCTGAACACGATCGAGGCCAAGCTCGACGCCCTCCTCGGCACGACGACGCCCCCTCCCACGGCCTGACGCGCACCGAATCGGGGTGTGGGCGAACGGCCCACACCCCGTTTACGTGTCCACCTCACGAGCAACGTGCCCACGGTTCGGTAGCGTTCGCAGAGTGACACCCCGGCGACTCGCAGCAGCAGCCTTCGCGCTCGTGTGTGCCGTCAGTGGCCTCGGCGTCGCCACGCCCGCCGACCCCGCCCAGGCGGCCGACGACCCGGCGTGCCCGATCGCCAAGGCCTCACCGCCGATCAGCCCGCCGCCCCCGCCACAGCCGACGCCGCCGACCAGGGACGACGACGGCGACCCGGTCGGCGGCGAGCGGATGGGCAGCGACGGCCTCGTCCTCCCGGAGAACGCGAAGCCGCTCCCGAAGAGCCTCAACGCCCACTCCTGGGTGCTCGCCGACCTCGACACCGGCCAGGTCCTCGCCGCCTGCGCCCCGCACGCGCTCCACCCGCCGGCCAGCACGCTCAAGCTGCTCACCGTCCTCACCGCGCTGCCGAAGGTGAAGCCGAACCAGACCGTCACCGTCACCACCGGCGACCTGGCGTTCGAGTCCGGCAGCTCCGCGGTCGGGCTGGTCGAGGGCGGCCGCTACAAGGTCCAGACCGTCCTGCTCGGGTTGATGCTGGTCTCCGGCAACGACGCGGCCAACGTGCTGACCCGGCTGGCCGGCGGCGAGAACGGGGTCAAGGGCGGGCTCGCGGCGATGAACGACACCGCCGAGAAGCTCGGCGCCCACGACACGCACGCGTCGACCCCGTCCGGCCTCGACGGCCCCGGCCAGTGGACCAGCGCCTACGACCTGGCCCTGATCGCCCGGGCCGACTTCGCCCGCCCGGACTTCCGCAAGCTCACCGCGACCAGGTCCGCGCAGATCCCGCCGCAGAAGCCGAACGTCCAGCCGCCGCGCACGTACGCCGGCTTCCAGATCCAGAACGACAACCGCCTGCTGTACAACTACCCGGGCGCGATCGGCGGCAAGACCGGCTACACCGACCTGGCCCGGCACACCTACATGGGCGCGGCCACCCGGAACGGCCGCCGGCTCGTCGTCACGATGCTCGACGGCGAGCACCGGCCGCAGCCGCTCTGGCAGCAGGCCGCCGGCCTGCTCGACTGGGGCTTCGCCCTCCCGGCCGCGACCGCTCCGGTCGGCCGTCTGGTGAACGGCGCGAACGACGCGCCGTCTCCGGCTCAAACGCACCAGGCGGACGCCGAGCGGGCGGGCAAGATCGCGACGGCCGGCACCACCGACGGCCCCTCGGCCTACTTCGTCGGCGCCGGGGTGGTCGGCGTGAGCCTGCTGGTGGTGGGCATCGGCTTGCTCAGGGCTCGGCAGGTGCGGGCCCGGGCCGCGCGACGACGTCGTCCCGGGCGGCTGCCGTATCCGGTGGGGCCGGGTGGGCCTCCGCGCTCGTCACGACGGGAGCCCGATCGAGGTCCGTCCGGCCCCCGCCCGCGATCGGCCGGCCGTCCTCCGCAGCGATATAGCGCACCGTCGGCTGACCCGGACCGTCCCCGTCGTCCGCATGATCCCCGTCGGCCGACCGACCCGCGTCGGCCGGAGGGGTCTCGATGACCGCGACGACCTCGACGCAGTCGGCCTCGTCGGAGGACGCGGTGCGGTCGACGACCGCGCCGCCGCGCTTGGCGACGGCGGTCAGCGCGGCGCAGTAGAGCAGCAGCTGGTCGAACAGGTTGAGGAAGACCAGCAGACCGACGGTGCCGGCGACGACGGTGTACGCCGGGTTGGACTCGGTCATGTTGATGTAGACGCGCCCGACGGTCTTGAGCAGCTCGAGCCCGACCGCACCGAGCAGCGCCGGGCCGATCACCCGCCGGAACGACATCCGCAGCCGGGGCAGCCCGGCCAGGAACCCGACGAACGCGACGACGTTGACGATCATCCCGGCCAGGAACGCCAGCACGCTCAGCGTGGTCGTGCCGATCGGGCCGTCCTGCCCGGCCGCCCCGAGCGCCCACTCGGCTCCGCTGGAGATCATCACGGTGACGCCGACCGAGAGCAGCAGCGCGGCGCCGAGACCGATCAGCGCGACCAGGTCGCTGAACGTCCGGACGAACCAGTTGCTCGGGAACTCGTTGCGCCGCCAGACCGCCCGCACCGAGCTGCGGATGCAGTCCACCCAGCGCTGGCCCGCGAACAGGAAGCCGAAGATACCGATGATGCCCGCGGTGTTCCGGGCGTCGGCGATCGCGCTGACCGGCAGCCCGGGGATGTTCTGCAGGAGGAACTGCTCGACCTGCATCGTCAGCGCGGCGTCGTCGGAAAGAAGGAAGCCGAGGATCGAGAACGACAGCAACCCGAGCGGGAACGCGGCCAGGAACGCGTAGTACGTCATGCCCGCGGCCAGCCGGCCACCGTGGACGTCGTCGAACCGGACCGCGGCCACGATCACCGTGTCGAACCAGCGCCACCGGTCGCGGGCGCGCCGGACCGGGCCGACGACCCACGACGGAACCCCGGGGAACGCGACGAACCGATCGGCCATGCCGCGCCCCCAACGCCTACACCGGGAAGGGAAAGTCCTGCTGTGGGCGCCAACGCCCGTCGATCCCGTGCTCGAACAACGTAAAACCAGATACCCGGAATCGCGCTTCGAAATGCGCGAGCCGTGCGTAGACCCGGTCGAGGGCCTCGTCGTCCAGATCGTGGGCGACCGTGACGTGTGGGTGGTACGGGTACAGCCGTTCCCGATCGAGCGGTCCGGTGCGGATGTCCTTCTCGAGCATCTCGCACTCGCTGATCCCGCTGGCGACCGCGACGAAGACGACCGCGGTCACCGGGCGGAACGTTCCGCTCCCCCGCAGGTGCAGATCGAACGGCGCGTGCCGGGTGGCCGCCACCCGCAGGTGCTCGACGACGCCCGGCACGTCGTCGTCGGCCAGCGCGGTGGGGCCGAGCAGCGTGACGTGGGCCGGGATGAACTCGGCCATCGGGTCGCCGGCGGTCCGGCGGTATTCGTCCAGTTGCCCGCCGAACGGGGCGGGAATCGACAGCGCTACCCCGATCGTGCGGGTCACGGGGCCGCCGGCGGAAGGAACCCGACTTTGTCGTAGGCCGCGGCCAGGGTGGGGGCGGCCACCCGGCGGGCCTTCTCGGCCCCGATCGCCAGCACCCGGTCGAGCTCGGCCGGGTCGTCGAGGTATTCCTGGGTCGCCTTCTGGATGGGCGTCAGGAAGTCGGCCACCACGGCGCCGAGTTCCTTCTTCAGGTCGCCGTAGCCCTTGCCCTCGTACGCGGTGGTCAGCTCGTCGATCGTGCGGCCGGTGAGCGCCGAGTAGATCGTCAGCAGGTTGCTGACGCCGGGCTTGTTCTCCGGGTCGAACACGATCTCGCGGCCGGTGTCGGTGACCGCCGAGCGGATCTTCTTCGCGTTGCGGTTCGGCTCGTCGAGCAGGTCGATGACGCCGGCCGGCGACGACGCCGACTTGCTCATCTTCGCGGTCGGGTTCTGCAGGTCGTAGACCTTGGCCGACTCGCGGACGATGAACGCCTTCGGCACCGTGAACGTCTCGCCGAACGTGCTGTTGAAGCGCTGCGCGAGATCACGCGACAACTCGACGTGCTGCCGCTGGTCTTCGCCGACCGGGACGGCGTCGGCCTGGTAGAGCAGGATGTCGGCGGCCTGCAGGATCGGGTAGGTGAACAGCCCGACGCTGGACCGGTCGACGCCGCCCTTGGCGGACTTGTCCTTGAACTGGGTCATCCGGCTGGCCTCGCCGAAGCCGGTGATGCACGACAGCACCCAGGCGAGCTGCGCGTGCTCGGGGACGTGGCTCTGCACGAACAGGGCCGACTCTTCCGGGTCGATGCCGACGGCGAGCAGCTGCGCGGCGGACACCCGGGTACGGCGGCGCAGCGCCTCGGGGTCGTGGCCCGCGGTGATCGCGTGCAGATCGACGACGCAGAAGTAGCAGTCATGGGTCTGCTGCATCGCCACCCAGTTGCGTACCGCCCCGAGGTAGTTGCCGAGATGGAACGAGTCGCTGGTGGGCTGGATACCGGACAGCACTCGGGGACGTGTCTCACCCATGCCCGACATTGTGTCAGGACTGGATCGATACCATCGCACCGGAAGCGATCCGGAGGAGCGGACATGAAACTGCTGGTGACAGGTGGAGCCGGGTATATCGGCAGCGTCGTGACCCGACTCCTGGTCGACGCCGGGCACGACGTCACCGTGCTCGACGACCTCTCGACCGGTCACGCCGACGCGTTGCCGGCCGGGGTGCCGCTGCACGAGCTGGCCATCCACGACGTCGGTTCGGTGCTCACCCCGGACGCCGGGTTCGAGGGCGTGCTGCACTTCGCGGCCAAGATCGCGGCCGGCGAGTCGGTGCAGTTCCCCGAGCGACACTTCCACACGAACGTGATCGGCTCGCTGGCGCTACTGGACGCGATCCGCGCGGCCGGCGTGCCCCGGATGGTCTTCAGCTCCACCGCCGCGGTCTACGGCAACCCGCTCGAGGTGCCGATCACCGAGGACGCGGTGAAGGCTCCCACGAACCCGTACGGCTGGACGAAGCTCACGGTGGACGCGGCGATCGGGGCCGAGTGCACCGCGCACGGGCTCGGGGCGATCAGCCTCCGGTACTTCAACGTGGCCGGCGCGTACCTCCCGGAATCCGGCCCCGCGCTGGGTGAGCGGCACGACCCCGAGACCCACCTGATCCCGATCGCGCTCGACGTCGCGGCCGGGAAGCGGGAGAAGCTGCAGGTGTTCGGCGACGACTACCCGACGCCCGACGGCACCTGCGTGCGCGACTACATCCACGTCGCCGACCTGGCCGCCGCTCACCTGCTGGCGCTGGAGGCGATCGAGCCGAACCGGCACCGGATCTACAACCTCGGCAACGGCAACGGGTTCAGCAACCAGCAGGTGGTCGAGGTGGTCCGGGCGGTGACCGGCGCGCCGGTGCCGGTCGAGATGGCCGCCCGGCGCCCGGGCGACCCGGCCGAGCTCGTCGCGTCGAGCGCGCGCGCGAAGGACGAGCTGGGCTGGGTGCCGTCACGTCCGGATCTGCACCAGATCGTGTCCGACGCCTGGGACTTCTACCGGTCAGGCGCTCGCGGCTAGTTCGAGCGCGTAGTCGGGCCAGAACTGCCCGGCCTCCGGGGCCCCGTCTCGGCAGGCGCCGTCCGAGATGCCCGGCTGCTTGACCCACAGGTAGGCGTCCACCAGCGGGTTTCCGGTCTTCGTCGTCGGTGCCGGGCCGAGCGCCCGGCCCGGCGGGTTGCACCACCGCAGGTCGTCGGACTCGGGCGGCGCGCCGGCGCCGTTCCGGCTGGTGTCGATGACGAAGTGCTTGCCCGCGCTCTTCCCGGCGATCTTCGCCCCGTAGGCGATCGACGCCTCGGTGGTCTGGAAGTTGCCGACGTTGAGCGCGAAGCCGTCGGCCTGCTCGAGGCCGGACGCGTAGAGCACCTGGGTCATCTGGTCGGCGGGCATCCAGGCCGAGTTGCCCGCGTCCAGGTACACCTTGAGCTTCGGGTTGGCCTTGAGCGTCCGCACGGCGTTCGTGAGCAGCGTGAACCGCTCCTTGGCCTGTGCCTCGTTCAGGCACCCGTCGATCGTGTGCACGACCGCGTCGGGCTCGAGGATCAGGTAGGCCGCGCTGTTCCTGGTGGCGGCCGCGAGCTTGCCGATGAACGCCTGGTAGGCGGCCGCGTCGGCCGCGCCGCCGGAGGCCGCGCCGGGGCCGGCGCAGTCCCGGTTCGGCAGGTCGTAGGCGACCAGCACCGGCGTGCGTCCGGCCTTGGCCGCGCCGTCGACCACCGCGGTCACCTTCGACGTCAGGTCCGGGCCGTCCTCGGCGAACCAGGTCGCGGTCGGCTGGGAGGCGATCTTCTCCAGCAGGGCCGCGTCGTCCTTGCGGCCCTCGGCGATCCAGGTGGCCCGCTGCCGCTCCGATGCGCTGCCGGGCACCAGGTAGAACGGGTCGTCCGGGTCCGACGGCTGGCTGAGCGGCGGGACCTTGGCAGCTTTCTCGGCCACGGTCTCGCCGGCCCGGCTCCAGACCAGCGCCCCGAGCGCGAGCAGCACGACCGCCCCGAGCGCCAGCCACATCCAGGGGGCGCTGCGGCCCGGCGCGGTCTTCTCGGTCTCGGCCACCGGCGTCGCGTCGTCCGGCATCGCGTCGTCCGGCGGGGCGTCGTCCGAGGGGGTGAAGAGGCCGGTCGGGGCGAACGCCGACGGCCCCGGCACCTCAGCCGACGGCCCCGGCACCTCAGCCGACCGTCCCGGCGCCTCTTTCGAGGTGCCGGGACGGGGTGGCTCGGGAGTGCCGGTCAGGAGATGTTCACCCACTTGGCCACCGACGGGGTTCCGTCGTTGTTGATCAGGTACAGCAGGTAGTAGCCGGCCGGCACCATCGCGGCCCCGGTCGGGACGGTCAGGTCGATGCCGTCGCCGGTCTTCTTGAAGTCCACCGCCAGCGACCGCTGCTCGACGTCGGTGGTGTGCGTGACCGAGCTCGGCTTGAGCAGGCGCACCTTGGCCACGCTGGCCGCGTCCGGGGTGGTGTAGTGGACGGTCGCACCGCGCTTGGCGGTCTTCGGGCCGTCGGTGATCGCCGGCCGCTTGCTGCCGTTGAGCAGGTACGGCGGGGTGTAGATCTCGACCCGCTGCTCGAAGTCGCCCTGGCTGAAGTCGTCCTTGCTCTTGTAGAGCGGGTCGCCGCCGAACGTCACCACGCGGCCGTCGGGCAGCAGGAGCGCCTCGGAGTGGTAGTTACGGCCGACGCGCGGCCGGGCCACCGGGTCGAACGTGTCCGACTCGGGGTGGTACATCTGCGCCGTGTACAGATCGGACTCGCCGCGGCCCCGGTAGTCCTTGGAGCCGTTGGTCGTGAACACCGAGTCGTCCGGCATCAGCACCGCGCTGAGGTAGCGCGTCGGGTTCGGCAGGTCCGCGGTCCGCTTGTACGTCGGGTTGGCCTGGTTCAGGTCGATGACCGCGGTGCGCTTCGTCGACACCGGCGAGTCGCCGTTCTTGCCGCCGCCGAGCACCATGATCTTCTGGTCCTGGGCCGGCGCGAGCATCAGCGACGCGCTGGTCTCCAGCTTGTCGGCGTCCGGCAGGCCGGGCACCTCCTGGAACGTGTTCGTCTTGGTGTCCCAGATACCGGGCTTGCGCTGCGACTGCGGCTGGCCGTAGCCGGACGAGGAGCCCGAGAAGAACAGCTTGTCGTTCTTCATCAGGAACAGCGCCGGGTAGGTCGGGTACTGCTTGGTCATCTTCGGCTCGGCGACCCACTTCTTCTTCGCCGGGAGGTACCGCTCGGTCTCGGCGACCAGGCCGCCGACCTGGTTGAGGCCGGAGACCGCGAGCAGCGAGCCGTCGGACTGCTGAGCCAGCGTCGGGTACCAGCGGGCGTCGACCATGTCGCTGACCCGCTCGTACTTCTCGGTGTACGGGTTGAACTCGAAGCTGTCGGCGATGCCCTGGAACTCTTGCTTCTTGTAGCCGATGTTCAGGGCGCTCGCTTTCACGTCCTTGGCGTCCTGGCCCTTGAGCGAGCTCGTGATCGTGAACTGCTGGAGCTTGTCGACGCCCTTGCCCTGGCCCTCGTCGAGCGCCTCGACGAAGACCGCGGTGCCGGTACCGGCCGTCACGGTCTTCTTGCCGACGGTCTTCTTGGTTCCCGGCTTCAGGACCGCCGTCTGCGTCGAGTGGTACTTGAGGCCCGTCGTCTGCGAGGTGAAGATCGTGCCCTTGCCGAGCACGTAACGCCGGTTCGGGTTGTTGTTGATCACGGTCATCGTGCCCGAGGCGCGCTTCACGTTGGCCGGGAGGACCTCGTAGCGCTGGGTGCCACCGGCCACGACGAGCTTGCCGTCGGGCAGGAACGCGTGGCCACCGCAGAACAGGTCGACCGGCGTCGGGATCATCTTGAAGTGGTTCGTCGCCGGGTCCCACAGCATGGTCTTGAACGTGCCCTTGGCGAACACCTTGTCGCGGTTACCGGAGCCCGCGATCAGCAGCACCTTGCCGGTGGGCAGCAGCGCCGCGTGGATCGCGTTGATGCGGTACGCGGACGGGATCTTCAGGAAGTCCCACCGGCCGTTCTGGGCCTGGAAGCCGGGCTGGCTGGCCTGGAAGTCGTAGACCCGGTCCATGGCCGCGGCCACCAGCGGCCGGTTCACGACGCCTAACGCGGCCAGGACGGCGACGCTCAGGAAACTCGCCAGCACGCGCCGCTTGGCACTCCAGCGCGGACGGGGGCGGGGACTCATGCCGCAGGCTCCATTTCTCGTACTCGTACTGGCGGGGCAGGGATCTGCGCGGGCTTCTTGCGCCGGGACCGGCTGAACATCCAGATCACGACCGGCGCGAGGCAGAGGAGGAGGCGGAAGACCCCCCACCACCACATCGTGCTCGAGGCGTGTTCGTAGTAGATGCCGGCCCCGAGGATCGCGAGGTAGAAGACCGCCCACTGCAGGTGCTTCCTGAACGTCCGCAGCCGGTCGGCGCTGGCCGCGTCGCCCTTCGGCGTGATCACGAAGCCGGTACGCCGACGCAGGGCGGTGCCGACCAGCGAGGACCCGTAGACCGGCCCGCAGATCAGCGAGATCAGACCGCCCCGGAGACCGGTGGAACCCGGTGGTTCGTGCGGGCTGACGTTGTGCCTTCGGTTCCAGAAGTACAGCACGGTCTGGAGGATGAAGCCGTCGACGTAGAGCATCAGCCACAGGTCGAACGGCACCAGGACGCCCTTGACGCTGCCGGCCAGGAACATCGCCGCGTTGAGCGCGCCGACCAGCCACATCAGCGCGGTCGTCGGGTAGTAGACCAGCAGCATCGAGTAGTAGAAGATCCGGCGCGGCCCGAGGTGGGCCATCAGCTTCGGGAAGTTCCGCTGGACGAGCAGCTCGTGCGTACCGCGCGACCACCGGTGCTGCTGGGTGAAGAAGTCGCTCCAGGACGACGGGCCCTCGCCGACCGCCAGCACGTCCGGGGTGTACACCGACTTCCACTTGCGGCCGGTGTCCGGGTTACGGGTGCCGTGCAGCAGCATGCCGGTCGCGAAGTCCTCGGTGATCGAGTCCTGCACGCCCTGGATCTGCATCAGGGCCGAGATCCGGATCGCGTTGTTCGTGCCGACCAGCATCGGGGCCCCGTAGCGGTTGCCCGCCCGCTGGATGATCGCGTGGAACATGAACTGCTGCGACTCGGACGCCTTGGTGACGAAGTTGTCGCAGTTGCCGTAGACCTGCGGGCCGACGACGAACGCGACGTCCGGATCGCGGAAGTAGCCGAGCATCCGCTCGCAGTAGTTGGGCAGCGGCGCGTGGTCGGGGTCGACCGAGACGAACACGTCGTACTCGGCGCCGTGCTGGATGATCCACGCGTTGTAGTTGCCGTGCTTGGTGCGCGCCTTGTGCGGGCCGGCGGTGGTGTTCCAGGCGCCGACGCCCTTGCGGCTGAAGTGGTTGATCCCGTTGCGGGCGCACATCTCGCGCACCTCGGGGTCGTCGCCCTCGTCGAGCAGCCAGACGTCGTACTTGCCGGGGTGCCGGATCTTCGTCGCCGCCTTGAGCGTGTGCTCCACCATCTCGATCGGTTCCTTGCCGGGAACGATCGTGGTGAGGAACGCGACGCGTAAGTCCGGCGCGGGCCAGACCGGGATCGGGTTGCGGCTGTTGATCGTGGCGACGACCAGCGTGAATGTACTGACCAGCCGGAACGCCTCGACCACGATCGTCGTCACGATGAGGACGGTGGCGGCGTAGCGGAGGTAGTCGCTGACGACCTCCTCCGGGCGCGGCTCGGCGCCGAGCACGATCAACCAGACGAAGAACGCGACTTCCAGGCCCAGCGTGGTCAGGCCCAATAACGCGGTCCGGATCGGACGGCGGCCGGGCAGCTTCTTGTACTGGACCTTGTAGTCACCGGCCGGAGCGACCTGGATGTCTCCGGTCAGCTGGCTGAAGCGCTCGTAGTCGTAGACCGAGACCTGCGGGAACTGACCGGTCGTCGAGACGCGGCGGGCGCGGTCCTCGGCCGTCATCCCGTGCAGCTCGTAGTCGGGGATCGAGATCGCCTTGAACGTGCCGGTGTCCTCGAACGCACCGACCTTCGCGGTCCCGCGCGCGCCGGGGGCGGCCGAGGAGGCCTTCGCGGCGGCAGGCGGCGGGGCGCCGGCGGCCGCGTAGGCCCGCTGCTGCTGGGGCGCCTGCCCGTACTGGGCCTGGCCGTCGCGGCCGGGCCGCTGGTCCTGCTGCTGGCCGCCGGGCGGCGGGTACTGGCCCGCGTAGCCCTGCTGCGGCTCCGGGATGCGCGGTACCGACCCGGAGACCCGCGGCACGGACCCGGAGATCCGCGGGACCGACCCGGACACCCGAGGCACCTCGCCCGAGGCGTACGGGCCTTCCCCGACGCGGGGGATGTCGCCGGAGAGGCGCGGGATCGGCGCGCTGGCCCGGGCGACGGCCGGACCGTCGCCCGGCTGCTGGGGCTGAGGCACGACCGCGCGGCCGCGCGACTGCGGCTCGTCCCCGGCCGGCGGAGCCGGCACGGAAGCCGACCCCACGGAGGCCGACCCCACGGAGGCCGACCCGACGGACGCGGATCCGACCGAAGCGGACCCTACGGACGCGGATCCGACCGACGCCGAGCCTACGGACGCTGAGCCCACGGACGCCGAACCGGCCGCACGCGGCGCCGGGCCCGGAGGCGCAGGCGGAGGCGGAGGAGCCGGCACGCTGGCCCGTCCGGAGGAAGCCCCGGCACCGGGAGGAGCGGCCTGCTCCTCCTCGGGTTCGGCAGCCGGGCGCGTCGAGGGGACGCGCACCCGGCCGACAGCCGAGTTGCCGGGCTGCGACGAGTCGTCATCACTCGCCGCAGGCCTGTTCGGCGCGGTCATCAAAGCCCTCCTCCGACAGGGGCAAAGCGCGGCCCCTGACTGAAACGGATGTCGAGATGATTGGTTCGGCCGACGAACAGGTGGGTCTTCACCGACCGCACCATCAGCTCGGAAAGCCGGGGCGCCACCCCACCCGGAAGGCGGGACACTGCCCCGCCCGGGCGGACAGCAGATTTCGGATTTACGACCACGGCGCTAAGCACGCACCGTGACTCGGCAGGTCCCCTCCATGCCGTCCATCCGAAAATCTCCCTGAATCGCTCGCATGTACCTTTATGTCCAGCTTCTGTTTGTCGGTTGACGCGACCCCTTCTCGACCGGCATTCAGAGCCACTGATCGCCGATCATAAGCAACGTGCGCACTCGCATGTGAAGGTGCCAGGAAAATTTCATGTTGCTTTGTCAATGCAGGGGCTACACATACCGCAATTTCAGAAAACGGCACGTAAGTCCGTTTTACTGAGACCGGTGAGAAGATTGAGAGCACAACTAAGAATCGAGATGGACGGATTGCCGGATTCGTGTAACGATCCAAATGTCCATCTATGGGCATTCTGTAAAACTTCTCAGCTTCATCGTGGCATCTAGCCTGCGAGAGTGTTGTCAACCTTGCGACGAAACAGCCGGGTCCTAGAGTGTCAGAAACACGACACACAACAAAACCGATCAGTGCGTAACGTCCGCCACGTTGATCACGGGAGATTCGTCGGCTTCGCGTTTCGTGCGCCGGCCATCACGAGCAGTCCTGTTACTACAAGTAACTACTACTCAGCGAACCGCTCGGCCGCCTCGACGACATTGGCCAGCAACATGGCCCGGGTCATCGGCCCGACTCCACCCGGCATCGGGGCCAGGAAACCGGCCACCTCGGCCACCGACGGATCGACGTCACCGGCCAGCCCGTTCTCGGTGCGCGTAATGCCGACGTCGAGGACGGCCGCGCCCGGCTTCACCATGTCGGGCGCCAGCATGTGCGCGTGGCCGGTGGCCACGACGACGATGTCGGCCGCCCGGGTGTGCCGCTCGAGCTCGCGGGTGCCGGTGTGGCACAACGTCACGGTCGAGTTCTCGGTGCGCCGGGTGAGCAGCAGGCCGAGCGGACGTCCGACCGTGAGCCCGCGCCCGACCACGACGACCTCGGCGCCGTCCAGCTTCACCCCGTAGCGGCGCAGCAGCTCGACGATTCCCCGCGGGGTGCAGGGCAGCGGCGCCGGGACGCCGAGCACCAGCCGGCCCAGGTTCGTCGGGTGCAGGCCGTCGGCGTCCTTGTCGGGGTCCATCAGCTCGAGCACGCGGTTGGCGTCCAGGCCGCGGGGCAGCGGCAGCTGGACGATGTAACCGGTGCAGGCCGGGTCGGCGTTCAGCCGGGCGACCGCGCCCTCGACGTCCTGCTGGGTCGCGTCGGCCGGGAGATCGACGCGGATGCTCTCGATGCCGACCTCGGCGCAGTCGCGGTGCTTGCCGGCCACGTAGGCGCGGGACCCCGGGTCGTCGCCGACCAGCACCGTTCCCAGCCCCGGGGCGACCCCGCGCTTGCGCAGCGCGGCCACCCGATCCGTGAGCTCGGCCCGCACCAGGGCCGCCGTCGCCTTGCCGTCCAGGAGAGTCGCCGTCACGGGGCCCATTCTCACACCGGCAGCAGCGACCCGATGACCTTGGTCAGTTGGTCCGCGTTGCGGCATTCGTACATGTCGACGAGCGTCCGGTAGGCGTCGGTCGCCGAGTCGCCGCTCCCCCAGGAGTTCCGCGGCTCGGGGTTCAGCCAGTAGACCCGCTTCGCGCGCCCGACGACCTGGCGCAGCGCGGCCAGGTTGGGGTCGCCGCCGTTCGTCCGCGCGTCGCCGAGGATCAGCACCGACGTGCGGGGCCCGATCGCGTCCAGCGAGTCGGTGACGAAGTCCCGCAGCGCCCGCCCGTAGTTGCTGTGCCCGTCCCAGCGCACGACCCCGGACTCGGCCAGGATCCGTTCCACCAGGCCCGCCGGGTCGGCGTCGTTGTCGGCGACCAGCGACGTCACCTCGGCCGTCGCGTCCACGAAAGCGAAGGCCCGGACGCGGGAGAACTGGTCGTGGAGGGCCTCGACCAACATCAGCGTGAAGTGGGCGAAGCCCGCGACCGAGCCGGACACGTCGCAGAGCAGCACGATGTCCGGGCGCCCGGGCCGCGGCTTGCGGAACGCCGGGCTCATCGCCACCCCACCGGTGGACAGCGACCGGCGGAACGTACGGCGCAGGTCCAGCTCACCCCGGCGGCGACGACGGCGGCGCGCCCCGAGCCGGGTCGCGAGCCGCCGCGACAGCGGCGCGACCGTCCGCCGGAGCGCGGCCAACTGCTCCCGGTTCGCGGTGACGAAATCCCGGTGATCGACGGCCTTGGGCACCGAATAGCGGGCGATCCGGTCCCGCCCGCGCACTTCGGCCACCCGCCGGCGGGCCTCGGAGGCCACCAGACGCTCGAACTCCTCGACCCGGCTCCGGGCCTCGTCCCGGGCGAACCGGTCGGCGAACTCCCCGGACGCCATCCGCTCGGCCACCCGAGCGATCAACGTCTGCGGGCGGAGCCGCTCCAACGCCTGGTGCGCCGACCAGCCCCCGGCGCCGGGCGAGCTCCCCTCGCCGACCGCCCCGTACGCGCCGAGCGCCGCCACCGCCTCGGCGGCGAGCTGGGCCATCAGCTCCGAGTCTCCGGCGACCAGCGCCTCGGTCAGCGCCTCGCGCAGATCCTCGATCGTGGAGACGCCCCTGGCCGCTTCGGGCGCCCCGGTCGACCCCGGAAAATACAGGTCGAACACCGCGTCGAACACGGCCTCGTGGCCCGACCGGCGCAGCAGCGTCGCGGCTAGGCCGTGCCGGAGCTGCTCCCGGTCGGCCAGGCCGAGGACCGACACCGCACCGGCCGCGTCGACCGTCTCGCCCGGCCCGATCTGCAGGCCGTGCTCCCGCAGCGCGGCGACGAACTCGACCAACCGGCCGGTGACGGTCACCGCAGCACCGAATCCAGCCGCAGCCGCTTGGCCGCGGTCAACACGTCGGCCTGGTGCTTGAGCAGGACGCCGAGGGACTCGCGGACGACGTCCTCGTCGAGGGTCTGGGCGCCGAGCGCGAGCAGCGTGCGGGCCCAGTCGATGGTCTCGGCGACCGAGGGAGCCTTCCGCAGCTCCATCGCCCGCAGCGCGCCTACCACCCGGACGACGGACGTGGCGAGCGTCTCGTCCATGTCGGGGACGTGCAGGCGGACGATCCGCTCCTCGAGCGCGGCGTCCGGGAAGTCGATGTGCAGGAACAGGCAGCGGCGGCGCAGCGCCTCCGAGAGCTCGCGGGTCGCGTTCGACGTCAGGACGACGAACGGCGGTCGCGTCGCGGTGATCGTGCCGAGCTCCGGCACCGTGATCTGGAAGTCGCCGAGCACCTCGAGCAGCAGGCCCTCGATCTCGACGTCGGCCTTGTCGGTCTCGTCGATGAGGAGGACGGTCGGTTCGTCGCCCTGGATCGCGGTGAGCAGCGGGCGCGGGAGCAGGAACTCCTCGCTGAAGACGTCGGCCTTCGTCTCTTCCCAGTTCTCGTCCTGCCCGGCGGTGATCCGCAGCAGTTGCTTGGCGTGGTTCCACTCGTAGAGCGCGCGGGACTCGTCGACGCCCTCGTAGCACTGGAGGCGCACGAGGCGGGCACCGGTCGCCGCGGCCACGGCCCGGGAGAGCTCGGTCTTGCCGACGCCGGCCGGGCCCTCGACGAGTAACGGCTTCCCGAGCCGGTCGGCGAGGAAGACGGTCGTGGCCACGGCCGGCGAGGCGAGATAGCCCACCGACGCCAACTTCTCGGTGACGTCGGCAACCGACGCGAAGAACCCCATGCCCCCACTATTGCTGACGCTACGCGTCCAGATGGCGTTTGTTCTCAAGCGCCGCCAGGCGGCGTAGTTGCTCGAACCTGGAGCCCGCCCAGGGCGGCGCTGCCAGTCGAGCGCGGACCCGCCGCGTATAGCTGATACTCAAGGGTTCGCGCTCGCCTGGCAGCGTCGTTCTGGGCGGGCCGCCCACTCAGTGGTAGAAGTGGCGGGTTGCGGTGAAGTAGAGGGCGACTCCGGCCGCCTGGGCGGCGGCGATCACCTGGTCGTCTCGGACGCTGCCGCCCGGCTCGACGATCGCCTTGATGCCGGCCGCCGTCAGCACCTCGAGGCCGTCCGCGAACGGGAAGAACGCGTCCGACGCGGCCACCGACCCGGCCGCCCGCGCGTCCGCCCGGGAGACCGCCAGCCGCGCCGAGTCGACCCGGTTGACCTGCCCCATTCCGACGCCGACGGTCGCGCGGTCGGACGCCAGCAGGATCGCGTTGCTCTTCACCGCGCGCACGGCCCGCCAGGCGAACGCCAGATCGGCCAGCGTCGCCTCGTCGACCGGCTCGCCGGTCACGAGCTTCCAGTTCGCCACGTCGTCGCCGGGAGCGTCGACCCCGTCGACGGTCTGCACCAGCCCACCGCCCGACACCTGCCGGAACTCCACCCCGCCGCGGGCCCGCGCCGGAGCCGTGAGCAGCCGGATCGACGGCTTCTGGGAGAGGATCTCGACCGCGCCGTCCTCGTACGACGGCGCGACGACGACCTCGGTGAAGATCTCCGCGACCTGCTCGGCCATCTGCACGCTCACCGGCCGGTTGACCGCGATCACGCCGCCGAACGCACTCACCGGGTCGCAGGCGTGCGCCTTCCGGTGGGCCTCGGCGACCTCGTCGGCGCTCGCGATGCCGCACGGGTTCGCGTGCTTGATGATCGCGACGGTCGGCTCGCTGAAGTCGTACGCGGCCCGGTAGGCGGCGTCGGCGTCGACGTAGTTGTTGTAGGACATCGGCTTGCCGTGCAGCTGCTCGGCCTGGGCGATGCCGGCGGCCGCGTCGTGGTCGACGTAGAGCGCGGCCGCCTGGTGCGGGTTCTCGCCGTAGCGCAGCACCTCGGCCCGCTCCAGCGCGATGCCGGCGAAGGCCGGCCAGCGGTAGTCGCCGGTCTCCTCGACCAGCTCACGAGCGGTCCAGCCGGCCACCGCCACGTCGTAGGCGGCGGTGTGGGCGAAGGCCCGGGCGGCCAGCTGGCGGCGGGTGGCGAGGTCGAAGCCGCCGGCCCGGGCCGCGTCCAGCACCAGCGGGTACGCGGCCGGCTCGACGACGATCGCCACGTTCGCGTGGTTCTTCGCGGCCGCGCGCACCATCGACGGGCCGCCGATGTCGATCTGCTCGACGACCTCGTCGTGCCCGGCGCCCGACGCGACCGTCTCCCGGAACGGGTAGAGGTTCGAGATCACCAGGTCGAACGGCGCGATGTTCAGCTCGTCGAGCTGCTGCACGTGGGCCGGGTTGCGCAGGTCGGCCAGCAGGCCGGCGTGGATGTTCGGGTGCAGGGTCTTGACCCGCCCGTCGAGCGTCTCCGGGAAGCCGGTCACCTCGGCGACCTGCGTCACCTTCACCCCGGCGGCCGCGATGCGGCCGGCGGTGGAGCCGGTCGAGACGATCTCGACGCCGAGCTCGGACAACCCGACGGCCAGTTCTTCGATCCCGGTCTTGTCGTACACGCTGATCAACGCGCGCCGGATGGGCTTCCGGTCAGTCATGGGATCGAGACCTTCCTTCCAGTGACGGTCCAGCCCTCCCGGGCCAGCCGGCCGATCGAGTCGACGAGCATCTCCCGCTCGGCGACCTTGATGCGTTCGTGCAGGCTGCTGACGTCGTCAGCGGGTTCGACCGGGACCGCCCGCTGGGCCACGATCGGTCCGGTGTCGACACCGGCGTCGACGAAGAACAGCGTGCAGCCAGTGATTTTGACCCCGTGCTCGAGCGCGTCGCGGGGGCCGTGCATGCCCGGGAACGACGGGAGCAGCGCCGGGTGGCTGTTGACCACCCGGTTCGGGAACCGGTCGAGGAACGTCCGCCCGAGCAGCTTCATGAAGCCGGCCGACACGATCAGGTCCGGGGCGTAGCCGGCGATCTCGGCCGCCAGTGCGTCGTCCCAGGCCTCGCGGGTCGGGTGGTCCTTCACCCGCTGCACGAACGTGGGCACGCCGGCCTTCTCGGCCCGGGTGAGACCCTCGATGCCGTCGCGATCGGCGCCCACCGCGACCACCGACGCGCCGTAGGTCGGGTCCGCGACCGCGTCCAGCAGCGCCTGCAGCGTGGTGCCGGACCCCGATACGAGGACCACGACTCGGGCTGCCACGACACTCCTTCGATTCCGGCGGTGCCCCGAGCCTAACCGGTTCGGCGGCCGTCCTCGGCACCGGCGGGTTCGGCCTGCTCCGGCGAGGGCTGGGGCGGCGGGGGTCCGGCGAGCAGCCCGTTGATCAGCCGGCGGAACGGCGACGGGTCGTCACCGCTGCCCTCCGGCGTCCAGCGACGCGTCGCCGACCAGGCCGACCACGACGCCCGGGTGCGCGCGACCGTCGCCCCGACCAGCGCGGCCACCGCGACCTCGACCGCCAGCACGATCCCGACGTGCCAGGCCGACGGACCGAGCTCGGCCAGACGTCCACCACCGAGCGGGCCGGACGCGGCGGCGGAGGCGAGCCCGACCAGCACGCCGGACACCGGTCCGGCGACGAGCGCGCCACCGAGCGCGATGCGCCAGCGGGGCAGATCGCCCTCGCTCTCCGGACGGGCCGTGACCGCGCCGGCCAGCAGGCCGGAGATCAGCGGCGCCGCCAGGGCCAGGCTGACCATCCCGGACGCCGGTCCGGTCGGGACCGCCGCGAGCAGCGGGAACGACGGCAGCGGGGCGAGCTGGACGGTGCTCGCGTCGACCGCGGTGTCGGCACCGACCGCGAACCCCGGGCCGATCAGGTACGCGGTGGCCCAGACCGCCGCGGTCGGCGCGTACAGGATGCAGAGCGCGACGATCGCGACCCCGCCGACGACACCCGCCTGCAGCGATCCGAAGACCGTCCGGAACTCGTCCTGGGTGACGACGGTCTGCGCTCCGGCCGCCAGCACGCCCGCGGTCAGCACGGCCGCCGCCGCGACCGCACCCGCCTTCAGACCTTTACCGACGACGTCCGGCAGCACGATTTTCGCAGCGAGTTTCGTGGCTCTGGCCGCGCCCCAGCACGCGGTGAGGCCGGCGACGAGGCCGGTGATCACGCCGGCGGCGGCCGGATCGGCTCCCACCGCCCCGGTCGAACCGACCAGCGCGGCGACCATGCCGATCGCGCCGTAGGCGAGCCCGACCGCGACCGCGACCCGGACGACCTCCAACCACGACGCCGCCCCGGTGGCCAGCGCGCTGTTCCGGCCCGCGCGGTAGAGCTGACGCAGGATCAGCGCGCTGAGCAGGAGCGGGATCAGCCCGATCGGCCCGCTCGTGGTCTGCAGCCGGACGCCGTGCGCGAGCAGCCACCCGTCGGTGGCGATGCGGAGCGCGTCGCCGGCCGGCGCGCCCGAGCCGTTGTCGACGACCCAGACGATCAGCGCGATCGCGGCCATCGGACCCAGTACCACCAGCGCGGCCCAGCCGGCGGTGGTGAGCGCCGCCGCCGGCAGCGCCACACGCGCTGTCGAAGGTGGAGGGGCGCCGGGGGACACCTTCTTACTGTGACAGGCGAATACCAAGGAGGTGATTCGCTCCCCCGGCGTGTCGTCCTCCGGGTGAAGACCTACGTGAGCTATAGCCCACGTAGGTCGTTCTCAGCCCTCGACGAGTTCGCGCATGAGGCGGGCGGTCTCGGACGGCGTCTTGCCGACCTTCACCCCGACGGCCTCGAGCGCTTCCTTCTTGGCCTGCGCGGTGCCGGCCGAGCCGGAGATGATCGCGCCGGCGTGGCCCATCGTCTTGCCCTCGGGAGCGGTGAAGCCCGCGACGTACGCGACGACCGGCTTGGTGACGTGCTCGGAGATGTAGGCGGCGGCCCGCTCCTCGGCGTCGCCACCGATCTCGCCGATCATGACGATGGCCTCGGTCTCGGGGTCGTTCTGGAACGCCTCGAGACAGTCGATGTGGGTCGTCCCGATGACCGGGTCGCCGCCGATGCCGACCGCGGTCGAGAAACCGATGTCACGCAGCTCGTACATCATCTGGTAGGTCAGCGTGCCGGACTTGCTGACCAGCCCGATCTTGCCGGACTTGGTGATGTCGGCCGGGATGATGCCCGCGTTGGAGGCTCCGGGCGAGATCAGGCCCGGGCAGTTCGGGCCGATGATCCGGGTCTGGCCGCCTTCGGCGCGCTTCTTGCCCGCGTAGTCCCAGGCCCAGGTCGTGTCGTGCACCGGGATGCCCTCGGTGATGACGACGGCCAGGCCGATGTTCGCGTCGACGGCCTCGACGATCGCCGCCTTCGCGCCGGCCGGCGGGACGAAGATGACGCTGACGTCGGCGCCGGTCTCCTTGATGGCTTCGGCCACGGAGCCGAAGACGGGGACACTTACGTCGTTCTCGAAGTCGACCGACGTGCCGGCCTTCTTCGGGTTGACGCCGCCCACGATCTGGGTGCCCGAGCGGAGCATGCGCTGGGTGTGCTTGCGCCCCTCCGACCCGGTCATGCCCTGGACGATGACCTTGCTCTTCTCGGTCAGGAAGATCGACATCTCTCGGCGTCCCTTACTTCGCAGCCAGTTCGGCGGCGCGGCGGGCGGCGCCATCCATCGTGTCCACCTGCTCGACCAGCGGGTGGTTCGCATCGGTGAGGATCTGCCGACCGAGCTCGGCGTTGTTGCCGTCCAGGCGGACGACGAGAGGCTTGGTGACCTCGTCGCCCCGGTCCTGGAGGAGCTTCAGGGCCTGGACGATGCCGTTGGCGACCGCGTCGCACGCGGTGATGCCGCCGAAGACGTTCACGAACACGCTCTTCACGGCCGGGTCGGAGAGGATGATCTCCAGCCCGTTGGCCATGACCTCGGCCGAGGCGCCGCCGCCGATGTCGAGGAAGTTGGCCGGCTTCTTGCCGCCGAACTCCTCGCCCGCGTACGCGACCACGTCGAGCGTCGACATGACCAGGCCGGCGCCGTTCCCGATGATGCCGACCTCGCCGTCGAGCTTGACGTAGTTGAGGTTCTTCTCCTTGGCCGCCTGCTCGAGCGGGTCGACCGCGGAGGTGTCCTCGAGCTCGTCGTGGCCCGGCTGGCGGAAGCTTGCGTTCTCGTCGAACGTGACCTTGCCGTCGAGCGCGATGATGCGGCCGCCCGGGGCCTTGACCAGCGGGTTCACCTCGACGAGGGTCGCGTCCTCGCCGACGAAGACGTCCCACAGGGCGACGACGGCCTTGGCCGCCTCGTCGAGCGTGTCTTCGGGGAACTTGCCGGCCACGAGGATCTCGCGAGCCTTCGCCTCGTCGACGCCGTCCACGGCGCTGACCGGGATCTTGGCCAGCGCGTCGGGGTTCTCGACCGCGACCTGCTCGATCTCGACGCCACCCTCGCGGCTGGCCATCGCCAGGAACGTGCGGTTCGCGCGGTCGAGCAGGAAGGAGAAGTAGTACTCCTCCTCGATGTCGCTCGCCTCGGCGACCAGCACGCGGTGCGCGATGTGGCCCTTGATGTCCATGCCCAGGATGTCGGTGGCCCTGGCCTCGGCGTCGGCCGGCGTCTCGGCGAGCTTGACGCCGCCGGCCTTACCGCGGCCGCCGACCTTCACCTGCGCCTTGACGACGACCTGCTTCCCGACCTTCTCGGCAATGGCCTTCGCCTCGGCCGGGGTGTCGGCCACCGAACCGGCCAGCACCGGTACCCCGTGCTTGGCGAAGATGTCCCTCGCCTGATATTCGAACAGATCCACTGCCGCGTCCGTCCTCGCTCGTTTCGACGCGGGTCGCAGCCGCCGCTCGGCCCGCCGTCGCTGCCTCGTCGCACGGGTGCCGGAACGTGAACCTTCGAGCGGTTCCACCGGCAGATGACGGGTATCCGACACCCTCTTGCGGGAGATTATCGGTGGGGACACTCGCTGTGCGTGTCCACGCCGGTGTGTTACCTCACAAGCACGGCGATGCAAACACCACGTGTCCGGCGAGCGCCGGGAAGCCGCCAGGTCACGGGGGTTTCAGGGAGGCCGGTTGCGGGCCGATGTGATGTCGGACGCGCCATCCCGTCACTCCAGCCCCACCCGCGCGTTATGCCCCACGACCGCCCAACTCACCTCGGGCGGTCGGGGGTCGGGCGTTCGAGGGGTGCGCCCGACCCCTCTGCCGGCCGATGCTGCGGATAACGAATGGTGCGGGTTCGGCTACTGATAGCCGTGTTTCTCCTGAGCGAAAATGGGATTCCCCGGGCGGAAAGCCACGGCTTCGCACGTCTTTCTTGTGCCTACCGTGCGGTGGTGGCTACGGTGACGGCCGGTATCTGCCCGACGTTCGCGCGTCGGCGGAAATCGAAACCGGATCTCGGACGTGAACGCTTCCGGCGTGCCACACGTGACGAGAGAGGGAGCACGTAGGCCGTCGAAAGGCAGTTAGTGCAAGAGAGCGGGAATGTCCGACACGTCGGACGCCATCGCGCGCCGACAGCACCACGCGCCGGATACGCCATGGTGGTCACGACTGCCGTGGTGGGCGTCAGCGTCGCTGCCTTGGCGGTCGGCTCCGCGCTTCCTTCCACGGACACCGCGGCCGCGTCGGCGGCCCTCGGACAGAGCCTCGACGCGAGCAAGGTCTCGGGCGGTCAATCGTCCGACGCCGGCAACACGACGCAGGCCGAAGCCCCCCGCAGCGGCGACGCCCGGGCGTCGCGTTCACAGAAGCGCAGCGGCGTCTCCGAGCCGGAACAGCTACCGGTGTGGGTGCGGCCGGCGCAGGGGCCGCTGAGTTCCCTCTTCGCGGCCCGCTGGGGCGCGTTCCACTACGGCATCGACTTCGCGGCGGCGTACGGCTCCACGGTGCGGGCGGCGAGCGCCGGCACCGTGATCCGCTCCGGGTGGTACGGCGGCTACGGCCAGATCGTGATCATCGACCACGGCAACGGAATCACCACCCGGTACGGACACAATTCAGAGCTGCTGGTTTCGGTCGGCGACCACGTCGAGGCCGGCGACCCGATATCGAAGGTCGGTAGCACCGGCCAGTCGACCGGCCCGCACTGCCACTTCGAGGTCCGCGTCGACGACGTGCCCGAAGACCCGCTGAGCTGGCTCGAGGACCACGACGTCTCGGTGACCGGCGTCAACACCAGCCTCTGAGGCCACCCCCGGCCGGTACGGCTCGATGACCAGCGGGCCCGACGCCTTACCCGTCACCTTCTCGACGATCGGGCGGAAGCGTGCCCGCAGGACCGCCGCCGGCCCCGGCCGGCGATGCCTCCCCGGCTTCCGCGGTACGACGATCAAATCGTTGTTGCGCTCGCACATCTGGCTCATCGGTTTCCCCCACCTGTGTCAGCTGATCGTTCGAACACGTGTTCGAGTCTATCTAGACGGAGCGTGCGACACCAGCCTTTCGTCGGACCACCTCGGGACGTCACAACACGTGTGTGTCCTATGTGACGGACGCGCTACCGAATGTGGTGCAGCGGAAAGAAACGCACGCTCTGCAATCTCAACGGCGTGAGCACGTAGGAGTAACGCCCGATCGCGCGCAATTTCTGGTGCGCCCCCGAAGTGCCCCCAAGAGTCGCCTGAATTCGTCCCGGCCGTCCGATCTGGAGCGTGGGGTGGCGCTGTCGGCCGGGCCGGGTTCCGTTTGCATTGGGATGCCCCGCACGACGGCCTCGCATGAGCCGAACCGTCCGCCGACGGTCGACCAGCGTCACAGCGGCCCAGCCGCCGGGGACGGGGGCGGCGCAGCCGCCGGAGGCGGGGGCGGCGCAGCCGCCGGGGACGGGGGCGGCGCAGCCGCCGGAGGCGGGGGCGGCGCAGCCGCCGGAGGCGGGGTGGGAGCGGCGCAGCCGCCGCGGGCGGGCACGACACAGCCGCCGCGGGCGGGACGACATAGCTCCGTCGCAAGCTTGGTCTCCAGCCGGGCCCACCGCCGCGCAGCCCCCACCGCCGCGGAGCCCCGCCCAATGCAGGCCCCGCCCCGGCGCGGCCCCCACCGCAGCGCAACTTCCCCCGCAGCCAGTCCCGCCCCGAGCTCAGGCAACGCCGGGCAACGCGGGCAACGCCCCAAGTGCGGCCTCGGTGCGCGGGCTGGACCCAAGCCTCGCGGCCTGGTCTCTGGCCGCCACCCCACCCCCACCCCCAGCGCCCGCGATCCGCCAAGCCCGGTTGCCTGGCCCACGGCCCCTGCCCTAACTGAACCCTGGCGCACGCACGGCGCCACTGCTGCTGCCCCCGATCCGCGGGCCGCAAGTACAGCCGAAACAACCCCAGGCCCGCCCCGCGCCGAGGGGGTCACGAGCGGCGGCGCCCACCTCGGTGGGGGCTAGGGCGCAGGATGGCTGGGCGCCGGTGGAAGCAGGGACCACTAAGGCTGGGCGTAGTAGGGGCGCTGCGTCCCGCAGCGGGGAACACTTGGTTTGCCCGGCACCGCCCGCCGCGGCAAGCCCCGACAAGGGGGGCCCGGGCGCGCCGCGCCCGACACCCGGCCCGGGCACAGCGGGCCCGGCACCCGGCCCGGGCACAGCGGGCCCGGCACAGTCGGCCCGGCACAGTCGGCCCGGCACAGTCGGCCCGGCACAGTCGGCCCGGCACAGTGGGCCCGTACGGCCAGGCTGTGTTTCCCCGGCTGGATGCGGCGGCGCCGGATGAGGCAGGTCTGGATAAGGCAGGACTGAGCGCGGCGGGACCGAACGCGGCAGAACTCGATGCGGCGACGCTAGGCCCGGAAGGGGTCGGCACAGCAGCGCCAGGCGACACAGGCCTGGACGCAGCAGCGCCAGGCCCGGGAGGTCGGGGGCGGTGCAGGTACAGCGGCGCTCGGGCGCGGAAGGCCTGGGCCCGCAGCCCTGGACGCGGGGGCCCGGCAGCCCTGGACGCGAGACCTCGGCTCGGTAGAACAGGACGGGGAAGCACAAGCCGCGGCCGGGCATTAGTCTCCGCCAGCCCGCAGCCCGCCGGCCCGCCAGGCGGGGGGTTGCACACCCCCAGGAAGCGAGGGTGGGTGGCTGGCCACCCTCGGGCGAGCGGGACGGCCCGCGCTCGACCGGCGCGCGCCGGTCGCGGGAGCGACCGGCCTCGGCCAGGCAGGCGTAAGAAAGAAGTCTTAAAGAGGACCGCGGCCGGCGCGGAGCAGGAGCATGGCGAGCTGGGCGCCGTCGGTGCCGAGGGCGTCGCGGAACTTGTCGACGATCGCCTTCTCGCGGGAGAGGACGAGCCGGGTGCCCCCCGCGGCCATCCGGGCCGCTCCTACCTGGCGGCTGAGTTCGGCGCGCTCGCGCCAGATCCGGATCAGTTCGTCGTCGGCCGCGTTGATGCGCTCGCGGAGCGCGGCGATCTCGGTGTCGGCGGTGGTCGGTGCAGTCATCGTGTGCTTCCTCGTGTACGTGAGCGGTCCGGACCCCGGGCACGCAAAACGCCCCGGGAGCTGGGCCCCGGGGCGTCGAAGTGGTCTGGGTTCAGACGACGATGACGGCTGCCGGATGCCCGGAGCCGTAAAAAAATCGTGCCGTCAGTCGAACCACGGGAAGAGTGTTACACGTGAATCGGTCCGGGCCAAGAGGGCCCCTCGATCTGTCGGTGGGCCGGAGTAAGGTCGCACAGCGATGAGCACCCTGTTCGACGCCCCCAGTCAGGCCCCGGATCCCGTCCCCCCGAGGCGGCCGGTGCGCCTGGCCGTCGACCCGGCCACGCTGCTCGAAGGCCTCAACGACCAGCAGCGCGCCGCGGTCGTGCACGAGGGCACGCCGCTGCTGATCGTCGCCGGTGCGGGCTCGGGCAAGACCCGCGTGCTCACCCACCGCATCGCCTGGATCCTCGCGCACCGCGGTGCCCAGCCCGGCGAGATCCTGGCGATCACGTTCACGAACAAGGCCGCGGGCGAGATGAAGGAACGGGTCTCGGCGCTCATCGGGCCGCGGGCCCGCTCGATGTGGGTGTCGACGTTCCACTCGGCCTGCATCCGCATCCTCCGGGCCGAGGCCAAGACGGCCGGCCTGAAGTCGACGTTCTCGATCTACGACGCCGACGACTCGCGTCGCCTGATGACGCTGGTCGCCCGCGAGCTCGACCTCGACCCGAAGCGCTACCCGGCCCGCTCGCTCACCGCGCAGATCAGCAACCTGAAGAACGAGCTGATCGACGAGGAGACCTGGGCGTCCCGCGCCTCCAGCACGCAGGAACGGATGCTGGCCGAGGCCTACACGCTCTACCAGCGTCGCCTCCGCGAGGCCCAGGCGCTCGACTTCGACGACATCATCATGACGACGGTGAACCTGCTGCAGGCGTTCCCGGCCGTGGCCGAGCACTACCGGCGCCGGTTCCGCCACGTGATGGTCGACGAGTACCAGGACACGAACCACGCCCAGTACATGCTGATCCGGGAGTTGGTCGGCACCGACTCGGCCGGCGACCCGCCACCTGGGGAGCTGTGCGTGGTCGGTGACGCCGACCAGTCGATCTACGCGTTCCGCGGCGCGAGCATCCGCAACATCCTCGAGTTCGAGCGCGACTACCCACAGGCGACGACGATCCTGCTCGAGCAGAACTACCGCTCCACGCAGACGATCCTGTCGGCGGCCAACGCGGTCATCGCCCGCAACGAGAGCCGCAAGCCCAAGAATCTGTGGTCGCAGGCGGGCGACGGCGCGCCGCTCACCGCCTACGTGGCCGACAACGAGCACGACGAGGCCGCCTGGGTCGCCGGCGAGGTCGACCGCCTCACCGACTCGGGTGATCACCGGCCCGGTGACGTCGCGATCTTCTACCGCACGAACGCGCAGTCCCGGGTGTTCGAGGAAGTGTTCATCAGGGTCGGGCTGCCCTACAAGGTCGTCGGCGGCGTCCGCTTCTACGAGCGCAAAGAGGTGCGCGATGCGCTCGCCTACCTGCGCGCGCTGGCCAACCCCGACGACACGGTGAGCGTCCGGCGGGTCCTGAACACGCCCCGGCGCGGTATCGGCGATCGGGCCGAGGCGTGCGTGGAGGCGTTGTCGTCGCGCGAGCGCATCGGGTTCGGCGCCGCGCTCGAGCGGGCCGGCGAGGCGCCGGGCATCGGCAGCCGGGCGGTGAAGGCGATCGGCGAGTTCACCGCGCTGATGACCGCGCTGCGCCGGCTGGCCGAGACCGAGCCGCCCTCGATCGTGCTGGAGGAGGTGCTGTCCCGCACCGGCTACCTGGCCGAACTGGAAGAGAGCACCGACCCGCAGGACGAGGGGCGCGTCGAGAACCTGCAGGAGCTGGTCAGCGTCGCCCGCGAGTTCGAGGAGCGGGCGGCCGCGGCCGAGACCGAGGCCGGCCTGGTCGAGTTCCTCGAGCAGGTCGCGCTGGTGGCCGACGCCGACAGCATCCCGCCCGCGCCCGACGACGAGGAAGGTGCCGACCAGGCCGCTGCGCAGGGGCAGGTCACGATGATGACGCTGCACACCGCCAAGGGTCTCGAGTTCCCGGTGGTGTTCCTGACCGGGCTCGAAGACGGCGTCTTTCCGCACCTGCGTTCGCTCGGCGACCCGAAGGAGCTGGAGGAGGAGCGGCGGCTCGCGTACGTCGGCATCACCCGGGCCCAGGAGCGGCTGTATCTCTCGCGGGCGATCACGCGCAGTGCCTGGGGGCAGCCGCAGTACAACCCGCCGTCCCGCTTCCTCGACGAGGTGCCGACCGGGCTGCTGAGCTGGGAGCGGGAGGCGCCGGCGCCGAAAGAGACGCTGTCGAAGTGGAGCGGTACCGGGTCGGCCCAGGAGCGGCTCGCGGCTCAGTACGCGTCGTCGGCGCGGCCGGGTGGGCGGGCGGCCGGGGCGGGGAACCGGCCGGTGATCTCGCTGGAGGTCGGGGATCGGGTCACTCACGATGCGCATGGGTTGGGGCGGGTCGTGGAGATGCGGGGGGATGGGGATCGGGCGCAGGCTTGTGTGGATTTTGGGGATGGGAAGCCGCGGTGGTTCTTGTTGAGGTATGCGCCGTTGGAGAAGTTGTGAGGGTTGGAGGGTTGGAGCGGGGGTTTTGACGAGGTAGCGGGGGCCGTCGGGGCGGGGTGGACGGGGCCGGACGGGGTCGCCGGAGCCGGGCGGGGTGGCTGGGTCCGGGGGTGGCGCAGCGGGAAGGGCCGGGGTCCCAGGGGCAACCGATCCCTCAAACGCACCCGATTGCGTCGTGATCGCTGCGGCGAGCGCAATCTCGTCGGCTTGGGCTGACGCTGCCTCGCCCTGGGCTTCCGCGTCTCTGCGCTGCCTCGCTCTGCGCTTCCGCGTCTCTGCGCTTCCGCGTCTTGGCCCGGTGGCGACTAGCGGTGCCGCGCGCAGCCCTCGGCTCAGCCGTGCCGCGTTCAGTTCTGACGGATCCGGCGTCGCCGGCTCAACGCTGCCGCGCCCAAGTCCCCCGGCCCAAGTCCCCCCAAGGCTCCCGGCCCGAGGCTCCCGGCCTCAGGCTTCCGGCTTCCCCATGCGGTGATTGCTAAGCGCTCAGCGATTGTCGCTGAGCGCTTAGCAATCTCGGAGAGGTCAGTGCTCCGATCCACACCGACCGCGCCTCCGTAATTCGACGAGCAAGCCGGGCAGGGCGGGAATGCTTCCGATAATTAGTGGTCGCAGGGATGGGTTTGAGTAGGTGCTGGCCGGGGTGAGGTGGCGCTGCCGTAGGCCGAGATCGGCAGCCGAGCGCAACGGCCGGTGAGCTGGTATTCGAACTCGTGCCTCTGCCAGCCCTGATCCGCGAGGGCGCCGGCCCGTTCGGGAGTGCGGTCTGGGGAGTGTCGAGGGCTGGGGCACACGCGAACCGACGGCATCCTCCATCGGATCTCACGGGCACCAGCCAACGTTCGACGTGAGGCGGGCAGACGGCCGCGGTCACCGGGCACACCCCCGCCAGGCGGAGGGTGGGCGAGCAACCCCGAACGGCGGTCCGGGGCGTCCCGCGCGCAACCGGCCGCACGCCGGCCGCGGAAGCGACCGGGCGCCCGCCCGGCAGGCGTAAAAATCGGCCTCAGCAGACCGAAACCATCCGCACGGCGGTCGGAAACGACCTGCCTAAGATCTGAGGGTGAGTTTCCCGCCCTCGGTACGCCCGATCGACGACGTCCAGCGCGTGCTGGTCGTCACCGCACACCCCGACGACGTCGACTTCAGCGCCGCGGGCACGATCGCAACCTGGACGAAGGCCGGCATCGAGGTCGCCTACGCCATCGCCACCAGCGGCGGCGCCGGCGGCTTCGACGACACCCCGCGCGAGGAGATGACCGCGCTCCGCGAATCCGAGCAGCGGGCCGCGGCCGCGGTCGTCGGCGTCACCGACGTCACGTTCCTCGGCTACCCCGACGGCGCGCTCTACGTCACCGACGACCTGCGGCGGGACATCACCCGGCAGATCCGCCGGGTGCGCCCCGACCGGATCGTCACGACGTCGCCGGTCCGCGACTGGGCCCGCGTACCCGCGGCCCACGGCGACCACGTCCGCATCGGCGAGGCGACGTTCGACGCGGTCTACCCGGACGCCCGCAACCCGTTCGCGCACGAGACACTGCTGCGCGACGAGGGCCTCGAGGCGTGGACGGTCCGCGAGATGTGGTTCAGCGGCACTCCCACCGCCGACCACGGTGTCGACATCACCGACGTGTTCGAGCAGAAGCTGACCGCGCTGCGTGAGCACCGCAGCCAGTTGCCGGGCGACTTCGAGGCGATGCGCGAGCGGCTCCTCCAATGGAACGGCGCCAACGCGAAGGCCGCCGGCCTCCCCGACGGCCGCCTGGCCGAACTCTTCTCGGTGATCTCAACGGCCTGACTGGGACGCCCCCAGCAGGAACGTGGTGAACCCGACGCTCGTCCGGGCCAGCCCCTTCGTCATCCACCCGGCCACCCACAGCAGCACGATCCCGACGCCCACCCACGGCATCGCCGACGAGCCACTGTCCACGACGAACAGCGGCTCCGAGTCGAACCCGAACAGCGGGATCCGGTCATTCGGCATCGACCAGTACCACGTCCACAGCGTCATCGAGCCCAGCCCGGCAGCCCAGAAGCTCAGAGCGACAACGGCCGAGAACAGCGTCACCGGGAACACCAGCAGGTGGTGGAGCAGGTCGCGCCACGTCGACGGCGCGGCCAGCCACTGGCCGACCCGTCGCCAGATCGATCCGCTGACCAGCGGATACGGCACCGGCAGGGCCGTGCCGAGCAGGATCGACGCGCGCCGCCGTTCGACCTCGGCCATCCCGCGGCTGACCGCCAGCACGGTCAGCAGCACCGGCACGCCGACGATCAGCGCGGAGAACGTCGCGCCGAACGCCACCACGAGGACGAACGTGATCAGGCCGAGGATCCCGGTGATGAACCCCAGCGCGAGGTAGCCGGCGGCACGACCGGTCCCGGCGTCCCAGGCGCCGAGTATCACGTTCGGCGGCGGCCGACGGGCTTCGTAGGTGATCGTGGACTCGGTCGTGGTCGGCGCGCTCATCTCGGCATCCCCTCGTCGTCGTGCGACTGAACTTAGGGATCGACAACGGCGAGCGAATCGGCATCGGGAGCCAACCCGATCTAGCTCTCAGGTACCGGGAGGGACGCGGATGCGGTTCACGCTGGCGACGCCGGAGATCCGCCGCGAGCCGGTGGAGGGGTTGCTCGCGGGGGCGGCCGAGGTCGACATCACGCCTCCGCCCGGCCTTCCGAAAGCCGGCTACTCCCGCAACGCCCGCACCGGCGTCGGGTACCGCGGCCGGCTGCGCGCCCGGGTGCTGCACCTGCAGACCGGCACGACCGCGCTCGCGATCGTGCAGTGCGACCTGCTCGGCGGGTCGGCGGTGCTGCAGCGCGCGGTCGCGGCCGCGACCGGCTTCCCGCTGGCCGGGCTGTTCCTCGGCGCCACCCACACCCACGGCGCCCCGGGCCAGTTCCTCGGCACCGACCTCTACAACGGCTTCGCGTCGAACCGGCCGGGCTTCGACCCGGTCTGGACGAAATTTCTGGTCGCCCAGATTTCCGAAGGCCTGACAAGAGCGGTAGACACCCGCCGGCCGGCCCGGCTCGCGGTCGGCGCGACCGAGGTCTGGGGCCTGACCCGCAACCGGTCGCTCCCGGCCCACGTCCGCAACCCGGTCCCCGACCAGCGGACGGCCCCGCAACGCGCCTACGCCGCGGTGAACCCCCGCCTGCACCTGCTGCGGGTCGACGGCACGGACGGCGACCCGCTCGCCGCCCTCGTGGTCTTCGGCGTCCACGGCACCGGCCTCCCGATGAGCAACAGCGTCTACAACGCCGACCTCTGGGCCTACGTCTACGAGGAACTCCAGGCCCGGTTGGGCCCCGCCCCGGTGGTCGGTGCCCTTCAAGGCACCCATGCCGACGTGGCGCCAGCGCTGCGTCCGGGGCGGGCGGGTGACGTCGAGGCGGCGCGGATCGGGCGCGGTATCGGGGCGGCCGCGGCCGACCTGTGGGCCACGCTGGAGCCCGAACTCCGCGACGACCCGGCCCTGGGCGCCGGATTCCGCGAAGCCGGCACCGAGGCGTTACCGACCCCCGCGCTGGGGGCCGCGCTGATCGCCGGGGCGTACGAGAACGAGACCCCGGTCGTGCACCGGATCCCGCCGTTCCGGGCCGGGACGCCGAAGCCCCACTCGGCGACCGACCCGCACGGGGCGAAGTGGGTGCTCGGGTCCCGCTGGCTGCAGCCGGTGGTGATGCCCGCGCGCCGGTTCCCGCGCACGCTCCCGGTGCAGGTCCTGCGCATCGGTTCCACGCTGCTGGTCGGCCAGCCGTTCGAGATCACGGTGGACGCCGGGCGACGGGTCGCGTCGGCGGTGACCGCGGCGACCGGCCTGGACGACGTCGTCGTGACGTCGGTGGCCAACGAGTACGCCGGGTACTGCACGACCCCGGAGGAGTACAGCCGGCAGCACTACGAGGGCGGCCACACGCTGTACGGACCGGGCACCGCGAAGTTCCTGGCCGCTCAGGCGGCCGAACTGGCGGCCGCGGTAGGCGACGACGACATGATCACCGAGGCCCCGATCCAGCGGACGTTCGACCTACCGGCCCGCCGCTACTGGCCGGAGCGGTCCGACGCACTCGTCGACCCCCGCCCAGCCGGGCCGGCCCGGTTCGTCGACGTCACCGCCGACCAGGACGCCTACTGGGAACAGGGCTGGTACGACGCCCCACCCGGCGACCTGACCTGGAACGAGCCGATCGCCCGGGTCGAGCGCGCCCCCGGCTGGGAGACGCTCATCGACGACTCGTCCTGCGCCCTCGAGGTGCGGTACGCCGGGAAGAACCGCTACCTCGTCCGCTGGCACGCCCCCGAGCTCCGGGACGACCGCGAATACCGCTTCGTGGTGCGCGGCCTGGCCCTGCGTCCGTTCAACTAGTCCGGTCGATCACGTAGTACGTGAGCGACTCCAAGGCGCGGCGGGCGGGCACGTCGGGCAGCGAACCGAGCAGGTCCCGGGCCCGCTGGGCGTAGGCGGCCAGCGTCGCTCTGGCCGACGCCATCGCCGGCGACTCCCGCAGCAGCGCCAGCGCCTCGGCCACCTCGTCGTCGTCGGTGATCGGCCGGGAGATCAGCTCGCGCATCCGGGCCTCGGACGGGTCGTCGCCGGCCAGCGCGTGCAGCACGGCCAGCGTCGGGACGCCCTCCCGCAGGTCGGTGCCCGGCGTCTTGCCCGACTCGGCCGACGTCGACGCGATGTCGAGCAGGTCGTCAGAGAGCTGGAACGCGACGCCGATCTCCTCGCCGTACGCGGTCAGCGTCTCGGTGATGGCCGGGCCGCAGCCCGAGAACATCGCGCCGAACTGCAGCGACGTGGCGATCAGCGACCCGGTCTTCTCCTCCAGCACGTGCAGGTGGAACTCCACCGCGTCGGCGCCCTCGGCCGGGCCGGCGGTCTCCCGGATCTGGCCGGTCACCAGCCGGGCGAACGTCCGGGCCTGCAGCCGGACCGCGTCCGGGCCCAGGTCGGCGACCAGGTCGGAGGCCCGGGCGAACAGGTAGTCGCCGGTCAGGATCGCGATCGTGTTCGTCCAACGCGCGTTCGCGCTGGGCGCCCCCCGCCGCACCGGAGCCTCGTCCATGACGTCGTCGTGGTAGAGCGTGGCCAGGTGGGTCAGCTCGGCGACCACGGCGGCCTGGACGACGTCCGGGGCCTCGTGGTTGCCGAAGTGCGCCGCCGACAGCGCGAGCAGCGGCCGGAACCGCTTCCCGCCCGCCTCGACCAGGTGGCGGGCCGCGCTGCTCACCAGCGGGTCGGCGTCGGCCACCGCCCCGAGTAGCGCGTTCTCCACCTGCCCGAGACCGGCACGGACGGAGGCGGCGAACTCAGGCTCGATGGCCTCGATGCCGAGTAGACCGGTGCCGGTGGGTGCCACGTCCATCCCTGCTGCGCGCGTGTTCATCGAACAAATTGTGCCGCCTCGCCGGCGAGGTCGAGCAGTTGAGTCGGGACCACGCCCAAAGCAACTGTGGCGAGCACCCCGATCGTCAGGGCCGCAGCGGTGAAACCACCGGGGACCGAAACGGTCGGACCGTCCTCAGCAGGGTCGGACAGGTACATGAGCACGATGACTCGCAAATACGGAAATGCGAGGATCATGCTGGCGATCACGCCGACGATGACCAGCGCCACCGAGCCACCGTCGATCGCCGCCGCGAACACCGCGAACTTCGAGATGAAACCGCTGGTCAGCGGCAGGCCGGCGAACGCCAGCAGGAACACCGTCATCACGCCGGCGTAGAGCGGCGAACGGCGGCCGAGCCCGGCCCAGCGGGACAGGTGGGTCGCCTCGCCGTCCGCGTCGCGGACCAGCATCACGACGGCGAACGCGCCGATCGTCGTGAAGCCGTACGCGGCCAGGTAGAACAGCGTGGACGAGACGCCCCGCTCGTTCAGCGCGACGACGCCGGTCAGGATGAACCCGGCGTTGGCGATCGACGAGTAGGCCAGCAGGCGCTTGATGTCGGTCTGGGTGACCGCCAGCACCGCGCCCACGACCATCGTCAGCATCGCGATCGCGATGAGCACCGGCCGCCAGTCCCACTTCGTCGACTGGAACGCCACGTAGAACACCCGCAGGATCGCACCGAACGCCGCGACCTTCGTGCAGGCCGCCATCAGCGCGGTCACCGGCGTCGGCGCGCCCTGGTAGACGTCCGGGGTCCAGGAGTGGAACGGCACGACGCCGGCCTTGAACAGCAGACCGATCAGCAGCATCGCCAGACCGACGAAGAGCAGCACGTCGTTGGCCGGGGACCCGTTGACCGCGTCGTGGATCGCGGCCAGGTCGACCGAGCCGGCGTAGCCGTAGATCAGCGCGACGCCGTACAGGAAGAACGCCGACGCGAACGCCCCGAGCAGGAAGTACTTGACCGCGGCCTCCTGGCTGAGCAGGCGACGGCGGCGAGCCAGCGCGCAGAGCAGGTAGAGCGGCAGCGAGAGCACTTCCAGCGCTATGAACATGATCAGCAGGTCGTTCGCCGAGACGAACAGCACCATGCCGCCGAGCGCGAACAGCGCGAGCGGGAATGCCTCGGTGTGCGAGGTCGGCTCGCTGGCCAGTTTCCGGTCGGGCGCGGAGCCCGCGACGACCGCCGCCTGGGCGACGAACGCGCTGCCGGAGTCCAGCGACCGCTCGGCCATCAGCAGCACGCTGACCGCGCCGAGCACGATGATGCTGCCCGACAGGAACAGCGCGGGTCCGTCGATGGCGACCGCGCCGGCGGCGGTGATCGTCTCGGTCTTGGCCTGGAGCACGACCGCGACGAACGCGGCGATCAACGCGGCCAGCGAGAGGACGACCTGAACCCAGTGCCGGGCCCGGCGGGGCACGAACGCCTCGACCAGGATCCCGACGCACGCCGCCCCGAGGAGGATCAGCATCGGCGAGAGCGCCGCGTAATCCAGCTTGGGAGCATCGATGTTCATCGGTTTCCTCCGGCCACTTCAGTCGGTTGCGGGTCTTGCTTGCCGACGTCGGTCAGCGTGGCCTTGACCGCCGGGTTGATGACGTCGAGCAGCGGCTTCGGGTAGACGCCGAGCCCGATGATCAGGACGAGCAGCGGCGCGATGACCCAGGCCTCGCGCCGGCTCAGGTCACGCCACGACGGCTTCTCCCCGAGCGAGGGGTTCAGCGGGCCGTGCATCGTCCGCTGGATCATCCAGAGCACGTACAGGGCGGCCACCACGATGCCGAGCGTCGCCACCACGCCGGCGGTGGGGTTGCGCGAGAACACCCCGATCAGAACCAGGAACTCGCTGACGAACGAGTTCGTCATCGGCAGCGCCAGCGACGCCATACCGGTGATGAAGAACGCGCCGTAGATCCACGGGACGAGCCGCCCGACGCCCCCGTAGTCGCTGATCAACGTCGAGCCCCGGCGCGCGATCAGGAACCCGACGACCAGGAACAGCGCGCCGGTCGCGATGCCGTGGTTGACCATGTAGAGCACCGCGCCCGAGCCACCCTGAGTGGTGAACGCGAAGACGCCGATCGCGATGAACCCGAAGTGGGCCACCGAGGTGTAGGCCACCAGGCGCTTCATGTCGTGCTGGCCGATGGCCAGCAGTGCGGCGTAGAGGATGCCGATGATGCCGAGCACGATCACCAGCGGCGCGAAGAACCGGGACGCCTCCGGGAACAGCGGCAGGTTGTACCGCAGGAAGCCGAACGTCCCGACCTTGTCCATCACGCCGACGAGCAGCACGGCCGCCCCGATCGGCGCCTGGCCACCGGCGTCCGGCAGCCAGGTGTGGAACGGGAACAGCGGCGCCTTCACCGCGAACGCGACGAAGAACCCGAGCCAGATCCACCGCCCGGCGGCCGTCGACATGTCCATCCCGGCCAGCTTGTCGAAGGCGAACGTGCCCTCGCCGAGCTCGCGGGCGCTCACCACGTACAGCCCGATGACGCTGGCCAGCATGAACAGGCCGCCGACGAGCGAGTAAAGGAAGAACTTCACCGCCGCGTACTGACGCTGCGCCCCGCCGTACGACCCGATCAGGAAGTACATCGGGACGAGCATGGCCTCGAACCAGACGTAGAAGAAGAACACGTCGGTCGCGACGAAGACGCCGATCATGCAGGCCTGCAGGGCCAGCATCAGCGAGTAGTACGTGCGCACCGAACGACGTCCGGCGCCGGACTCGTGCCAGGACGCCAGCATGACGATCGGCGTCAGCACCGCGATCAGCGCGAGCATCACCAGCGCGATGCCGTCGACGCCGAAGTCCAGCCGGGTGCCGAACGACGGGATCCAGGTGTACGAGCTGACGAACTGGAACCGGTCGCCGTCCGGGTCGAAGCCGGCGCAGATGATGATCGTCAGCACCAGGACGACCAGCGACCAGCCGATGGCGACCAGCTTGGCGAGCCGATCCGCACCGCGCGGCAGGAACGCCAGGACGACCGCCCCGACGAGCGGGAGAACAGTCAGTACGGGGAGCCAGGGACCGTTCATCCGAGCCGCACCACCAGCAGCGACGCCAGCACCACGACCGCACCTCCGAGCATCGTCAGGGCATACGACCGGACGAACCCGGTCTGCAGGCGACGGAGGCGGCCGGAGCCACCCCCCACCGCGGCGGAGAGGCCGTTGACCAACCCGTCCACCCCACGGCTGTCGACGTACACCAGGGCCCGGGTGAGCCACTGGCCCGGCCGCATGAACACGGCCTCGTTGAACGCGTCGGCGTAGAGGTTCCGCCGGGCCGCCACCACGAGCTGGTTCGCCGGCTGCTCGGCCCGGGCGGTGCCGCGGCGGAAGATCAGGAAGGCCAGCGCCACCCCGATCAGCACGACGAGGATGACCAGGCCGGAGATCACGACCGGCTCGAGCTTGTGCGCGGCCTCGGGCGCCTCGGCCCCCTCACCCACCAGCACCGGGTGCAGCCAGTTCGACGTCCGGTCGCCCTGGGTGAGCAGGAAACCGCCGGCCACCGAGCCGATCGCCAGCAGGATCATCGGAACGGTCATCGAGAGCGGCGACTCGTGCGGGTGCGGGGCCCCGCCCTCTTCGTCGGTGGTCCACCGCGGCTTGCCCAGGAACGTCAGGACGAACAGCCGCGTCATGTAGAACGCGGTCAGCCCGGCGCCGACCAGCGCCACCGTGCCGAACAGCCAGCCGGACCAGCCCGGCCGGTCGAAGGCGTGCTCGATGATCGGGTCCTTGGAGAAGAACCCGGAGAGCGGCGGGATGCCGATGATCGCCAGGAAGCCGAGGCCGAACGTCGTCGCGGTGATCGGCATGTACTTGGCCAGGCCACCGAACCGCCGGATGTCGACCTGGTCGTTCATCCCGTGCATGACCGAGCCGGCGCCGAGGAACAGGCCGGCCTTGAAGAAGCCGTGCGCGAGCAGGTGGATGATGCCCAGCGCGTAGGCCTCGCCGCCCAGCCCGACGGCCAGGAACATGTAGCCGATCTGGCTGACCGTCGAGTAGGCCAGGACCTTCTTGATGTCGTCCTTGGCGCAGCCGATGATGCATCCGATCAGCAGCGTGAGCGCGCCGATGACGCAGACCACGGTCTGCCCGGTCTCGCTCAGGTCGTAGATCGGGTGGGCCCGGGCGATCAGGTAGACGCCGGCGGTGACCATCGTCGCCGCGTGGATCAGCGCGGACACCGGCGTCGGGCCGGCCATCGCGTCCGGGAGCCAGGCCTGCAGCGGGAACTGGCCCGACTTACCGCAGGCGCCGAGCAGGAGCAGCAGCGCGAGGATCGTCACCGTGGTCGACGAGAGCTTGTCGACCGAGCTGAACACGCCCTCGAACGACGTGTCGCCGAGCTTCGCGAACAGCAGGAAGATGCCCAGCGCCAGGCCGACGTCGCCGACGCGGTTCATGATGAACGCCTTCTTGGCCGCGGTCGCGGCCTCCGGGCGCGTGTACCAGAACGCGATCAGCAGGTACGACGCCAGACCGACGCCCTCCCAGCCGACGTAGAGCGCCACGAAGCTGTTGCCCAGGACGAGCAGGAGCATCGCCGCGACGAACAGGTTCAGGAACCCGAAGAAGCGTCGCCGGCCCTCGTCGTGCGACATGTACCCGATCGAGTACACGTGGATGAGGAAGCCGACGCCGGTGATCAGCAGCACGAACACCGCGGAGAGCGGGTCGTAGAGCAGACCGGCGTCGACCTTCAGCCCACCGACGTCGATGAACGTGAACAGGTGCTGGGAGACCTCCCGGGCCCCGTCGTCAGCCCCCCGCAACGCGAAGAACTGGACGACGCCCAGCACGAACGCGATGCCGACGGTGGCGCACCCGAGCAGGTGCCCCCAGGCGTTCGCGAACCGGCCGGCCAGCAGCAGCACGGCGGCGCCGGCCAGTGGCAGCGCGATCAGCAACCAGAGCAGGGAGAGAGACCCCGTCGGCTCTACGTACTCCACGGTGGTTTATCCCCTCAGTACTTCAGGAGGTTCGCGTCGTCGACCGAGGCCGACCGGCGAGTGCGGAAGATCGACATGATGATCGCGAGCCCGACCACGACCTCGGCGGCGGCGACCACCATGACGAAGAACGCCATGATCTGGCCGTCGAGCGTGCCGTTGATGCGGGAGAACGTGATCAGCGTCAGGTTCGCCGCGTTGAGCATCAGCTCGATGCACATGAACACGACGATCGCGTTGCGCCGGACGAGGACGCCGACCGCGCCGATCGTGAACAGCGCTGCGGCGAGCAGCAGGTAGTAGGTAGGAGTCACGCCCTCAGCCCTTCGGGGTGGTCAGGCCGCTGTCGAGTTCGCGCCGCTCGACCGAGGGCGCGACGCTGCCGTCGGCGGCCGTGCCGTCGGGCAGCAGAGCGGGGGTGGCCACCGAGTCCGCCAGCGCGTAGACGCCGGGGCCGGGCTTGGGAGCCGGGTAGTTGCCCTTCCGGAACCGGGCGATCGACCGCTCGCGCTGCGTCGGGACGCCGGCCTTGTCGCGCTCGACGTGGGCCAGGATCATCGCCCCGACCGCCGCCGTGATCAGCAGCGCGCTGGTGACCTCGAACGCGAACACGTACCGGGTGAACAGCTGGGCCGCGATGCCCTCGACGTTCCCGCCGGCCCGGGCGTTCGTCTCGGCCAGCCCGCGGGCGTTCACCTCGCCGAGCGCCCGGTAGAGGCCGGTCGTGACCAGGGCCGCGAGCCCGATGCCGAGCAGGATCGCGGCCAGCCGCTGCCCTCGCAACGTCTCCACGATCGAGTCCGACGAATCTCGGCCGACCAGCATCAGCACGAACAGGAACAGGATCATGATCGCGCCGGTGTAGACGATGATCTGCACCATGCCGATGAACGGACCGGCCTGCAGCACGTAGAACACGCCGAGGCTGAACATCGTGCAGACCAGGAACAGCGCCGAGTGGATCGCGTTACGGGCCAGCACCATGCCGATCGCGCCACCGAGCGCGACCGGGGCCAGCACCCAGAACGCGACCTTCTCGCCGGTGGGCGGGTCGCCCGGGGCCGCGGCGGCCAACAGGTCGAGAGCGACGCTCACTTAGACGACCTCCTTCGCGTCCGACCGGTCCGTGCGCTCGGCTCCGGCCGAGGCGCCCGGGTTGGTCGGGCCCTGCACGTAGTAGTCGGTCTCGTTCTCGCCCAGCCGCATCGCGTGCGGAGGCAGCTCCATGCCCGGCAGCAGCGGCGCGAGCAGCTGCTCCTTGGTGAAGATCAGGTCCGCGCGGCTGTCCGAGGCCAGCTCGTAGGCGTTCGACATGGTCAACGACCGCGTCGGGCAGGCCTCGATGCACAGGCCGCAGAAGATGCAGCGCGCGTAGTTGATCTGGTAGATCGCGCCGTACCGCTCGCCCGGCGAGAACCGGGCTTCCTCGGTGTTGTCGCCGCCCTCGACGTAGATCGCGTCGGCCGGGCAGGCCCAGGCGCACAGCTCGCACCCGACGCACTTCTCCAGCCCGTCGGGGTGCCGGTTGAGCACGTGACGGCCGTGGAAGCGCGGGGCGCTCGGCTGCGGGACGTCCGGGTACTTGATCGTGACCCGCTTCTTGAACATCGTCGAGAAGGTCAGGCCGAAGCCTTTGACGGAGTCGAGCACGTCAGTTCTCCTTCTCGGACTGGTCCGCGCCGACCTTGGCCGGGACCTGCTTCAGCCGGGGCGAGGGCGGAACGACGAGGTCCATCGGCGGAACCGGGAAGTCGGACTGCGGGTTGGGATCGCGGGCGTCGACTTCCTTCTTCTGACGCTCCGGGACCAGCAGGCTCACCGCGATGACGACGAGCAGCACGACCGCGAGGCCGATCAGGATGTTGCGGGTGGAGATGTCGTACTCGCGGCTGATCGTCCGCATGGCCGCGACCAGCAGCAGCCAGACCAGGCTGACCGGCACCAGGACCTTCCAGCCGAAGTGCATGAACTGGTCGTAGCGCAGGCGGGGCAGCGTGCCGCGGAGCCAGACGAAGACGAACAGCGCGGCCAGCACCTTGATGATGAACCAGAGGACCGGCCACCAGCCCTCGTTCGCGCCGGCCCAGAGCGTGCCGATGCCGAACGGAGCCCGCCAGCCGCCGAGGAACAGCGTCGTGCAGAGCGCTGAGACCGTCACCATGTTGACGTACTCACCGAGGAAGAACATCGCGAACTTCAGCGACGAGTACTCGGTGTGGAAACCGCCGACCAGCTCGGACTCGGCCTCGGGGAGGTCGAACGGCGCCCGGTTGGTCTCGCCGACGGCCGAGATCGCGTAGACGACGAAGCTCGGCAGCAGCGTGAACACGTACCAGGTGTTCTCCTGCGAGGCGACGATCTCGCTGGGCGAGAGCGACCCCGCGGTGAGCAGCACCGGGACGATCGAGAGCCCCATCGCGACCTCGTACGAGATCATCTGGGCAGCCGACCGCAGACCACCGAGCAGCGGGTACGTCGACCCGGACGACCAACCGGCCAGCACGACGCCGTACACGGCGATCGACGAGCAGGCCAGCACGAACAGGACGCCGACCGGCAGGTCGGTCAGCTGGATCGCGGTCTTGTGGCCGAACACCGAGACGTTCGGCCCGAGCGGGATCACCGAGAACGCGACCAGCGCGACCATCGCCGAGAGGATCGGCGCGACGATGAACACGACCTTGTCGGCCGCGGCCGGGATCAGGTCTTCCTTGAACGCCAGCTTGATGCCGTCGGCGAGGCTCTGCAGCGTGCCCCACGGGCCCACCCGGTTGGGGCCCGGCCGGACCTGCATGTAGCCGATGACCTTGCGCTCGGCCACGATCGAGAACAGCACCAGCACCACGAGGATGGCGAACGTCGCGATGATCTTCGCGATGATCAGCCACCAGGGGTCGTTGCCGACCGCAGCCGGCTCCGCGGCCGCGAGCACCGCTCCGGTCGTCATCAGGCCTCCTCGGGAGCTTCGGGCGCCGGCACTCCGCCGTCGGCCGGATCCCCACCGTCGCTGGTAGCACGCGCTTCGACGTCTCCGACCGGTGCGACGTCCGCCGAGCCTGCCGTAATGCGGACGAGATCGCCCGCCCCCACGCCGAGCGTCGGACGCACCCGCGAGTCGACGGAGTTCGCCGGCACCCAGACCACGCGGTCGGGCATCTCGGTGATCGCCACCGGGAGCTGGATCGCGCCCCGGTCGGTCGAGACCAGGATGTGCGCGCCGGGCCGGACGCCGAGCTCGGCCGCCGTGCCCGGCGAGAGGTGCGCGAACGCGGGCTTCGCGGTGCCGGCCAGGTGCTCCTCGCCGGCCTGCAGCGTGCCCAGGTCGAGCATGTGGTGCCAGGTGGCGAGCACGGCCTCGCCGTCACCGGGGCTCACCCGGGCGGCGGCCGGCTCCATCGGGGACGGTGGCGGCTCGACGTCCGGGCCGGCCACGCCGAGCGCGTTGGCCTCGGCCAGCAGGGCCTCGGCCGAGCTGACCCCGAGGTAGGCGCCGAGCTCGTCGGCCAGCTGGTCGAGCACCCGGGCGTCGGACATCGCTCCGGTGCCGGCCAGCGTCAGCCCGAACGGCCGGACCCGGCCCTCCCAGTTGACGAAGCTGCCGGCCTTCTCGGCCACCGGGGCGACCGGGAACACCACGTCGGCGTACTCGGTCACGGTCGAGTCGCGGACCTCGAGCGAGACCACGAACGGGGCCGCGGCCAGCGCGGCCCGGGCCGCGACGGGATCCGGCAGGTCGTCGGGGTCGACGCCGCCGACCACGAGCCCGCCGAGCACACCGTCGGCCGCCGCGGCGATGATCTCCGAGGTCGAGCGGCCGGTCGTCGCCGGGATGGAGACGCCCCAGGCCGACTCGACGGCCGAGCGGCCGGCCGCCGAGGTGACCGACCGGCCACCGGGCAGCAGTGTCGGCAGCGCGCCGGCCTCGACCGCTCCGCGCTCGCCGGCCCGCCGCGGCACCCAGGCCAGCGTGGCCCCGGTGTTCAGCGCCAGCAGCGACGCGGCCGAGAGCGCACCGCGGATGCCCGCGGCCCGCTCGCCGACCAGGATCACCGCGCCCGGCACCCGCAGGGCGTCGGACAGCGACGTGAGACCGGGCAGCTCGCCGGCCCGGAGGGCGTCGAGCACCTTCGGCTCGGCTCCCGGGGTGGCCTGGATCAGCGTCCCGCCGAGCTTGTCCAGCCCGCGGGTCGCCAGCGGGGCGATCGACCAGATGCGCGCGCCGCGCTTCCGCCACGCCTTGCGCAGGCGGAGGAAGAGGATCGCCGCTTCCTCCTCCGGCTCCAGCGCCACCAGCAGGACGTCGGACGCGTTCTCGAGGTCGGAGTACGTGACGCCGAGCCCGGAGCCCGCGACGTGGGCGCCGAGGAACAGCGCCTCCTCGTCGGAGTGCGGACGAGCCCGGAAGTCGATGTCGTTGGTGCCCAGCGCGACCCGGGCGAACTTCGAGTACGCGTAGGCGTCCTCGTAGGTGACCCGGCCGCCCGGCAGCACGCCGACGCCGCCGTTCTCCTTCGCGGTCTCCAGGCCGCGGGCCGCGACGGTGAACGCCTCGCTCCACGAGACCGGCTCCAGCTCGCCGGCCGCGTTCCGGACGAGCGGCTGGGTCAGCCGCTCCTTACCGGTCGCGTAGCGGAACGCGAAGCGACCCTTGTCGCAGTTCCACTCCTCGTTGACCTCGGGGTCCTCACCGGCCAGCCGGCGCAGGACCTTGCCCCGCCGCCAGTCGGTGCGCAGCGCGCAGCCACCGGCGCAGTGCTCGCACACCGACGGGGTGCTGACCAGGTCGAACGGGCGGGCCCGGAACCGGTAGGCGGCGCTGGTGAGCGCACCGACCGGGCAGATCTGCACGGTGTTGCCGGAGAAGTACGACTGGAACGGCTCGTCGGACGCGATGCCGACCTGCTCCAGCGCCGAGCGCTCCAGCAGCTCGATGAACGGGTCGCCGGCGACCTGCTTGGAGAACCGCGTGCAGCGGGCGCAGAGCACGCAGCGCTCGCGGTCGAGCAGGATCTGGGTCGAGATCGCCAGCGGCTTCGGGTAGGTGCGCTTGACGTCCCGGAACCGGGACTCGGCGGCGCCGTTGCTCATCGCCTGGTTCTGCAGCGGGCACTCGCCGCCCTTGTCGCAGATCGGGCAGTCGAGCGGGTGGTTGATCAGCAGCAGCTCGAGCGTCCCGCGCTGGGCCTTCTCGGCCACCGGGCTGGAGAGCTGCGTCTTGACCACCATGTCGGGCGTCACCGTGGCGGTGCAGCTCGCGACCGGCTTGCGCTGGCCCTCGACCTCGACGATGCACTGACGGCAGGCACCGACCGGGTCGAGCAGGGGGTGGTCGCAGAACCGCGGGATCTGGATCCCGAGCTGTTCGGCGGCCCGGATGATCAGCGTGCCCTTCGGCACGGTGACCGACAGCCCGTCGATCGTGAGGGTGACCGTGTCCACGGCCTGGGGTGCGATGGTCATTTCAGTGCGCTCCGGCGAGTGCGGCCTGTTCGGCGGAGAAGTACGGCGCCTTGCGACCCTCGATGTAGTCGAGGTAGTCGTCCCGGAAGTACTTCAGCGACGAGAGAACGGGGCTGGTCGCGCCGTCGCCCAGCGCGCAGAACGACCGGCCGAAGATGTTGTCGCAGGTGTCGCTGAGCGTGTCGAGGTCGGCCTTGGTGCCCTGGCCGGACAGGATCCGGCGCAGCACCTGGACCATCCAGTAGTTGCCCTCGCGGCACGGCGTGCACTTGCCGCACGACTCGTGGGCGTAGAACGCGATCCACCGGTACGTGGCGTACACCGGGTCGTCCTTGTCGCTGAACACCTGGATGGCGGTGGTGCCCAGCATCGAGCCGGCGGCCGCCGCACCCTCGAAGTCCAGCGGAACATCGACGTGCTCGTCGGTGAACAGCGGCGTCGAGGAGCCGCCGGGCGTCCAGAACCGCAGTTCGTGGCCGTCCTTCATGCCGCCGGCCAGCTCGAGCAGCTCGCGCAGCGTGGTGCCCATCGTGCACTCGTACTGGCCCGGGCGCTTCACCCGGCCGGAGATCGAGTAGATCTTGGGGCCGGGCGACTTCTCGGTGCCCATCGTCTTCCACCACTCGGCCCCGCCGAGCACGATGTACGGCACGCTGGCGATCGTCTCGACGTTGTTCACGACCGTCGGGCCGCCGTAGAGGCCGGCGACCGCCGGGAACGGCGGCTTGAGCCGCGGCTGGCCGCGGTAGCCCTCGAGCGAGTCGAGCAGCGCGGTCTCTTCGCCGCAGATGTATGCGCCTGCGCCGGAGTGGACGACGAGCTCGAGGTCGAATCCGCTGCCCAGGATGTTGCGGCCGAGGTAGCCGCGGGCGTAGGCCTCGTTGACCGCGTTGCGCAGCCGCCGGGCCGCGTGCACGGCCTCACCGCGGATGTAGATCGCCGCGAAGTTGGCCCGGATCGCGTAGGACGCGATGACGATGCCCTCGATCAGGCCGTGCGGGTCGGCCATCATGTACGGCAGGTCCTTGCAGGTGCCGGGCTCGCCCTCGTCGGCGTTGACCACGAGGTAGTGCGGCTTTCCGTCGCCCTGCGGGATGAACCCCCACTTGAGGCCGGTGGGGAAGCCCGCGCCGCCACGGCCGCGCAGGCCCGAGTCCTTGACCAGCTGGATCAGGTCGTCGGGGTGGGCCTTGATCGCCTTGCGGAGGCCTTCGTAGCCGTCGAGGCGCTCGTAGACCGAGATCTTCCACGCCTCGGGCGAGAGCCAGCGCTTGGTGAGGACCGGGGTGAGGACTTCGCGCTCGCTCATTTCTGCCCCTCGTTTTCCGTGCGGGGATCGGTCGGCGGTGCGTCACCGGCCGGCTTGGAGTCGATGGCCGGCTCCGGCACGGTCGGGCTCGTCTCGGCCGGGTTCTCCGGGGTCTCGACGTCCTTCACCTGCGGGTCGGTGGTGGCCTGGGCCGGCGCGGTGGGCGCCTGTTCGACCGCGGGGGCCGACCGTTCGGTGGTCGGGCGGCGGGTGGCGCGCTTGGCCGGCCGCTTGCCGGCCGGCTCGGCGGTGGCTGAGATCGAGGGCCCGGTGGTCCGCTTCCGCGGCGCGGCCTTCTTCGCCGGCGCCTGCCCCGCCGTCTCGCTTCCGGTGTCTGATGTCGACGATGAGCCTGGCGCCGCCGTGGGTGGCTTCGCCGCCTCGTCGGGCGCGGAGGCAGCGGGCGCGTCGGCCGCCGGAGCGGCGGACGCGGGCTGCACCGGGATGAGCGCGGCCGGTGGCTCGGCCGTCTTCGGGCCTTCCGCCGTGGAGGCAGCCGCCGCCTTGTCAGCCGGCGCGGGCGCCGCAGCCGGCGCGGGCGCCGCAGCCGGGGCGGGCGCCGCAGCTGGGGCGGGCGGCGCGGCCGGGGCGGCGGCCTTTGCGGGCGGGGCGTCCTTGTCGGACTTCTTCGGGATGGGCGTGTTCGGGTAGTAGCCCGGGACGCTCACCCCGCGCTCCTCGGCGATCCGGTTACCGGCCACCGTCGGCTCGACGCCGATCATCGGGTCGGCCACCGAGTCGCGGTCGTCGGTGAACCCGGCCAGCTGCCGAGACATCTGCTTGAACGAACACAGCCGCGCCCCGCGCGTAGGAGCCGGCCGCTCCCCCTCCTGCAACTGCTTGACCAGCGACAACGCCGAATCTTCGTCCACCTGGTCGAAGTACTCGTAGTTGACGGTCATCACCGGCGCGTAGTCACACGCGGCCAGGCACTCGGCGTGCTCCAGCGTGATCAGGCCGTCCTCGGTGGTCTGGTCGTGCCCCACCTCGAGGTACGCGGCCAGCGCCTCGTAGGCCTTGTCGCCCCCGAGCACCCCGCACATCGTGTTGGTGCACACGCTCACCAGGTACTCGCCCGTCGGCCGGCGCTTGTACATCGTGTAGAACGTGGCCACCGCCGCGACCTCGGCCTTGGTGATCCCGAGCTGCTCGGCGCAGAACGCGATGCCGGCCGGGCTCACGTACCCGTCCACCGACTGGACGAGGTGGAGCATCGGCAGCAGCGCCGAGCGCGAACGCCCCTCGGGGTACCGCGCGACGATCGTCGCCGCCTGTTCCACCAGGTCGGCGCGGACCGTCTCGTCGGTCAGTTCAGTCATCGGTCCACTCCACCCATAACCGGGTCCAGAGAAGCGCCGGACGCGATCGCGTCCGCGATCGGGGCACCCTCGACCATCGCCGGGAACGCCTGCAGGTTGACGAAGCTGGGTTCGCGCACGTGGACCCGGTAGGGCCGGGTGCCACCGTCGCTGACGACGTGGAAGCCGAGCTCGCCGCGGGGCGACTCGACCGCGGTGTAGACCTGCCCGGCCGGGACCCGGAAGCCCTCGGTCACCAGCTTGAAGTGGTGGATCAGGGCCTCCATCGACTGGCCCATGATCTGTCGGACGTGCTCCAGCGAGTTGCCCATGCCGTCCGCGCCCAGCGCCAGCTGCGCGGGCCAGGCGATCTTCTTGTCGGTGACCATGACCGGCCCCGGGGCGAGCCGGTCGAGCGCCTGCTCGACGATCTTCAACGACTCGCGCATCTCGTTGACCCGGACCAGGTACCGGCCCCAGACGTCACCGGTGGTCTCGGTGACGACGTCGAACTCGTAGTTCTCGTAGCCGCAGTACGGCATCGTCTTGCGCAGGTCCCAGGGCAGGCCGGCCGAGCGCAGCACCGGCCCGGTGATGCCCAGCGCCAGGCACCCGGTGACGTCGAGGAAGCCGACGTTCTTCGTGCGGGCCTTCCACACCGGCTGGCCGGTGAGCAGCCGCTCGTAGTCGTCGATCTTGCCGCGCATGTACGGGATGAACTCGCGGATCTTCTGCTCGGCCTCGACCGGGAGGTCGTTGGCCAGGCCGCCCGGCCGGACGAACGCCATGTTCATCCGCAGCCCGGTGATCTCCTCGAACAGGTCGAGGACGTGCTCCCGCTCGCGGAAGCCGTAGATCATCATCGTGGTCGAGCCGAGCTCCATGCCGGTGGTGGCCAGCCACACCAGGTGCGAGCTGATCCGGTTGAGCTCCATCAGCAGGACGCGGATCGTCGTCGCGCGGTCGGGCACCTCGACGCCGAGCAGCTTCTCGACCGCGAGGCAGTAGCCGGTCTCGTTGAAGATCGGCGAGAGGTAGTCCATCCGGGTGACGAACGTGGTGCCCTGCGTCCACGTGCGGTACTCGGTGTTCTTCTCGATGCCGGTGTGCAGGTACCCGATGACCGTGCGGGCCTCGGTGATCGTCTCGCCCTCGAGCTCGAGGACGAGCCGCAGCACGCCGTGCGTCGACGGGTGCTGGGGCCCCATGTTGACGACGATGCGCTCGCTGGCGAGCGGGTCTTCGGCGTGGATCGAGTCCCAGTCGCCGCCGGTGACCGTGTAGACGCGCCCCTCGGTGGTCTCCCGGGAGCCGGCGTACGGGTCGGTCGTCTGAGTCATGTCATGACCTCCTTACCGGTACGCCCGGCGGGTGTCGGGCGGCGGGATCTCCGCGCCCTTGTACTCGACCGGTACGCCACCGAGCGGGTAGTCCTTGCGCTGCGGGTGGCCGTCCCAGTCGTCCGGCATGAGGATCCGGGTCAGCGCCGGGTGGCCCTCGAACAGCACGCCGAACATGTCCCAGACTTCGCGCTCCTGCCAGTCGGCGGTCGGGTAGACCGACGTGACGGACGGGACGCGCGGGTCCTCGATGCTCACCGCCACCTCGAGCCGGATCCGGCGGCGGAACGTCATGCTGGTGAGCTGGTAGACGACGTGCAGCCGCTTGGCCTTCTCGTCGTCGTCGGCACCGAACGGGGCGTCCAGATAGTCGACACCGGACACCGAGCTCAGCAGCTCGAAGCGCAGCCCGTCGGAGTCGCGGAGCAGCAGGGCGACGTCGGCGATCCGCTCCGGCCGGACGTAGAGCGTCAGCTCGCCGCGGTCGACGACGACGCGGTAGACCGCATCCTCGAAGCCGAGGTCGGCCCGGGCGACCTCCTCGCCCAGCAGGTCGACGACCTCGTCGAAGTACCCGCCGTAGGGGCGCGGGGTCGAGTGCGGGTCGGCGACCTGGCGGACCAGACCGCCGAAGCCGGACGTGTCACCGGTGCCGGAGACGCCGAACATGCCCTTGCGGGCGCGGCTCTCTTCGCCCTCGGTGCCCTCGGGGCTTTCGATGCTCACTTGCGCGTCCCTGCCTTGAACTGCTCGGCGGTCTTCTCGATCCGGTACTGCTCGGCGCGGCCCTCGGCCTCGGCCTGCTCCCATTCCTTGCGGAGCGTCTTGTCGTAGCGGAACGAGGACGGCATCGTGCCGTAGCGCTTCGCGGTGCCGTTCGCCTTGGCCTCGGCCAGCTCGGCCTTGCGCTTGGGCCCGAGCGGCTCGTGCATGACCTTCTCGTGCAGCTTCAGCACGGCGTCCAGCAACATCTCCGGACGCGGCGGGCAGCCGGGCAGGTACATGTCGACCGGGACGACGTGGTCGACGCCCTGGACGATCGCGTAGTTGTTGAACATGCCGCCCGAGCTGGCGCAGACACCCATCGACAGCACCCACTTGGGGTCGGGCATCTGGTCGTAGATCTGACGCAGCACCGGGGCCATCTTCTGGCTCACCCGGCCGGCGACGATCATCAGGTCGGCCTGGCGCGGAGTGGCGGCGAATCGCTCCATGCCGAATCGCGCGAAGTCGTACCGGGCCGCCCCGGTCGTCATCATCTCGATCGCGCAGCAGGCCAGGCCGAACGTGGCCGGCCACATCGACGACTTACGGCTCCAGTTGACGAGCTTCTCGACGGTGGTCACCAGAACCCCGCCGGGGAGTTTTTCTTCCAGCCCCATGGCGCGGACCCCTCTCAGAGTGAATGGGCTAGTCGGGTTGCGACTCAGTCCCAGTCGAGGCCGCCGCGACGCCATACGTACGCGTAGGCGACGAACACGGTGGCGATGAACAGCACCATCTCCACCAGCCCGAACACGCCGAGCGACTCGTTCGCCACGGCCCACGGGTAAAGGAAGATGATTTCGATGTCGAAGACGATGAACAGCATCGCGGTCAAATAGAACTTGACCGGGAAACGACCCCCGCCGCTCGCCTGCGGTGACGGCTCGATGCCGCATTCGTAGGCTTCCAGCTTGGCCTTGTTGTAGCGCTTCGGGCCGACCACGGCCGCCGCCGCCACACTGCCGACGGCAAAGACGACGGCGAGGATGAAAAGGCCGACGATCGGCATGTAAAGCGCGAGTGAACCACCGGTGTCCATCGGTTCCCTTCCCTGACGTCGGTGTGCAGCGAGGAAGTGCCGTGAAGCTATTGGTATCGAATGCCGGACGGAATCAGACTGCGGGTGCGAGCTTGGTGAGACCGTTGATGACCCGATCCATCGCGTCCCCGCCCCGGGGATCGGTGAGATTCGCGAGCAATTTGAGCACGAACCGCATCAGCAGCGGGTGCGGCAGCCCGTGCCGGGTCGCGACCTTCATGATGTCGGGGTTGCTGATCAGCTTCACGAACACGCCGCCGAGGCGGTAGTAGCCGCCGTACCGCTCGGTCAGCAGCGTCGGATAGGCGCGCAGCGCCCGCTCGCGGTTGGGCCCGGCCGGACGCGCGAGCGCCTGTACGGCGACCTCCGCGGCGATCTCGCCGGACTCCATCGCGTACGCGATGCCCTCGCCGTTGAACGGGTTGACCATGCCGCCGGAGTCGCCGACCAGCATCAGGCCGCGGGTGTAGTGCGGCTTGCGGTTGAAGCCCATCGGGAGGGCGGCGCCGCGGATCGGCCCGTCGGCGTTCTCCTCGCGGAAGCCCCACTCCTCCGGAGTGCTGGCCATCCAGGTCTTGAGCAACTGCCGGTAGTTGACGTCCTTGAACGCCGCCGAGCTGTTCAGGATGCCCAGTCCGACGTTGGACCGGCCGTCACCGAGCCCGAAGATCCAGCCGTAGCCGGGCAGCAGGCGGTCTTTGCCGTCGACCTTGTCCCAGAGCTCCAGCCAGGACTCGAGATAGTCGTCGTCGTGGCGCGGGCTCTCGTAGTACCGCCGCACGGCCACGCCCATCGGCCGGGCCTCGTTGCGGGCCAGCCCGAGCGCGAGCGCGAACCGGCCGGAGACCCCGTCGGCCGCGATCACCAGCGGGGCCCGGTACGTGACCGGCGTCTTCTCCGGCCCGACCTCGGCCTCGACGCCGACGACCCGCCCGGCCGTCGAGAGCACCGGGCCGGTGACCGTCGTCGACGTCTGCAGGCGCGCACCGGCCTTGACGGCGGCCTTCGCGAGCATGTCGTCGAAGTCCATCCGGGTGCGGGTGAGGCCGTAGTTCGGGTAGGCCGCGAGCTCGGGCCAGGGCAGCTCCATGCGGACGCCGCCGCCGATCACACGCAGGCCCTTGTTGTGCAGCCAGCCGTTCTCGACCGAGGTGTCGATGCCCATCGAGACCAGCGAGCGCACCGCCCGGGGCGTCAGACCGTCGCCGCAGACCTTCTCGCGGGGGAATTCGGTCTTTTCCAGCAGCAGGACGTCGAGGCCCGAGTTGGCGAGGTGATAGGCAGCGGCCGACCCGGCAGGGCCGGCACCCACGACGACGACGTCGGCGTGCGTGTCGGCGGTGTCGACCACGGGGGGCTCGGCACCGCGGGGAGCGGGCTCGGTGGTCACGGCGGCCTCTCGACTGTCTTACTGGGGTCTGGTGCGCTTGTGAAAATGTTCACGAAGTAAGTGAGGGCAGTCTATGCCGCCCATCACATGGGCGGGTACTAAGGCTCGCCTAACTCTGATATGGGACCGCGGGCCGAATCAGTGAACAAGCTGGTCAGCCTGGGTCGCTTTGCGGGGTTATATCCCGACGCCGAAGCGAACGGCGTCTTATGGGCGGGGTCACAAAAAATCGACGCACGGAGTAGCGTGCGCGAAGAACGGAATAGCCACATATCCGTATTTGTGGCGTTCTTCGTGCGCGTTCTTGGAGGCATTGATGCGTCGGTCCGCAGCGCTCGTCCTGGCGGCTACCGCCCTGGTCGCCGCCGGTTGCGGCGGCACCGATTCGTCCGACGGGCCGGAGACGGCGGCCTCCGGCGCTCTGGAGGCGCCGCAGCCGATCACGGCGCAGGGAACGTTCAGCGGATATTCGCCCGGCCGCAAAGCCGTCTCGTACGACTCCGCGCTGGTGCCGTCGGGCGCCACCGCGCACCTGGTGATCGGGCAGGTCGTCGACACCACGACCGTGACGCTGTCGGTCACCGGGCTGCTGCCGAACCGCACCTACGGGGCGCACCTGCACACGAAGCCGTGCGGCGCGACCGGCGAGGCCGCCGGCCCGCACTACCAGCACCGGATGGACCCGGCCGCCTCCGCGTCGCCGCCGTCGGTGAACCCGGCCTACGCGAACGCCCAGAACGAGGTGTGGCTCGACGTCACGACCGACTCGCAGGGCGACGGCGAGAGCAAGAGCACTCAGATGTGGGTGTTCACCGAGACCCCGAAGTCGCTGGTCATCCACGCCGACAAGACCCAGACCATGGCCGGCCGAGCCGGCACCGCCGGCAAACGAGTCGCCTGCCTGAGCGTCAACTCCTGAAAGCGTGGTGCAGCGCTACTATTCCGCCGGTCAAGTTGCGCCAGCGGACCTTGCTCCAGCCGGTGGCGGCGACCGTGTGGGCCAGGTCTTCCTGGGTGGGCCAGGCGCGGATCGACTCGGCCAGGTAGACGTACGCGTCCGGGGCGCTGCTCACCGTGCGGGCGACCCGCGGTAGCGCCTTCATCAGGTACTCGGTGTAGACCGTGCGGAACGGCGCCCAGGTCGGGTGGCTGAACTCGAGCACGACGAGGCGGCCCCCGGGCTTGGTGACCCGCGCCATCTCGGCCAGCCCGGCCTTCGTGTCGGCCACGTTGCGCAGCCCGAACGAGATCGTCACCGCGTCGAACGTCGCATCGGGGAACGGCAGGTGCATCGCGTCGCCGGCCACCAGGGGGACGCCCCGGTCGCGGCCCTCGCGCAGCATCCCGAGCGAGAAGTCGCAGGCGACCACGTCGGCGCCGGAGTGCGCCAGCTCGGCGGTGGAGACCGCGGTACCGGCGGCGAGGTCGAGGCACCGCTCCCCCGGCCGCAGGTCGAGCACGTCGGCGGTGATCGCGCGCCACCGCCGGTCCTGCGCGAACGAGAGCACCGTGTTCGTGAGGTCGTAGCGAGCCGCGACCTGATCGAACATCGCCGCAACGTCGCCCGGCCGCTTGTCCAGTGATGCCCGCGTCATGCGCACAGCCTAATCGCCACTTTCGCCGAACCTCTGGCCCGGTTGTTTAACCAGCGAGTAACCTACTGGCGCGTAAGGTTCCGACTCGAGGGAGCTCCGCCATGTCGTTGGCCGAGATAGACCCGAAGAAGATCAGCGTCGAGGAGTTCGAGGCGCTCCTGGCGTCCGCGTCCGAGGAGAACCTCGACGACGTCGATCCGGCCGCGTTCGCCCGGCTGATCGGCCGCGCCCGGCGCGACCAGCTCGACGCGGTGATGAAGAGCCCACTGCGGACGGCCGTCCTCGACCAGATCCTCCGGCGCTTCGCCGAGCACTACCGCGCCGGTCAGCCCCGGGCCCGGAAGGTCATCCACTGGAAGGTGACCGGCGGCCCGGACGGGAGCACCGACGAGTTCGAGCTCGTGCTGCACGGCGATCGCTGCGACGTGAACGCGTCGCCGGAGCACGAGGCCGACACGACGATCATCCTCGGCGGCCCCGAGTTCCTGCTGCTCACGTCGGGCAACGGCAAGCCGACGACGATGTTCATGACCGGGAAGCTCAAGGTGCGGGGCGACCTGGGCCTGGCCGCGGTGCTGGCCAAGATCTTCGAGATCCCGGGCTGACCCGTGTACACCACCCAGCTCGCCTCGACGCTGATCAAGGCCGGCGTCATCGCGCCCGGGCGCCCGGACCGCGTCGCCAAGCAGCTCGCCGCCCTCCGCAGCTGGGGCCTGAGCCTGGCCGGCGGCTACACCAGCGCCGCCGCCCGCGACCCCGACCGGATCGCGCTGATCGACGAACGGCGCCAGGTCACGTTCGCCGAGCTCATCGATCGCGCCACCCGCATCTCGCAGGGCCTGGCCCAGCGAGGCGTGCAGGGCAGGACCCGGGTCGCCGTGCTGTGCCGCAACCACGCCGGTCTGATCGAGGCGCTGGTCGCCAGCGCCATGCTCGGCGCCGACACCGTGCTGATGAACACCGGCCTCTCCGGCAGCCAGCTCCAGGCGGTGCTGCGCGAGCAGAAGGTCGAACTGCTCATCGCCGACGACGAGTTCGTCCGGCTCATCGGCGGTCCGCCGCCCGGCGTCCCCCTGGTCGTGGCCTGGGACGAAGACGGCGGGCACACGACGCTCGAGGACCTCGTCGGCGGGAACCCCGGCGGCCGGGCCGCGCCGCCCGAGATCGTCGGGCGGACGATCGTGCTGACCTCGGGCACCACCGGCGCGCCGAAAGGCGCGCGACGGCCGCCGCCGCACGGGCTCGGGGCCCTCGCGTCGATCCTGTCGAAGATCCCGCTGAAGGTGCGGGACACGATCGCGATCCCGGCGCCGCTGTTCCACACCTGGGGATTCGCCGGGCTGCAGGTCGGGATGGGGCTGCGGGCGACGCTCGTGCTGCGCCGCCGGTTCGATCCCGAGACCGCGCTCGCCGATCTGGCCGACCACCACGCCAACGGCGTCTTCGTCGTCCCGATCATGATGCAGCGGATGCTGGAGCTGTCGCCCGACGTCCGGGCGAAGTACGACCTGAGCGCGCTGCGCGCGGTAGCGAGCAGCGGGTCGGCGCTGATCGGGGACTTCGCGCTGCACTTCATGGACGCGTTCGGCGACGTCCTCTACAACCTGTACGGGTCGACCGAGGTGTCGTGGGCGACGATCGCGACGCCGGCCGACCTCCGCCGGGCTCCGCGCACCGCGGGCGGCAAGCCGCTCGGTACCCGGATCGCGATCCTGGACGCCGAGGGGCGCGAGCTGCCGGTCGGGACGCCGGGGCGGATCTTCGTGGCCAACGGGATGTTGTTCGAGGGCTACACGAACGGCGCGGGCAAAGAGGTCAAGGACGGGTTCATGAGCACCGGGGACGTCGGGCACCTCGACGACACGGGGTTGTTGTTCGTGGACGGCCGCGACGACGACATGATCGTGTCGGGCGGCGAGAACGTGTTCCCGCGCGAGGTCGAGAACATCCTGACCGAGGCGGCCGAGGTCCGCGAGGTCGCGGTGCTCGGGGTGCCCGACCCGGAGTGGGGCCAGCGGCTGGTCGCGTACGTGGTGCTCCACGAGGGCTCCGCGCTGGACGCGGAGGGCGTGCGTGAGCTGGTGAAGGCCCGGGCGGCCCGATACTGCGTGCCCCGGGACGTGCACTTCCTGCCCGAGCTACCGCGCAACGCCACCGGGAAGGTCGTCCCGCGGCTGCTCCGCGGGGTGTGACGCGAAATCGGGGTCTCAGCGCGCGCTGAGACCCCGCTTCGTCGTCAGGCGACGCGGTCCACGGCGGCGGACGCCAGCTCTCGCAGCGCGTCGCGGCCCTCCCGGGTCAGCGGTGCGGCGTCGAGCACGGCCAGCGCGTGCGCGCACCGCTCCTCGATCATCCGCTCGACCAGGTCGCACGCGCCCGAGTCGACGATCACCCCGCGCAGCGCGTCCACGTCGACGTCCGGGGTGCCCAGCTGCGATTCGAGCAGCTCGGTACCCGCCGCCGACGCGTTCGAGCGGGTCAGCGCGATCAGAGCGGTCTGCTTGCCCTCGCGCAGGTCTTCCCCCGACGGCTTGCCGGTCACCGCGCTGTCACCGAACACCCCGAGCAGGTCGTCGCGGAGCTGGAACGCCTCGCCGATCGGCAGCGCGAACGCGGTGTACGCGTCCACCACCGCGACCGGCGCGCCGGCCACCGCCGCGCCCAGGTGCAGCGGAGCCTCCACCGTGTACTTGCCGCTCTTGTACTGGGCGATCCGCAGCGCGCGGTCCAGCGACACCCCGCCCCGGGTCGGCGCCGCGATGTCGAGGTACTGCCCGGCCATCAGCTCCAGCCGCATCGACGCGAACACGTCCCGCGCCCGGGCCCCGGCGCCGGACGACGTCAGCATCTGCTCCGAGAGCACGAGCAGGAGATCGCCGAGCAGGATCGCGGTCGCCGTCCCGTACCGGTCGGCGTCGCCGTGCCGCCCGCCGGCCCGGTGCGCCGCCGCCAGCGCCCGGTGCGCCGACGGGCGTCCGCGACGCAGGTCGGAGTCGTCCATCACGTCGTCGTGGATCAGCGCGAACGCGTGCAGCAGCTCCAGCGACGCGGCCGCCCGGACCAGCGACTCGTCGTCCGGGGCCCCGGCGGCCCGGGCGCCCCAGTACGCGAACAGCGGCCGGAGGCGCTTGCCCCCGGACAGCACCGCGGCCTGCAGCGGCGCGTCGAGGTCGGACAGCTCCTCGCCCACCCGGCCCAGCACCCCGGTGTAGTCGGCGAGGAAGTCTTCCAGCACCAGGCCGACGCGCGCCCGGACGTCGACGCTCGTCGGTCTGGGTTTCGGCACGCTTGCCCGCCGTGGGGTAGTGCTGGTTCGCGTGCTCATCCTCGACCTCGTCCCGGTTGGCGGCGCATCGCTTCTGAGTCGATTCCTATCGTGAGAGGCGCCGGCCCGCATCTCGAGAAGCTCCGGTTCCGGTCGGGCCGCCGAGCGCCGCCAGCACGCCCTCCACGGCTTCGACCAGCGTCGTCGGCAGGGCGACCCCACTCGGCATCCGTCGGCGCGAGGCCAGCCAGCCCGGCCCGGCGGCCACCATCCGCACCGGACGCCCGAGGGCGGCCAGCCGCGTGAAGACGGTCGGATCGGCGGTGTCCGGTATCTGCGACCAGAGCACGACGACGGCCGGCCCGGTGCGACGCACGGCCTCGACCATCGCGTCGGTCGGCACCCGGGCGCCGAGGATCCGGGTACCGCGCCGGGCTTCGCGCAGGGCCGCGGCCAGCGCTTCGAGCGGCAGCGTGTGCTGTTCGTCCTCGACCGACGCGAGCAGCGTCCGAGGTGGCGCGAGGGCCGGGATCGGTTCGTCGTTGTTCCGCGACCGGCGCGGGCCGGACGGGCCCGGCACCACCATCCGCAGCTCGGTCGAGATGTGCCACGACAGCAGGTGTTCGATCTCGACGACGCTGTGCCCGGCCTGCCAGCGCTGGCCCAGCGCCGACAGCACCGGCACCAGCACTTCGGTCCAGGTCAGCACCGTGCCGTAGGTGCGCAGACAGGTCCGGATCTCTTCCGCGATCGCGTCCGAGTCCATGCTGCCGGCGGCCCGGGCCAGCCCGCGGGCAGCGGCCTGGGCCAGCCCCACCGGCATGACCCGGCGGCTGGGCACCCGCGCGGCCGGCCGTGCAGACGGTTCGGTCAGCTCATCGGCCCTGGCCGCCAGCGCGGTGCGGGCGGCGTCGGCCGGTGACACGCCCTGGAACGTCAGCCGGCGCATCATCTCCAGCCGGCGGACGTCTTCCGCGGAGTAGCGCCGGTGCCGCCCGGCCTCGTGCTCGGTGGGCCCGAGGCCGTAGCGCTGATCCCAGGTGCGCAGGGTGGTGACGGCGACGCCGAGACGCCTCGCGACCGCTCCCGCGGTCAGGCGCGGTCCCGCCCAGGAAGCGCGCACCGCCCCTTCGTCACTCGCCACCCATGAATGATCTCGCGTCCAGCGCCATTCCGCGCGCTGAGATCAGCTCGCCTCGACCAACGGAAGGTTCCGGCCGACGCCGCCACCAGGCAACGCGGTCGACGCGAAGTGCGACACGATGTGGTCGTCGCTCGGGTCGTTCGCCGGGTCCTCATGCACGACGAGGTGGTCGTAGAGCGTGTCGCGCTGGGCCGGCGTCCGCCCGGCGCTGCGCATCAGGTGGATCAGCTCGGTGCGGTTCGACCGGTGCTTGGCCCCGGCGCTGGACACCACGTTCTCCTCGAGCATCACCGAGCCGAGGTCGTCCGCGCCGTAGTGGAGCGTCAGCTGGCCGATGTCCTTGCCGGTCGTCAGCCACGAGCCCTGCAGGTGCCGGACGTTGTCGAAGAACAGCCGGGCGGTTGCGACCAGGCGGAGATACTCCAGGCTGGTGGCCTGCGTCTTGCCCTTCAGGTGGTTGTTCTCGGGCTGGTACGTCCAGGGGATGAACGAGCGGAAACCGCCGGTGCGGTCTTGCACGTCACGGATCATCCGCATGTGCTCGATGCGCTCGGCGTTCGTCTCGCCGGTGCCCATCATGAACGTCGCGGTCGACTCGACGCCGAGCCCGTGCGCGGTCTCCATCACCTCGAGCCAGCGCTCACCCGACTCCTTGAGCGGCGCGATCACCTTCCGCGGACGCTCGACCAGGATCTCCGCCCCGGCCCCGGCGAACGAGTCGAGCCCGGCCGCGTGGATGCGGGTGATCGACTCCTCGATCGACACCCCGGAGACGCGGGACATGTGCTCGACCTCGGACGCGCCGAGCGAGTGCAGCGTCAGCGACGGGAAGTCGCGCTTGATCGCGCTGAACACCGTCTCGTAGTACTCGACGCCGTACTCCGGGTGATGGCCACCCTGGAGCATGATCTGCGTCGCACCGAGCTTCACGGCCTCGTCGCAGCGGCGCAGGATCTCGTCGAGATCGTGCGACCAGCCTTCCTTGTGCTTCGGCGCGCGGTAGAACGCGCAGAACTTGCACGCGGTGACGCAGACGTTCGTGTAGTTGATGTTCCGGTCGATGATGTACGTCGCGATGTGGGCGATGTCGCCGTACATCCGCCGCCGGACCGTGTCGGCCGCCTCGCCGAGCCCGTGCAGCGGGGCGTCGGTGTAGAGCAGCAACGCCTCGTCCGGCGAGATGCGGCCGCCGTCAGCGGCGCGCTGGAGGATGTCGGCAGTGGCAGCGGTTCCGGTCACGAAGTCGAGGGTACCCGGGCTTCCATGCAGAAGATCGAGGTCCAGCCGTTGGGCGAACACGAGTACGCGGTCACGCTCACCGAGGGTGCTGCAGGCACAGACACGACGAACCACCATGTCACGGTCCCGGACGACCTGTTCGACGAGCTGGTTCCGGTGCCGGACGGTCTGTCGGAGGCCGACCTGGTGCGCGAGTCGATCGCCTACCTGCTCGACCGGGTCCCCGGCGACGCGATCGAGCACGAGGTCGACCTGGAGGAGATCGCCGACACCCACGACGACTACTCGTCCGAGGTCGTCTCCCGCCTGGGTCTGGCTTAGCGGACGGTCACGTCGACGGAGTGCCAGCCCTGTGAGCCGTCCGGGGCGGGCGGCTCGTACTGCTCGGGCTGGGTCACCCCGTCGGCGTTCGTCGCCCGGACGCTGATCACGTGATCTCCGGAGCCGGAGGGCTTCCAGTCCCAGCGCCACTGACGCCAGGTGTCGATCGAGTCCTGGGCGGCCAGCGTCGCCTGCTGCCAGGGGCCGTCGTCGACTTTGAGCTCCACCTTCGCGATGCCCACGTGCTGGGCCCAGGCCACGCCGGCCACCGTCACCGTGTCGGACACCTTCGCTCCGGCCCGGGGCGTGTCGATCCGGGACGCGACCTTGATCGGCGCCTGCTGCGCCCAGCCGCGCGGGACCCAGTACGCGTCGAAGTCGCTGAACCGGCTCAGCTCCAGGTCGACCAGCCACTTCGTCGCCGACACGTACCCGTACAGGCCGGGTACGACCATCCGCACCGGGAATCCGTGCGCCACCGGCAGTGGCTCGCCGTTCATGCCGACCGCGATCAGCGCGTCCCGCCCGTCCCGGCAGGCCGCCGTCGGGGTTCCGCAGGTCCAGCCGTCGGCCGAGCGGCCGACGAGCTGATCCGCGTCGGGGTCCGGCTCGACCTCGTCCAACAGGTCCTTCAGTCGGACGCCCAGCCAGCGCGCGTTTCCGACCAGGTCACCGCCGACGTCGTTGGAGACGCAGGTGAGCGTGACGTCGCGCTCGACCAGGGGCCGGTCGAGGAGGTCCTGGTAGGTGAACTCCATTTCGCGGGCGACGCGGCCGTGGATCCGGAGCTTGTAGTTCTTGGGGTTCACCTGGGGGAGCACGAACGCGGTGTCGACCCGGTAGAAGTCGCTGTTCGGGGTGAAGAGCGGGCTGACGCCCTCGGCGTCGAGCTTCGCGCCGGCCGGGAGCGGGGGCGCCGGGTCGGCGGGTTTCGGCAGCGTGATCGCGGCGCGCTCCTCGCTGACCCCGCGCCACCGCCCGATCAGCCGCCCTCCACCCCCGACGACCGCGGCCGCCGCCGTGGTGCCGGCCGCCAGGTAGAGAAACGATCGCCGCGAACCGGCGCCGCCGCCGAGCGTCGGCAGAGGCGGCGGCGCGACCGGCGCGCCCGCGCGCACGGCGGCGGGCGTGGTCGCGGCGGCAGAGGCGGAGCCGGCCGCACCCCCGACATCGGCCGGCTCCGCGGCCCGGACGGAGTCCTCGACGGCCAGCGCGCGCGGTACCAGCAAAGACAGCACCGCCATGCCGACCCCCGCGCCGACCACGGTCGGCCAGACCGCCATGGTGGTCGAGTCCGGACGCGACGCGGTAGCAAGCACTCCAATTACCGCAAAAGCAACAAATACCAGCAATCCGAACGCTACCCGACGCCTGGCCAGAATTCCCGCCGCCACCGCGATCCCGGCCAGCACGACCAGAATGATCACGGTCAGCACCGGCTTGTCCCAGTGCCCGAGCGTCTGCACCCCGAACTGCTCGAGCGACCGCGGAATCCGGTCGACGATCGCCCCCGACACCGCGGTCACCGGCGACGACGACGGCCCGACGAACGCCGCCACCACCTCGGCCACACCCAGCGCCGACGCCGCCGCAGCGACACCGGCCAGCGCGGGCAGAGCCCACGAACGAGTTCTCACGGACGTCAGCATCGCGCCGAACCGCAACTAGTCAAGCGCCCGGCGCACGGGTGCGCCGGGCGTGCCCGGCGAGGGCGCGCCGCCGTAAGTGACACGGACTAGAGCTGAACGAACTCCGGCCCGGCGGCCGGAAGGGGCGGAACCTCGCCGGCTGCGGCCGCCTTGGCCGCGAACGCCCGCAACCCGTCGACCTGGCGGGCCCCGAGCGAGAAGTCCAGCGTCCGGAAGTAGTTGGCCAGCGTCGCGGCGTCGAACACCTCCCAGCGGGCGGCGTCCGCGGCGACGTCGTCGATCTGGGTCAGGCAGAGGTCACGCGACCGCAGAAAGGCATCGTGGACGTCCTTGACCTGGCCCGGATGGCGCTCGACGAAGTCGCGCCGAGCGGCCCAGACCGCGAACACCATCGGCGACCCGCTCCACTCCCGCCAGGCCGCACCGAGGTCGGTCACGGTCAGCCCCATGTCGGGGCCCTCGTACAGCGCGCGCAGCGCGGCGTCGCCGATCAGGACGCCGGCCTCGGCCTCCTGCATCATCACGCCGAGGTCCGGCGGGCAGACGTAGTACTCGGGCCGGACGCCGTACCGCTCGGCCAGCAGCATCCGGGCCAGCAGCACGCTGGTGCGGCTGGTCGAGCCGAGCGCGACCCGGCGGCCGTCCAGCTCCTCGAGCGGCCGCTGCGACACGATGTTCACCGACAGCACCGGCCCGTCCGAGCCGACCGCGATGTCCGGCAGGAGCAGCAGCTGGTCGGCGTTGCGCAGGTACTCGACCAGGCTGATCGGCCCGATGTCGAGGTCACCGCGGACCAGCGCGTCGTTCAGCCGGTCGGGGGTGTCCTTGCTGAGGTCGACGTCGAGCAGCGCTCCGGTACGGACCAGCCCGTAGTAGATCGGGAGGCAGTTCAGGAACTGGATGTGTCCGACCCGGGGGCGTCGGGGAGCGTCCTGTTTCACTCTCCCGACAGTACGTCGGACTCAGACGACGAGGACGCTGCCCTGGGCGTCGATCCGGTCGGCCTCGGCGTCGTCGAGCCAGACGCCGCCGGTGCCCAGGTAGCGGAAGCGATGCTCGCCGGACGGCAGCGTGAGCGTGACGCTGCGGACTCCGTTGCGTCGCGGGGTCAGCTCGTGCTTGCCCGGCTGCCAGCCGTTGAAGTCCCCGACGACGCTCACCGAGGGCGTCGAGTCGTCGATCGGCAGGCTGAATGTGACCTTGGTCTTGGTGCCGTTCACCGGTGTGCGCTTGAGCACGGACGAACCCCTCTCCCCTTTAGGTCTAATATCGCACGCTTAATGCCCGTTAGACCAGTTTTCATTCGCAGGCAGAATCGGCTCGCGGCGAAGCGTCCGCATGTTCTAGGGTCGTTGGCCTCGACCCCGTCGAAGCCGGGCGTCCCGGAGCGAAGCGCCGGGCCTAGGGCAGTGGGGACCCGTCACCGGTCCCGGAGGCCCACCCATGACATCCCTGGACGCCGAGCTCACCGCCGAGGCGAGCCACCTCGAGACCTCGCGGGCCGCGCTGGCGGCGATGCGGAAGCGGACCGAGGAGCTGACCCGGACCGACGCCGGTGGGGATCCGTTCTCCGCCGAGATGCTGGCCCGAGCGCTCGCGAAGCGGTTGGAGCAGCTGCTCGACGACGGGACCACCCCGCTGTTCTTCGGCCGGCTCGACTTCGGGCCGACCGGGACGCCCTACGCGGGCGAGACGTTTCACGTGGGACGGCGGCATGTCACCGACGTGGCCGGCGATCCGCTGGTCGTCGACTGGCGCGCGCCCGTCTCGACCGCGTTCTACCAGGCCAGCGCCATCGCGCCGGAGGGCGTACGCCGCCGGCGGCGGTTCGGGTTCTCGGCCGGCCGGCTGACGTCGTTCGAGGACGAGCACCTGGAGTCGGGCGAGGAGACCGGGCTGGGCTCCCGGCTGCTGGCCGAGGAGATCGAGCGGCCCCGCGTCGGCCCGATGCGCGACATCGTCGCGACGATCCAGCCCGACCAGGACGCGCTCGTCCGGGCCGGCCTGGAGACCAGCCTCTGCATCCAGGGCGCGCCCGGCACCGGGAAGACCGCGGTCGGGCTGCACCGCGCGGCCTACCTGCTCTACGCCTACCGGGAGCGGCTGAGCCGCTCCGGGGTGCTCGTGGTCGGTCCGAACACCGCGTTCCTGGGGTACATCGCCGAGGTCCTGCCCGCGCTCGGGGAGGTCGACGTCCAACAGCGGACGGTCGGGCAGCTGGTCGCCCGGGTGCCGGTCCGGGGCTCGGACTCGCCCGACGCGCTCGCGGTGAAGGGCGACGCGCGGATGGCCGCGGTGGTGGCCCGGTCGCTGACCGCCGGGCTGGGCACGCCGTCGGCGCCGCTCGTGATCACCGACGGCGTCCGGCTGCGGATCGGGCCGAGCGAGCTCGGGGAGATCGTGGCCGAGGCCCGGACCGCCTACGAGGCAGGGACGCCGTACTCGACCGCGCGGGACCGGGTCGCCCGCCGGGTCGCCGAGCGGTTCCGCCGCCAGGTCGAGCGGCGCGGCGGCTCGCCGACCGACGTCTGGGTGAGCCGGGTGGCCCGGTCGCGTCCGCTGAAGACGTGGCTGGAATCGCTCTGGCCGGCCGCCGATCCGGCCGGGTTGGTGGCGCGGCTGCTCGGGGACCGGTCGCTGCTGGCCCGGGCCGCCGAGGGCCTCCTGTCGGACGCCGAGCAGGACGCGATCGCCTGGGACACGCGCCCGCGCCGCCCCCGCTGGACCGAGGCCGACGCGGTGCTGATCGACGAGGCCGCCGGGCTGCTCGACCGGGTGCCGGGATACGGGCACGTGATCGTCGACGAGGCGCAGGACCTGTCGCCGATGCAGGCGCGGGCGATCGCCCGGCGGTCGGTGTACGGGTCGCTGACCGTGCTGGGTGACCTGGCTCAGGGGACCGCGGTGAACGCGGCCCGGGACTGGCCGACGCTGCTGGGGCACCTGGAGAAGCCGGGCACCGTCGTGACGCCGCTGACCACCGGGTACCGGATGCCGGCCGAGATCGTCGAGTTCGCGAACCGCCTGCTGCCGGCGCTGGGCGCCGACGTTTCGCCGGCGAGGTCGGTCCGCCGGGCGCCCGGCGCGCTCGTCGTCGAGGCGGTCGGAGATCCGATCGCGGCCGCCGTCCGTGCGGCGCGGGCCGCCGTCGCCGAGCCCGGGTCGGTGGCGGTCATCACGGCGGACGCGACGGTCGCGCGCGTCTCCGCGGCCCTGACCGACGCGGGCCTGGCGGTAGCGGACCCACTCGCGGACGCGGGGCCGGACGCGGCCGGGGCGGTGACCGTGTTGCCGGCGACGCTGGCGAAGGGTCTGGAGTTCGACACGGTGATCGTGCTCGAGCCGTCCGAGATCGTCGCGGCCGAGCCGCGGGGGCTCAACCGGCTCTACGTGGTCTTGACTCGGGCGGTTTCGCGGCTGACAGTTCTGCATAGCAGCGCGCTTGACTACCCGTTGGGACGTGTAGATAAGATCGGAGGTGAGTAATGGATTTGCCCCCGAATCGGAAGCAGGTGAGTCCGACGAGCGCTCCCGCTCCTGTCTACGGCCCCGCCACCCTCGATCAGTTCGACCTTCTGCCCGAGGACAACACGCACCGCTACGAGCTGATCGACGGAAGGATCCTCGTGTCGTCCCGCCCGAGGGCCAATCACCAGGTCGTGCTGGTCGAATTACTGGTCGCGCTCCGGCAGGCCCTGCCGGCGGGCTACCTGGTCGTGCCCGAGGTGGAGGTCGAGTTCGACGACCGGCACCAGTGCACGGTGCCCGATCTGCTGGTGATCCGGCCGGGCGTCGACCGAGATGTCGCCCGATTCTTCTCCCGGGATCTGGCTCTCTCTATCGAGATCGTTTCGCCGGGGTCGAAGCGGCTCGACCGGCAGACGAAGCGCCGGATCTACGCCGAAGGGCAGATCCCGGCTTACTGGGTGGTGGAGACCGACCCGTTCAGCATCACCATCCACCAACTGGTCGACGGCTGGTACCAGCTGGCGCAGGTCTTCGACGGCGACGAGTTGGTCGTTACCGGGGCGATCGAGATGAAGCTTGACCTCAGCGCCGCACGGCGGGCGACGCTGGACGACTGACTGCTCGGATCAGGCGGGCCCGTCCTCGTCGCCGGCGAGGGCGGCCCGCAGCTTGGCCTTGTCGGTCTGACGCTGGCTCACCCGACCCTCGACCCGCTGCGCGAACGCCTCCCGCTGCTTACGCAACAGGAAGAACGACAGCGGGGCCGAGAGCAGCAGCGCGCCCAGCACCAGGAACCACGACCGGAACCCGACCAGGAACAAAAGCGCCACACAGGCCACGAACACCATGAACCGGGCCACCGTGTAGAGGAACCCCGGGTGGAGGCGCTCCAGCGTGCTCGTGCTGCCGCCGGTCTCCCGCTCGGTCATGTCAGCTCCACATCGGCTGCGGTTCGGCCCGCCGCTCGGCGAGCGACGTCGGCCCGTCATAGCGTCGCACGACCTCGTACCGGGTGTTCCGCTCGACCGGGGTGAACCCGGCGTCGCGGATCAGGTCGAGCAGCCCCTCGCGGTGCATCGTGTTCGGCGTGCCGTACCGGTCGGCGTCGTGGGTGATCTTGTACTCGACGACCGAGCCGTCGAGGTCGCTGACCCCGTAGTTCAACGACAGCTGGGCGAGCGAGAGCCCGTGCATGACCCAGAAGCACTTCACGTGCGGGATGTTGTCGAACAGCAGCCGGGAGACCGCGAACGTCTTCAGCGACTCGGCCGGCGTCGCCATCTGGGTGCGCGCCTCGAGCACGTTGCGGATCTTGCCGTCGGCCGGCTTCGCCCCGTCGTGCTGGTAGCGCAGCGGGATGAAGACCTGGAACCCGCCGGTCTCGTCCTGCAGCTCGCGCAGGCGGAGCACGTGGTCGACGCGGTGACGCGGCTCCTCGATGTGCCCGTAGAGCATCGTGCACGGCGTCTTCAGGCCCTTGGAGTGGGCCAGCCGGTGGATGCGCGACCAGTCTTCCCAGTGGGTGGCGTGGTCGACGATGTGCTGCCGGACCTCCCAGTCGAAGATCTCGGCGCCGCCGCCGGTCAGCGACTCGAGGCCGGCGTCGATCAGCTCGTCGAGGATCTCGTCGGCGGGGAGGCCGGAGATCTTCTCGAACCAGTGGATCTCGGTCGCGGTGAACGCCTTCAGCGAGACGTTCGGGAGGACTTCCTTGAGCGCCTTCAGCGAGCGCGGGTAGTACCGCCAGGGCAGCGTCGGGTGCAGCCCGTTGACGATGTGCAGCTCGGTGAGGCCCTCGGACTCCATGTCCTTGGCCAGCCGGACGGCCTCTTCGATGCGCATCGTGTACGCGTCCTTCTCGCCCGGCTTGCGCTGGAACGAGCAGTACGCGCACGAGGCGGAGCAGACGTTCGTCATGTTGAGGTGGCGGTTGACGTTGAACACGACGACGTCGCCGTTCTTGGCGGTGCGTACCTCGTGGGCGAGGCCACCGAGCCAGGCCAGGTCGTCGCAGTCGTAGAGCGCGACGCCGTCGTCGTACGAGAGCCGTTCGCCCGCTCGTACCTTCTGCTCGATCTCGCGCTTGAGGCCGGAATCCATGGAGCCCAGCGTACGCGCGGACTCGAGGTGATCCCCACGAGGCGCCGAGCGCGAATACGCATCACGTGTCCGATACGTGACTATTTGCGTATTACTTGCTATACCCGATTGGTGTTCTCAGACGGACATACGCTCGGACACTTCGCCTGATGGGCGGCGCTCACCGGGGGCCGCGGCGGGCCCGGCTCTCGATCGTGGTCGGCACCGCCGCGCTGACGTTGGCCGCCACCACCGCGCCGGCCGCGTCCGCGGCGACCACCGGCAACCCGGCGACCGCGCCGGTCGTTGGCCTCGGCTCGCCCAGCGAGGGAGCGGCGACAGCTCGGCTCGGCGTGGCGGGTGGGGCGCCGGGGGTTCGGGTGCGGCCGGCTACGGATCCGGTGCTCGCGCGGATCGCCCGCGAGTCCGCGGCGGCCGAGGCGCTGGCCGAGGAACTGTCCGACGCCCAGGTCAAGCTGAGCTCTCTGCAGGCCACGTACGACCGGGCCGCCGCCGCGGTGACCGACGCGGCGGTCAAGACCGCCGGGGCCCGGGCCGGGGCCGAGGCCTGGGCCCGCGCGTCGTTCATCGCCGAGGCCGTCCGGCCCCGGAGCCTGGTGACCGACCCGCGGTCCGCCATGCTCGGCCAGCCCGGCGTCCCGACGATCGGCACCGCCGCCATCGATCTGGACGTCGCCAGAGCGCGCGAACAGCTGCGGGGTGAAGTGGCCGCGCACGCCGCCGAGGAGGTCCAGAGCCAGAGCGTGCTGATCGACGCGCTCCGGCGCAATCTGGCCGCCCGCTCGGCGACCATCCGGCGATTGCGCGCGGCGCGGGCGTCCGCATTGATCGAATTGAACCGGGAGAAGGACGCCGCGAACGCGGCGCTGGCCAAGAAGTACCTGCGCGACGCGGACGGGTCCGCCGCGAAGGCGGCGCTGACCGCGGTCGGGTACGCGTTGGACCAGCGCGGGAAGCCGTACGAGTGGGGCGCGGAAGGCCCGGACCGGTTCGACTGCTCCGGCCTGGTGCAGATGGCGTACAAAGCGGCGGACGTCTCGGTGCCGCGCACCGCGCGGCCGCAGTACCGGGCGAGTGTTCCGGTGTCGGTGACCGCGTTGCTGCCCGGTGACCTGCTGTTCTTTGCGACGGATCGGAGCGACTGGAACACGATCCATCACGTCGGGGTGTATCTCGGCCGGGGGCTGATGGTGCACGCGCCGACCGAGGGCGACGTGGTGCGGGTGGCGCCGGTGTGGTGGTCGGAGTTCTTTGCGGCTGGTCGGGTGGTGCCGGGGCGGCTCGACGGGCGCCGCTCGACGTTGCCGTACGCGTCGGCTCTGCGGCCCGACCGTCCGCGTGCGACGCATCGCGAGGGTTCGTCCGCCCGCCGCGCGAAGGCGCCCCGGACCGAGGCTCAGCCGAAGCCGGAGGCTCCGCCGCGGTCCGCGGGGCGGCCCGAGTCCGGGCAGCGGGGCAAGTCCGCGGGGCGGGCGGGGGAGCCGGTGGAGCCTTCGACGCCTCGGGATCCGGCCGCGCCGACGGAGCCGCGAACTCCGGTCACAGCCGCCCGCGGACGTTGATTCCGCACCGGGCGTAACGCGTCGACTGCGAATCTTCCGATCTTTGGCCCCCGAACAGGGGTTCTGTCAGCTGCACAACGGAAATGCTGACCCTCACCTGGCACCGTTTCCCCGGGCCTGGAACCGTGTCGTACGGAGCCCGGACGTCGAGAGGTGGGAGACAGTCATGACCGAGGAGGAAGAGGGCCCCCGGACCGTGCGGCTCGATCCGTCGCAGCTGCCGGGTGGCGCCCGCTTCACACCGCCGGTCATTCCGGAGCAGCGTCCGGCCGACGCGCCGGCGTCAGCGCCCGCACCGGTCGACGAGCGGCTCGCGCCGCCTACCGCCGAGGAGCTGAACGAGGAGATGGGGCCGGGTGCGCGGACCCGGATCGCCCCGCTGCCGCCCGAGATCGCCGCCCGCCTCGACGAGGCTCGCCCAGGCGAGATCCGACCCACCGAAGTCCCGCCCGGCGCAATCCAGCCCGGCGCAATCCGGCCCGGCGCAATCCAGCCCGACGCCGCGCGCTCCGAGCAGACCGCGATCCATCGTTCGCCGAGCGCCCCGGATCCCGCGGCCCAGACCGCGATCCACCGCTCGCCGGTCCCGCCGCCCGCGGTCGACCAGCCCCGAGCCCACGCGGCCGGCCCGGCCTCGCTCGAGCAGACCCGGATCCGCCCGACGAGCCCGGCCCCCGCTCGCGAGGCTCCCTCCGCGCCGACCCCTCCGGCCTCGGTCGAGCAGACCCGGATCAGCCCCGCGATCCCCTCGAACCCGCCCGCCGGCCAGCAGGCCGCCACGGCGCCCCCGGCGCCCCCGGCGCCCCCAGCGCCCACGGCACCCCCGGCCGCGGGGAAGGCCTCGGTCCCCGAGCCGGTCGCGCCGCCGCGCCCGCCGGCCGGCGCCCGCGCCGCCGCGCGGATCCCCCCCCCCCCCCCCCCCCCCG